>CALUTW010000002.1 GCA_944323805.1 uncultured Bacteroidales bacterium | reverse complement strand
GCTTTGTTTTTTTCGATACACTCCAGCAGGCGGGCAAGTTCTGTGTCATTCCCATTCCAGGGAACATAAAACATATCTTTCTGCGGAACGAACCGGAAGGTGTAGGTCGTGTCTGCTTTCTGCTGCGCAATGACAGGAAAAGTTACCGTCATCAGCCACAGAAACAGGGTAAGAAAAGTGATTTTTCTGCTCATATAAACTTGAATTTATTATCTTTGCTTCATCCAAAGTTAATAAATGACGTTTATTAGCCCAAACCTTTTCCTGTTAAATTTCAGCGCTCTATTAGAATTGTCGTTTGAGCACTTTTCAAATTGTCAAATAAGCACATTTTTGTCGAATTAGCACTTTTTGAATTGTCGAATTAGCACTTTTTTGTCGTTTGAGCACTTTTTGAAAATGGGCTTCTAAAAAATAAAAGCCGAAGAACAGCATCAACGGCAACGCAATGAAAAGCGAAAATTCGTATATTGTATAATCCATTATTACCTTGTTGTTTTAAAACCAATTTGCACATTGGCTAATCCTTGATTCTATTGATGATTTCTGAGGCCGGAATGTCACGCATAAGCGTGAACCCGAACCACTTTTTGCCCAAATCCTTAATCGATGCCCCGATGTGGTACACTTCGTCGTCTATAAGCAGAAAACGGTCATGCGCTTTGTTGAACCGCTCTATCCTGACTGGCGGATATTGAGCGTTTTGCCTTTCGTATCAAGTCAGATACAAAACGGGAAGCGTCAAACACCTGCCCGTCGTAGAATATACCCTGCATGGGAGGAATATTGGCTTCCAGTCGTTTGAACACCTCGTCGATGCGCTTGTCCGTCACCTCCTGATGCCGTTTCATTTCAAGCTGATGATATTCTATCGTTTCAAGCCGTTGGAACAGTTGGGCATTGGTAGCGATGAAACGGCGCATTGACACAAAGGCTCTGATGTCACTGCCACCACTATGCCCCATGCTGTCACTTATATATTTTATGTGGTAAGTCCCCGAAAGTCCGAGCAGGCTTTCGGGGGATACTTCTATTTAGATTCAATGCCATGTGTCACTTCTGTCCAAATACATTTGCTATGCTTTCGGGTTTTGCATATCTTTGCAAGATATTGAATCAATTACAAAAGTTTTGACAGATATGAAGAAAGTGATTGCGACACAGAATGCCCCTAAGGCAGTAGGACCATATTCCCAGGCTATTGAAGCGGACGGCACCCTTTATGTTTCCGGCCAGATACCTGTAAATCCGGCGGACGGATCGGTCCCTGAGTCCATTGAGGACCAGTCGAGGCAGGCTCTCATGAATGTTGGGGCGATACTTGCCGAGGCGGGAATGACATATGACAATGTAGTCAAGACAACGGTGCTCCTTGCCGATATCGCGGATTTTGCGGCTATGAATGCCGTATATGCCGAGTTCTTTACCGGTGACAAGCCAGCAAGGGCATGTTTCCAGGTCGCAGCCCTGCCGATGGGGGTTAAAGTTGAGATCGAGGCTGTTGCAGTAAGATAAAAGGTTCCTTCCAGGAATTGTTGTCATGAGCAGGAAAGCTATCATCGTCTGTACATCCGTAATAATCGTACTCCTTATCGGGATAGCGGCAGCTGTCTCTGTCCTGTATTCCGGGACCGGGTCTGCAGGGAAAGACGGTCTGGATGATGCCAGGTTCGACCTGTATCATGCCGTGCCGTCCGATGCAGTCGCTGTGCTCGGATTCGGGGAGTTCGAGGACCTTGTGCAGATGCTTGCAGGGAACGGCATGCCGTCATCCCCTTTCATGGGAAAGGCCGGCAAGTCTGTGTCCCTTTTTTCGGAACGGCTGTCCGGAATGAAGAGAATGCCTGCAGGTTCGTCCCCGGCAGTGCTCTCCATACATTATGCCGGGGAGCTGGTGCCGCTGATTATCATAGATGCCGGTAAATCAGGGGACGGAATTCCGGATGAAGCTGCCGGGATCATTGCGGCAGCTGACTCTGCCGGACTATATTCCGCTTTTGTGGATTGCCATGACATCGTGCCGGCCGGATCGTGTCTCAGCAGAAGAAGCATTGTCCTGGCTTCGGTTTCAGACCTTGCCGTGAAGTCTGCCCAAAGGCATCTGTCACGGAATATCTCCGTAATCGATGCGGAAGGCTTTGTGCAGGCTGCCGCCGAATCTGACGGGGATGACATGCTTTTTGTATCAGGCCGGAACATCGGCAAGATATTCAGTTCATTCCTTACGAGGAAATACAGCCGGTATGCTGATTTCTTCTCCGATGTCTTTGACTGGGCTGCCTTATCCATGTATTCATACGACAGGTCGCACGCATATCTGAAAGGTCCGGCTTCATTCGTCGATGGGGACGCGGATTTCATGAGGGTCTTTGAATCGGTAAGCCCTTCCGTATCGGAGGTGTCTTCCGTCCTCCCGTCATACACCGTATTCGCAGCTACTGTCCCTATGGCGGACTGCCAGTCATATATAGATGCCCATGAGCGTTTTATGGAGACAGGCTCAGGCACAGTCAGGCTGATGTCGGGAAGAAAGTCCCTTGAAAAGAAGACGGGGATATCCCCGGAAGACTGGGCATCGGCCCTCGGCGTAAAGGAAGCTGCGACAGCCTCATTCTATGCGGGCTCCTCTCTCGAGCAGGTTGTGCTCGTCAGGGTTTCGGGCAGGGATATCGTCCCGCTGCTTTTCAAAGGGACAGATGTCTCTTCCATAAAGGATTATGTCCCGAAAGTGCATCCATACGCCTATTCAGGTTATGCATCCTCTCTTTTCGGCTCCATGTTCGACATAGGGGACGAGGACTGCTTCACATACATTGACGGCTGGATAGTCTCCGGCAATGCTGTCGCAGTGGGCGAGTATGTCTCCGGCAGGGCTCTTGAGAATTCCCTGAAGGAATATATGGCCGATGCCGGGCTGCCTGACAGGATGTCGGGGAAAGACAGGTTCTTCAGTGCATATTTTTCCGTTACCGGGAACATGTCCGGCAGGGAAGCATTCCTGTCCGGGGATTTTGCAGAGTCCCTTGCATCATACGTAAAGGATGTCACATATTGTCCTGTGACCTTGTCCGTGGATGCCGCAAAGTCTTCAGCGGAGATATCGCTGGAGCTCGATAAGGTAACCGTGACGAAAAGCAAGGCCCCGGTATTCGAGAGAGATACGGTAGTTACAGTCTCCAAGGGACCGTTCAGGGTAAAGAATTCCGGTACGGGCCGGATGAACCTGTTCTATCAGCAGGACAATCTGTATCTGTGCCTGCAGGAAGAGAACGGCAAAGGCATCTGGGGCGCCCCGTTCAAGTCTCCGATTTGCGGACGCGCCGGCACAATCGATTATTTTGCCAACGGCAAGCTGCAGATCCTGTTTGCCTCAGGCTCAAGTCTGTATCTGATAGACAGGCTCGGCAGGTTTGTCAATCCGTTCCCGGTAAATCTCGGGAAAGAGATACTGCTTGGCCCGGATATATACGACTTCAACAACAGCCGCCGTTACAATGTGATGGTACTGCATACCGACAATACGGTCGACATGTACAATCTGCAGGGACGTAAGCCGCTGCAGTGGAAAGGCATTACCGCCGCAGAGACAATCAAGGGGCTTCCTGAGCCGGTAAAAGTCGGAGGCCGGACATACTGGGTAGTGAGGACATCCATTCAGACCCTGATTTTCCCGTTCTATGGGGGCGAGCCTCTTACGACCGGGGAAGGGGACAGGATGATCCGTACCGACAGCAAGGTCATACCCGGCAAGGACAATACCGTGACTGTGACCTGCTACGACGGCAAGGAACATCGCCTCAAGCTTTGAGAAGACAACGATATAAGATTCTACCACCTATAAAAAAGAACAATATGGAATTTCAGTCAGTAAATAAACTTTACGAAGAAAGTTTCAGGAAAAACTGGGACAGGCCTGCCCTGTCCAATTATCAGGGAGTGACTCTCCATTACCGGGATGTTGCCCGGAGGATTGCCAAGATGCATATAATGTATGAGAAATGCGGGCTTGTCAAGGGAGACAAGGTGGCGATATGCTCAAGAAACCAGGCCAACTGGGGTGTGGCATTCCTTTCTGCATTGACCTATGGAGCTGTGCCGGTACCTATCCTTCATGAGTTCAAGGCCGGCAACATACATCATCTTGTCAATCATTCGGAAGCGAAGATACTGTTTGTCGACGATGTCGTATGGGAGGGTCTTTCCGAGAATGAGATGCCTGCACTCCAGGCTGTGGTGCAGATAAACACTTTCCATTTCCTGTATGCAAAGACAAGCCTCATAAATGAAGTGAGAGAGCATCTGAACGAGCTTTTCGGCAAGAAGTATCCGATGAACTTCACCCCTGAGTGCCTTGACTATTACGAGGACAAGCCAGACGAGCTGGCGCTTATCAATTATACATCCGGTACCTCGGGATTCTCCAAAGGCGTGATGGTGCCTTACAGGGCGCTGTTCTCCAACATATTCTTTGCGAAGAAAGTGCTCCCGATGATAGATGATACGTCCAATGTGGTTGCCATGCTGCCGTCCGCACATATGTACGGAATGATGTTCGAGCTGCTTTTCGAGCTGACTGTCGGTACGCATGTACACTTCCTCACAAGGGTGCCGAGTCCTAAGATCATAATGCAGGCATTGTCCGAGGTCAAGCCTAACATTGTAATCGCCGTACCGCTTATCATAGAGAAGGTATACAAGAGCAAGCTCAAGCCGATTCTGGAGAAGAATGGTATAAAGGTACTGATGAAGCTGCCGGTCCTGGACCATGTCATCATGAAGAAAATCTGCAACGAGCTGGTTGCGGCTTTCGGCGGACAGTTCGAGGAGGTCATAATAGGTGGCGCAGCCTTCAACAAGGAGGTCGAGTCCTTCTTCAAGAAGATCGGTTTCCCGTTCACTGTAGGCTACGGGATGACGGAATGCGCCCCTATCATAACATATGATGACTGGAGGACGGCAAGGCTCTTCTCCTGCGGCAAGGCTGCCCCGAACATGGAGATAAAGATCGATTCCGATGACCCTCAGAATATTCCTGGAGAGGTCCTTGTCCGCGGAATGAACGTCTTTCTCGGCTATTTCAAGAATGAGGAGGCTACAGAGGCTGCATTCACAAAGGACGGATGGTTCAGGACAGGAGACATGGGAGTCATGGACAAGGACGGGTATCTGTATCTGCGCGGACGCTCGAAGTGCATGATCCTTGGGCCGTCCGGCCAGAACATATATCCTGAGGAGATAGAGTCCGTACTGAACAATATGCCGTATGTGGTGGATTCCCTTGTAATCGAGGACAAGGGCGCACTTACAGCTCTCATATATCCGGACTTTCATCAGGGAGAGCTTGACGGACTTTCGGCTGACGCCTTGAAGAAGCATCTTGACGAGTCTCTCGTGTCGGCAAATCAGGAGCTTCCTAACTATGCGAGAATCAAGACAATAGAAATCATGCCGGAGGATTTCGAGCGTACTCCTAAGAGAAGTATCAAGAGATACCTGTATCAGAGGAATTCATAATGCAGAAATTTGACAGGAGCTATATTGAAATGGCGTCGGTATGGGCAAGAAACTCATACTGCAGGCGCCGGCAGGTAGGAGCCCTGATAGTGAAGGACAATATGATCATATCGGACGGGTATAATGGCACCCCGTCCGGTTTTGAGAATATCTGTGAGGATGAGAACGGGGTTACCAAACCATATGTTCTTCATGCAGAGGCCAATGCAATTACAAAGGTCGCAAAGTCAGGGAACAGCAGTCTCGGTGCGACCCTTTATGTGACGGCTGCTCCATGCCTCGAATGTTCCAAGCTGATTATCCAGGCCGGAATCCGGAGGGTCGTCTATAAGGATGAGTACAGGCTTACTGACGGCATCGACCTGCTTAAGGCCGCAGGAGTGGAAGTTGAAAAAGTTGACTGAATCGTAATGAAAAAGGAAGATCTGGCAGTAGCTCTTTCCGGTGTAGTCATCGGCGTGCTGGTATCTATGATAGTGTTCAAGGCGCTTGACAGAAGCCGGGAGTTTGACGGGGATTATAACCGTTGGCGTAAACTGAACCTGATACTCGAGCAGGTCCAGAAGAATTATGTCGATACTCTTGACATGGAGAGGATGACCGATGCCGCAGTGGTTGCTGCGCTGTCAGAGCTGGATCCCCATTCAGTATATCTTCCGCCTGTAGACCTCAAGGCTTCCGAGACCGAGCTTGCCGGGAATTTTGACGGTATCGGTATCCAGTTCAATGTCCCGAACGATACGGCAATAGTCCTTAATGTCATCCCCGGCGGCCCGTCAGAGAAGGCCGGCCTGCTGCAGGGAGACCGGATAATAAAGGTGGATGAAAGGGTAATTGCCGGCAGCCGTACTCCGCAGGATACGATGGTTGGGCTGATGAAAGGCCCGTCCGGAACGAAAGTCAGGATAACCGTAAACCGTGACGGGACATCCATACCGTTCGAAATTACCAGGGGCAAGATTCCGGTACATTGCGTAGATGCCTCATTCATGCTCGATGATACAACCGGATATATCAGGCTTTCCAAATTCACAAGGACAACCTGGCAGGAATTCTCCATGGCCAAGGACAGGCTGCTGTCCGAGGGAATGAAGCGGCTTATCTTCGACCTGCGGGGAAATACCGGAGGGTATTTTGACCAGGCGTTGCTCCTTTGCAATGAATTCCTCGGGAAGAATGCCCCCATAGTATATATGGAAGGCCTGCACAGGAAACGCCAGGATTTCAATGCCGACGGGAAAGGGACACTGCAGGATATCGAGCTGTCTGTCCTTACGGACGAGTCCACCGCCTCTTCAAGCGAGATTTTTGCCGGTGCCATCCAGGATAATGACAGGGGTGTAATAGTAGGTCGGCGCACATTCGGGAAAGGCCTTGTGCAGGAGCCGGTCAATTTTACCGACGGGTCCGGAATAAGGCTTACCGTGGCGAGATTCTATACCCCGTCCGGACGCTGCATACAGAAGCCTTATTCGGATGACTATGCGTATGACATCTACGAGCGCTATGTCCATGGGGAATTTACCGATGCCGACAGCATGAAAGTCGACAGGAGTGTGGAGTATCATACTGCCGGAGGACGGGCTGTCTATGGCGGAGGCGGCATTATACCAGACATCTTTGTCCCGATGGATACTACCAAGGTCACGGATTTCTATCTGAAATGTAACAGGAAAGCGACCCAGATGCGCTTTGCTTCGGCCATGTTCGACAGATTCAAGGACAGCCTCGCCCCGATAGACGACTTTGCCGAGCTGAAGTCTTATCTTGATTCTCTGGACCTCGGCAGGAGATTCCTTGAATATGCTTCCAGGACAGACGGGATTGTTCCGCGGAAAGGGGAGTGGGACAGGACCAGGGATTATCTCATGCCTCAGCTGTACGCCCTTGTCGGACGATATTCCAGACTTGATGATGAGGCGTTCTACCGATTCTATGTCAGCATCGACGAGCCTTTGAAGACAGCTTATGCCGCCTCGGGCAGGGTGCAGCTTGACTGAATGTCGGTCTCCCGCCTTACTGGGCTATGAATCTGTACATGATTTCCCCGGCCTGTCTCGCCGGAGCGGTCCTTGATGCAGAGAATCTGGACATCCTTGCTGCCCGTATCGCGAAGTTCCTCAGGCATTCGTCATCGGATGACACATTGTCGATGACCTTTGCATTTATTATTCTTCCTGAGTTGTCGACTGTAATGGCTACGGTTACCTCTCCACCTCCGATACACCGGTAGGCAGGAATCTTGAGTATGCTCGGCTTCCGTCCTTCGAGCCTCCAGTCGGCTACGGATGGTCCTCTGTAGACCTGCAGGCTGTCGTCTGTATCGTTACTTTTCAGGCCGTCGGTCGCACTCATGTCTACAGTCTCATCTCTCATGTCTTCATCGGCAAAGTCTTGCCGGTAACCGTTTTTCAGCTCCTGCTGCAGTCTTTCCGCATCGGAATACAGCTTCTCGGCGTCAGTATTTCTGTCATCCTGAAGCCTTGAAGATGCATCGACGGCGATATTCCGTATTTCCGGTTCCGGAGGCAGTCCTATGTCTCCTCCATCAGAGAGAAGCCTGTCAAGCCTTCTGCTGATTTCCTCCTTGAATACCTGTTCCTGTTCATTGAGTTCTTCCTCTTCCTGTCTCGAGAAGTCGAACAGGTATGAAGCGTTGTTGCTGACGGCAGAGCCTATTGATCCTGCAAGCAGGACTATCAGGACGATGAGATGGAATACCGCAGTTGCATACAGTCCGGCACGGTCTTCCGTAATGATTCCTCCTGCCCTGGAACAGCTTCTGCGTATGGTTACGGCAATACGTGAAGACAGTCCGGCCAGTTGACTGGCTGTCCTCGTTATCATGTCATGGAATATTTCGGGGAACCGTATGCCCATTTATTTCTGCTGCAGGGCTTTTTCTATTGTCGCCGCGATTATCTCAATTGCTACCTTGTTGTGTCCTCCCTGCGGTATGATGATATCCGCATATCTTTTGCTTGGCTCTATGAACTGCAGGTACATCGGTTTGACAACGCGGCTGTACCGTTCCAGGACTGCATTCATGTCGCGCCCCCTTTCCTTTATGTCACGGGCCATGATGCGCATGAGCCTGTCATCATCATCTGCATCGACAAATATCTTGATGTCCATCTGTTCCCGCAGCTCCGCACAATTGAAGATGAGTATGCCTTCAATGATGATGACTTCGGCAGGAGTGACTGTAATGGTCTCTGTCTTTGACCTGGAGCATGTCAGGTAGGAATATACCGGCTGTTCGATTGTCTTCCCTTCCTTAAGCTGTTTCAGCTGGCTGGTCAGCAGCGGGAAGTCAATCGAGTCCGGATGGTCGAAGTTCACTTTCTGGCGTTCTTCAATCGGAAGATGGCTCGAATCCTTGTAGTATGAGTCCTGCGGGAGGACAACGACCCTTTCCTTAAGCTCTTCAGTCAGAGCCTTCACTACAGTAGTCTTTCCCGAGCCGGATCCGCCGGCTATTCCTATTACCATCATGTCTCGGTCAGTTTAATCAATACTCAGCATTCTTTGGTGTCCTCGGGAACGGGATGACATCCCTGATATTACCCATTCCGGTAACAAACAGGAGAAGCCTTTCGAATCCGAGTCCGAAGCCGCTGTGAGGAGCCGAACCGAATCTCCTCGTGTCGAGATACCATTCAAGTGTATCCCTCCTCATTCCGAGTTCCTTGATTCTTGCCTCAAGCTTTTCAAGTGAAGACTCCCTTTCGGATCCGCCTATGATTTCTCCGATTTTCGGGAACAGTACATCCATTCCCCTTACTGTCTTGCCGTCTTCATTAAGCTTCATATAGAAAGCCTTTATTTCCTTCGGATAGTCGGTCATTATTACCGGCCTGCCGAAGTGCTTCTCGACAAGATACCTTTCATGCTCGCTCTGCAGGTCTACGCCCCAGCTGACAGGGAATTCGAATTTCTCTCCTGAATTCTCGAGGATCCTTATGCCTTCGGTATAGGTCAGACGGACAAATTCCGTGTTGACTACACTCTTCAGTCTTGCAAGAAGTTCCTTGTCGAACATGTCGTTGAGGAACTGCAGATCATCCATGCAGTTGTCAAGGGCATATTTCACGAGGTATTTTATGAAATCCTCCGCCAGCTCCATGTTGTCCTCTATCTCGTAGAATGCCATTTCCGGCTCGATCATCCAGAATTCTGCCAGATGGCGCGGCGTGTTGGAGTTCTCGGCCCTGAATGTAGGCCCGAACGTATAGATTTCCCCCAATGCCATTGCTCCGAGCTCGCCTTCGAGCTGTCCGCTTACGGTAAGGCTTGTCTGCTTCCCGAAGAAGTCCTGGCTGTAGTCGATTGACCCGTCCTCTTTGCGTGGAGGATTGTTCAGGTCCAATGTTGTAACCTGGAACATCTCTCCTGCACCTTCGCAGTCGGAAGCAGTGATAAGCGGAGTGTGAAGATATACGAATCCTTTGTCATTGAAGTATTTGTGGATTGCAAAAGCCATAGCATGACGGATTCTCAGCACGGCTCCGAAAGTATTTGTCCTCGGTCTGAGATGTGCGATGCTCCTCAGGAATTCAAGGGTATGCCCTTTCTTCTGCAAAGGGTAGGAAGCCGGGTCGGCTTCTCCGTATATTGTGATTTCCTGTGCCTGGATTTCCACTGCCTGGCCGCTGCCGAGTGATTCTGTCAGCCGGCCTTTTACGCACAGGCATGCTCCGGTAGTGATTTTCTTGAGCTTCTCCTCGTCAAAGGAAGCCATATCCACTACAATCTGGATATTGTTTATCGTAGAACCGTCATTCAGGGCTATGAATGATACATTCTTGTTTCCCCTTCTTGTCCTTACCCAGCCTTTGGCTATGACATCCTGCCCCGGAGTGCTTTTCAGCAGCTCCTTTACCTTGGTCCTTTTAATCTCTTCCATTATGTGATGCTTTTATTATTTCAATAGATGTGTCAGTTGAGGATCTTTCCCTTTATGTCGGTATTGTCCATCCTTCCGGCAAATTTCTCAGCCCCTTTCCCGATTGCGTACAGCGGCACAGGTGCACCTGTATGGTTGTCTGTTGTCCAGCCTATGCAGACCTTGTCGTTGAGATTCCTTTTCTCTTCTCTTGTGGCAGGGACTGCACCGCCTTCATATGCCTTGACAAGTTCATCCCAGTATATTGTGCTCGTCCCGTTGCTTCCCAGTGTGATTCCTCCTGTCTCATGGTCTGCCGTGACGATTATGAGGGTCTCGGACGGATGCTCCAGATAGAAATGGTATGCGGTCTCGACTGCCTCGTTGAACCTGAGCACTGCGTCTATCATAGGCATGGTCATGTTGTCATGGGCTGCCCAGTCAATCTCGCCTCCTTCGCACATTATGAAGAATGGCTCGTCATCTCCAAGGAAATCAATACCCATCTGCAGCATTTCCGCCAGTCTCGAATCCTCTTCATCCGGCTTCTCGACTTCGTAGTTCCCGGCATTCTCAGCCTTTCCGCTCGGCTGTATGAATACGATATGCTCCGAAGAGTCCATTTCCTGTCTGAATTCCTCTGCTCCGAAGCATACGTTGTATCCTTTGCTTTCGAGAACTTCCGGTGTCGGGGTCTTGTCCCCGTCCTTTCCGCTGTACTGCAGGAATCCTGAGCCCCCGAATAAGTCGAATCCGCTCTCAGGTATCTCCATGCTGATGTTGTAGTAGTCTTCCCTGTCCGTGTTGTGACCGTAGAATGATGCCGGAGTGGCATGATTTACCGGTACTGAAGACATGATACCGATATTGTATCCCTCCTCTTTCAGGTCATATGCGATGCTCTTGAGCCTCTCTCCATCCGGATTGACACCGAGATACCCGTTCAAGGTCTTCTCTCCGCATGCGATGGCAGTACCTGATGCCGATGAGCATGTGATATGGTGGTCTGCAGAGTAAGTGGTACATGTCCCGAGTACTGGAAACTGTGTGAAGCAGAGTTCCTCGCCCCCGAGCTTGCCTGCCTGGTAAGAAAGATATGACTCGGTCACTGCCGCATGGCCTGCGCCCATCCCGTCCCCGATAAACACGAAGATGTATCTTGCCTTTCCGGAGTCATTCCCGGCGTTGTCGCATGAGCAGAATGCGGTTATGGAACAGATTGCCATGACTATGGCCGATGCGGTCCTTTTCAGATAGGTTTTCATATGGATTATATACTTGTTACCAGCCTGCAAAATTACGCTTTTTTCTGTTATCATGCTCATTTCATTGATATAAAAACACAAAAAAAAGCAACCCTTACGGGCTGCTTTTTTAATATAGCTGATGCTTTGTCAGTCTGCTGCAGGTTTTCTCGCCGCATACATGATCTTAAGGGCGGAGCATCTTCTCAGCTCCTGTTTGATATCCGTGATGATACCCATTCTCACGTTTTCATCGGCTTTGATTGAAACTGTCATAAACTGTCTGTCCGCCTCGCTCTTGGATTCCCTTTCAGTCGCGATGAAGTCTCTGATGTCATCGACACTCCTGAATGAGTCGTTGAGCTGTATACGGGCATCATTTCCGTACTGAGCCTGAAGGCGCTGGATAGGAGGACCTACGCTGATGTATGCTGCAAGGTCTTTTCTCTCAAGCTTGGCAGATTCCGATGCTTCCGGAAGCTGAACCATGACTTTGTTCTCCGTCTCGCGCAAGGTTGTAGTCACCATGAAGAAAAACAAGAGCATGAAGACTATATCCGACATGGATGCCGTAGTTAATCCAGGTACATCCTTTTTTCCGCTTCTTCCGAATTTTGCCATTTCCAATCCCTCCTTTAGTTTTTGCTTACATCCTTAGGCTCGGCCTCAGAAATGTTCTGCGGAATAGCCTCTCTTACAATCTTCTGCTGGTCCTCGTCAAGGTTGAGGTATGGCTTGCCGTAGTTTGCCTTTGAGAAGTCATCGCGCAGCTCGTTGATGGCCTTTACGATTTCATTCTGTGCGGCAATGTAGGCCTGATAGCTGGTACCACGGTCGTTCTGGAGTGAAATGACTCCCTTGGACACTGGGTACTGGCCATATCCCTCGATGTTCTTCATCTCCTTTTCGGGGAGCTTCGGATCATTGTTGGCGTTGACAAGGAACTCTTTGATCTTGTATTTCAGCATGCTTACATCAATAGGCTCATTCCCAGCCATAAGTCTGTCCGCAGAATTGATCTTTACCGTGATAATGTTACGGCGATTGACCTTCTGGTTCTGGACTTTCTGGTTTTCATCCGGCATCGGAGGCAGACGGCGCTGCAATCCGGCATCCTGTGCCATGTTGGATGTCATAAGGAAGAATGACAGCAACAGGAACGCGATGTCTGCCGTTGAACTTGAATTGATCTCTGGTAATTTCTTTGCCATATTGATACCTTGTTATTTCCTGTTACGACACGCTTCGAGACATGCTCCTGCGATGATTGCAAGGATGGCAGCACCGCAAGTGATGTATGCAAGGTTCAGAATGGTGTCGGTCATCTTAAGTGTGCCTTCAGAAGGCTGGGCGCCGATATAGCCTACAAGCGGGTCTCCGCTGGCAAGGAAATATGCGACCCCGACGATTACTGCACAGCCTACAAGGAAGATTAACATCTTGATGAGGCTCTTCGGGTTGTTGATGACGGCGATTGCCAGACCCAGGATGACAGCGATGCCGATACCCAGGACGACCATGACGTAAGCCCATCTGAGCAGACCGTTGACAGACGCATCATTGAAGTCTGCAACGAAGCCCCATACTCCGATAGCCACGCTGATCACCATCAGGACCAGAAGTACTATTTTTACTATTTTAGAGTATTTCATTATTTCCTGTGATTATTTTTTCTCCTGATATTTTGCCAGCATATCTACAAGTGTGATTGAAGTATCTTCCATCTCGATGGAGATAGCGTCAATCCTTGACACGATGTAGTTATAGAAAATCTGGAGGATGATAGCCACGATAAGACCACCGACAGTCGTGATCAAGGCCACTTTCATACCACCGGCCACAACGTTAGGAGAAATGTCTCCGGCAACCTGGATGGCATCGAATGCCTGCACCATACCAACGACTGTTCCAAGGAATCCGAGTGAAGGTCCTACAGAGATGAAGAGTCCGATCCATGAAAGTCCGTTCTCCATGAGGCTCATCTGTACTGAACCGTATGACACGATAGTCTTTTCAACTACTTCAACGCCCTGGTCCATGCGGAGGAATCCCTGATAGAAGATGCTTGCGATAGGACCGCGTGTATTGCGGCATACTTCCTTTGCAGCCTCAGGACCACCGTTGTTGAGAGCTTCCTCAATCTTGGCAAGGAGCTTCTTTGTGTTGGTCTTTGAAAGGCTGAGGTAGATGATTCTCTCGATGCAGACTGCCAGACCGAGGATAAGACACAGGATGATCAGGGACATGAAGCCTGGACCACCGGCGATGAACTGGGTCTTGAGCTGCTGGTGGAGAGGAACATCCTGGGATGCTGCTGCCACGAGATCCGAGAGTGAAGCCGCCTCTGCCGGAGCTGCTGCCTCAGTAGCGGTAGTGTCTTCTGCAACAGCCTGATCCTGAGCTGCTGCATATTGTGCAGTAAAGGCCATTACGCCAATGACTGCCAAAAACATGAAAATTTTTTTCATAATTGTTTTTGTGTGTTTAATTAATAATGTATTAAATCGTTATATTCATCAAAGAACTCTGTTCCCGTTGTTTTTCATCCTAAAAACCGGTGCAATTTAGCAATTAATTTTCATTTGGCAATAATTTTATCTTGATATTTCTCCGCGCAGGTCCATGTCCAGCATTTTCATGACCATGGAGTTGTCGGGAGTCTCGCCCATGAGATAAAAAAGTTTTGCAAGTGCGCTTTCCGTCGTGCTGTCGTATCCGCTTGCGACCCCTGCCTCCTCGAGGGCTTTCCCGTTGGCATATATCGTCATGTTGACGGAGCCTGCAAGGCACTGGGTCACATTCAGGAGGATCTTGCCCATTCCTGCCGCCTTGCGTATCATGTCGAGGAACCATTTCTTCGACGGGGCGTTGCCGGAGCCGTATGTCTCTATGATGACAGCCCTTGTCTCTTTCCCGCATAGGATGTTTTCCACTACGCCCGGGGTAATTCCCGGATGTATCTTCAGTATCGATACCCTTGTGTCGAGATTCATGTGAAGGGCAGGTCTGCGGGTCCAGTCTGCGGGCTTGCGGATGACGGAGTCATTGTACCTGATATATATGCCGGCTTCCGCGAGGGGAGGCAGGTTCTCTGAACGGAAAGCCCTGAAGTTGTCCGCATTTACCTTTGTGGTGCGGTTGCCTCTCATGAGCATGTTGTCGAAGCATATGCATACTTCCGGGACCCTTGCATGCCCGTTGCTGTCCTTGGCTGCGGCGATCTCGACGGCAGATATCAGATTTTCCTTCCCGTCAGTCCTCGGCACGCCTATCGGCAGCTGGCTTCCCGTGAAAATCACAGGCTTGGTCAGGCCTTCGAGCATGAAGCTGAGGGCGGAGGCCGAATATGACATCGTATCCGTGCCGTGGAGTACTATGAACCCGTCATAGTCGTCATATCTCTCATATATGAGCGATGCCAGTTCCTGCCACGATGCCGGCTCTATGTCCGAGGAGTCGATTATCGGGTCGAAAGTGTACGAATCTATCCTGTATGCGAATTTGGCCAGTTCCGGGACCTCCTCGAGTATCTGGTTGAAGTTGAATGGCTTCAGGGTCATGTCTGTCGGGTCCTGCTTCATCCCTATCGTCCCTCCTGTGTATATCAGGAGCAGGGATGCCCTGGCTTTTGGCTGTATTGTATATTCCGGTCTCATTGCTGCCATGTCTAAATTCCGAATAATGCCTTTGCGTTTGCTGTCGTGACTGATGCTGTCTCCTCTATGCCGAGCCCTTTCTGCGCGGCAAGCTTTCCGGCGATGTATGGTATGTAGCTGCTTTCGTTTCTCGAGCCGCGTTTCGGTACAGGGGTCAGATACGGGGAATCCGTTTCAAGCACAATCCTTTCCAGAGGGATTTCCTTCACTGTCTCCGCAATGGATGCCTTCCTGTATGTTATGACCCCTCCGATGCCGATATACCATTCCCCGCACCTGGAGAGTCTGCGGAAAGTCTCTGCGCTTCCGCTGAAAGCATGGAATACTCCGCGCAGGTCGAGATGCCTGCATTCCTCTATTATGTCGATTATAGGACCCGTGGCTTCCCTTGAGTGGATGATTACGGGAAGTCCCTTTTCGTGTGCAAGCCTCAGCTGGGCTTTCAGGGCCTCCTTCTGCTCTTCCACGAATTCCCGCGACCAGTAGCAGTCCATCCCTATTTCGCCGATTGCATATACCTTCCTGTCCGCCCATTCGAGCATCTTCCCGTATTCTTCCCTCCAGTTGCTGTCTATGGAGGTGGGGTGCAGTCCGAGGCACGGGAATACGGTCCCCGGATGTCTGTCCGCCACGGCGAACATTTCCTCCCTTGTCTTGCTGTCTATGTCGGGAAACACCATCCGTGTCACACCGGCTTCTTCAGCCCTGGCTATGGCCGCATCGCTTTCTCCGGAGAAAGCCTCGTCATAAAGATGCGTATGCGTATCGATGAATTCTGTCATTGTTTCAGTCTGAAATTATTGTTTCGGGATGTCCATCCGGATTCTCCTGGACATAGGGTACATGTTGTTGCACCTGTTCCCGATATTCTTTATGAAACCGAGTCCGAGACCTTTATACGTGACTCTTATGAATCCCCTGCACGGACATGCCGGATTGATCTGGTCGCGGTGCAGGTATGCAAGGGCAGTGGCTTCGTCCAGGCTTGTTTCCGGGAATGCGTCTCCAGACAGTGCGGCTGACAATGCCAGGTCCTGGGAGGGGATGAAATCCCTGCCTTTCATGCTTCCTGCGGCACATCCTGATGACATCACGGTTATGCCTGCCGCGATCTCGCCGGCATCGTCTGCGATTGTCTCGGGGACAGCGATGATTTCCCCGGCCCGTTCCGATATGCGCATTTCCCTGTCAAACATCCCGGATACGACTCCGGTTGCGGATGTCCCTTTCCCAGTCCTGACGGTATCCTTTCTTCTTGTCTGCTTCCTGTCCGCCCCTTCCGGGTCATGGCCGTCCTTTTTCACTGCACTGCAGTACTGTCCCTCGCCTCTGACAAGTCCTGGTACAAGCAGGAAGCCGTATTCCGTCTTAAGTACTCCCGGCATGTCCCCGGGCGCTGCATCCCCGCCGGACACGGGCGATGCCCCGAGTTCACTGCATATCCATCCGACATTCAGGTCGTTCTCGTATCTGTTGAATGTGCATGTGGAGTAGATGAGGATGCCTCCGTCCGCAAGGGCGTCCCATATGTCAGCTATGATGCGCCGTTGCCTTGCCTGGCACAGGGATACGGTGTCCGGGGACCATTGCCTTATTGCTTCGGGGTCTTTCCTGAACATGCCTTCCCCCGAACATGGCACATCCGCAACTATTATGTCAAACATGCCCTTGAGGCGGCCTATCCGTTCGGGGTCTGAGGATGTGACCATGACATTGGGGTCTCCCCATGCCGACACATTGTCCGCGAGAATCCCGGCCCGCTGTCTGATGACCTCGTTGGATACGAGGAGGAACCTGTCCCCGCAGATATCCCTCAGCGATGCCGCCATGTCTGTCGTCTTGCCTCCCGGTGCCGCACACAGGTCGAGGACCCTGATGTTTTTCTCCCGGATGCCGGTATGCGACCTCAGGATATGTCTGAACACATGCCCTGTAAACATCGAGGAAGAGTCCTGGACATAGTAGGCCCCTGCATGAAGGCACGGGTCAAGGGTAAACTGCGGCCTGGTGTCCAGCATCAGCCCGTATCCGCACCAGGGAATCCTGTCCTGCCCGCATCCGAACTCAGCCCCGGGCTTTGACGGGTTGAGCCTCACGGATACGGCCGGAGTCTGCTCAAAAGCAGAAAAAGCGATGCGGGCGTTTTCCGTGCCGATCGCTTCTTCAAGATATTTCCTGAATTCCCTGTCGAATGTCATCGTTGTATGGCGATTCAGTTGAATTGTCCGGTCTCAGCGGCTTTTCTGAGGATATCCGGGTCGACCCCGTCGGGTATCCTGCCTTCGGATACGGCAGCCAGCGAGTCTGCTATCTTGTCGAGTGCATCCTGGAGCTTGGACCCGAGCATCATTTTCATGACCATGTTGAGCTCGGCTGAAAGCTCGATGTGGAAGTCCGTCTTGTCCGGGTCTCCGCCGGCAGCGTCGAAATGCATCGATATCGTAAAGGAGAAAGGTGCCCCGTCGTCCTTGAAGTCAATCCTTGAATAGGGTATCCTGTCCGTTATCCTGATTCCGACATTGAATCCCTGTACTGTCGCCTTTATCGAATCGTAGTCTGCCGATATGTCCTTTTTCTTGTCTTCCGGCAGGAGCTGCACGAAATTGCGCATGTCGACAAACGCCATATACAGCATATACGGCGCCTTGGATACTATGGCATGCTTGCTCTTGATGACCGTTGCCATGACTATTCGGTTTGTCCCCAGGTGGAAGGGGAGAATCTCCATTCCTTGAGGACCGCTATGTCCGAGTCCTTTATGTATCCGGTCTCGTGTGCGACCTCGATGAGGGTATCGTAGTTGGTCAGCGTCTGGAGCTCGACATCAGCCAGTTCAAATGCCCTTCTTGCCTGATTGAAATTATATGAGAATATGGCTGTCATGCCGAGGACGTTCACTCCGGCCTTGATGAGAGCCTGTACTGCTGAGAGGCTGCTGCTGCCCGTCGAGATGAGGTCCTCTACCACTACCGTCTTCGCCCCTTTCGCGACGGAGCCTTCTATCTGCGAGCCCGTGCCGTGGTCCTTTGGCTTTGGCCTGACATAGATGAACGGCTTCCCGAGGATGTGCGCTATGAGCATCCCGTGTGCGATTGCACCGGTTGCGACTCCTGCAATTACCTCCACATCCGGGTATTTCTTCGTTATTATGTCTGCCATCCATCTGCAGACGTTCTCCCTGAGTTCGGGATATGAAAGGATTCTCCTGTTGTCGCAGTAGATCGGGGACAGCCAGCCTGAGGCCCATTTGAAAGGTTCGTCCGGCCGCAGCATTACGGCCTTGATGTCCAGCAGTGACTTGGCTACTTTTCTGTCGATAGATTCCATACTGTTGATTTTATCCTGATAAATTCGTTCCATTGCCCGCATCATCCGTACTGTCGCGCCATGCATGCGAAATACATTTGCTATGCATCCGGCTGTTGAGTATATTTGCGCGGTTCAATCTTGCAAAGATAGTAAAATTAACTGCGAAATGCACAAGATATATCTTGAAAAGCGATGCATAATCATCTGTCCTCCTGACGGCGAGACATTGGCCGATGCCAATGCCGTCGAGTTCAGGCTTGCTGGCAGGGAGTCGGTGCATGAACTTATCGACATGTTCGAGAGTTCCGCCTCCCTCCACAGGATATACATACCTGTAGATGACGAGGAGAGCACCTACAGGGAGATCTGCAGGGAATTCGTCGAGGTAAATGCCGGTGGCGGGCTGGTCTCCAACAGGCGCGGGGATTATCTGCTCATTAACAGGAACGGGCTGTGGGACCTGCCCAAGGGCCATCAGGAGGAGGGGGAGGACATAAAGGTCACAGCCCTGCGCGAAGTGCAGGAGGAGACAGGGGTAGACAGTCTCATTCTCAAGGACCTTATATGCATCACAGACCATTGCTACAGGCGTAACGGGCTGTGGCATCTGAAGCATACATGGTGGTTCGACATGCTGTATGACAATCCTCTGGACCTCACGCCGCAGAAGGAGGAGGATATCTCAAAGGCTGCCTGGGTCGCGAAATCAAGCCTTACGCCTTTTCTGTTGAATACCTATCCGTCAATCGTGGAAGTGTTCAGATCGGCCATGATAATATGAAAATTTCAAATATAATGAAAAATTTTTTGAAAATACTGCGTTTGAAGTGAAACAAAGTTTCATGAAAATCGTATAATATACTGCATGCAAAAACGAACGGTTATTTACCATGAAACTTTCTCAATTCCAGTTTAATCTGCCTAAAAGCAAGGTCGCATCAGAACCTCCGAGATGGAGAGATGAGTGCAGGATGATGGTTCTCGACAGAAAGACGGGCGAGATAGACCATAAGCTCTTCAAGAATATAATCGACTATTTCGGCAAAGGCGATACATTTGTCCTTAATGATACAAAGGTTTTTCCTGCAAGACTTTATGGAAAGAAGGAAAAGACGGGGGCGGATATAGAGGTATTTCTTCTGAGGGAGCTCAACCGCGAGCAGCGGCTCTGGGATGTGATTGTGGACCCCGCCAGGAAGATAAGGATCGGCAACAAGCTGTATTTCGGCGAGGACGGCAGTCTGGTGGCTGAAGTGATAGACAATACTACATCGAGGGGCAGGACTCTCCGCTTCCTGTATGACGGGAGCTATGAGGATTTCAAGGATACGCTGTTCGGGCTGGGCGAGACCCCGGTCCCAAAATGGGTAAAGGAGAATGTGACTCCGGAGGACGCTGAAAATTTCCAGACAATATTTGCTGTTCATGAAGGCGCAGTGTCCGCTCCTGCGGCCGGTCTGCATTTCAGCCGTGAGCTTTTCAACAGGATGATCCTCAAGGATATCAATAAGGCATTCATTACCCTCCATATGGGCATAGGACATTTCAGGTCTGTGGATGTCGAGGACCTGTCCAAGCATAAGATGGACTCGGAGCGCCTGATAATCACGGAGGATGCCGCGGACCTGATAAACAGGACGAAGCGCGAGAGGCACAAGGTGCTGGCAGTGGGGGTTACCGTTATGCGCGGGCTTGAGACATATGTGACCACGAATGACGAGGTCAATGCATATGACGGATGGACCAACAAATTCATTTTCCCTCCATACCGGTTCGCTGTGCCGGATGCCATAGTATCCAATTTCCATCTCCCGTGCTCGACAATGCTCATGTCGGTGGCTGCGTTCGGCGGATACGAGAATGTCATGAAGGCCTATGATACCGCCCTGAAGGAAGACTACAGGTTCGGACCGTATGGCGATGCTCTTCTTATCATATGACGGGACAGTAAAAAAGAGAAAATAATATAGGAAAAGAGAAAAATGTGGCGGATCTTTCCAGGATTCCGCCACATTTTTTATGTGCCCATATGTCTTCCGGATACATTTGCAGGAAAAAGACGACAGGATGAGCGGAAGATATGACGAGACATTATGCTGCTGTGCACTGAATATGATCTTCGGATATGAGCCGAAGATTTCCCATGCCCTTGTCGAGGCGTTCGGGAGTGCGGCTGCGGTCTTCAGCCTGGACAGGGAAGGGCTTGATACGGTATTCGGGCCGTATTCGGTGCACCGCTCCAGGATATCGCCGAAGGCCCTGGATGATGCCTCCAGGGAGCTGGAGAAGGCTGCTTCGGCAGGATGTGTTTTCATCGGCTGTACGGACGGGGATTATCCGGCATTGCTCAGGGAATGTCCGGATGCCCCGGCAGGTATCTATGTCAGGAGCAGTCTCCGGCCTGCGGATATCCTCGGGAAAAGGGGGATGCTGTCTGTAGTCGGGACGAGGGATGTCTCGGCCTATGGCAGGGAATGGACCATGAGGGTGGTGTCGTCCATGTCCTCCGTGACTCCGGAACCTCCTGTGATAGTGAGCGGACTGGCGTATGGGGTGGATTTCATTGCGCACCGGCAGGCCCTTGATTCAGGCCTCCTTACCATAGCCGTAATGGCGACAGGCCCGGACTCCGTATATCCTTCCAGACATGCTTCCATCGCTGATGAGATTGCCTCCCATGGCGCCCTTGTCACTGATTTTCCCGTCGGGACATCCCCTCTCAAGGTTAATTTTATCAGACGGAACAGGATAATAGCGGGCCTGTCTTCCTCCGTGATACTTATGGAGTCAAGAATGAAGGGAGGCGGGATGGTAACGGCCGGGCTTGCCATGTCATACGACAGGAATGTATATGCCCTTCCGGGACGGATTGACGATGACCGTTCCCGGGGATGCAACTGGCTGATAAGAAGCAGGTCCGCAGAGCCGGTGTTTTCGCTTGAGGACCTGGCGGCCGGCATGGGGCTGCGTATGGGGGAAGGTGTGCGGCGAAAGATTCCGGAGGACTATGTCAGGGAAGTGTTCGCCGGGAGGCTGGACAGCAGGAAGATCGGGGACCTTGCTGCCGTGATATCGGCTGTGCGCCGCAACCGCGGCATAACCGTGGATGAACTCGCGGTAATGCTCGGGCGTCCATGGAAGGAGACGAGGGAGTATGTCGCAATGCTGGAACAGGACGGCATGCTTGCCGTCGACATCATGCAGCGGTGCTCCATATGTGTCGGCAGGCAGTAGTACGGCTGCCGTATGCCTGCCTACTTTTTCTTCCCGGACAGGAGCCCGAGTCTGACGGCAGCCGCCTTCTTTTCGGTTTCAGGCCCGTATTCGGCCATCATGGCAAGATATTTCTTTTCCATCCTGACATTTTTCATGTGTCTTGCGACAATGATGCAGTTCTTGATTGCGGTATAGTCCTCCGGGCTGGTCTTCAGCACCTTGTTGTAGCATTTGAGAGCCCCCTTATAGTCGGACCTGGCAATGAGCAGGTATGAGCCTATGTCGGACATGAATGTCGGGTCGTCAGGCAGATATCCGAGCATTGTTTCCGCAAGCTGCCGGAAGGCTTCATATGAATTCCTTGTTCCGAGGCTGAAGAATGAGGCGCAGTACTGCTGGATGATGCCCTTGAAGAAAGCGTCATCGACGGTGTCTCCCGGGTATGTCCATTGCTTCCCGCCAGAAAAGTACTCATCGGCCAGGCTTTCGAGATACGCGGATGTCATGTCCGGACTGCCTTTCTCGTATGCACTCAGGGCATCGGCCTTGAGCAGTCTCAGGTCAAGCCTCTCGGGCCACATCCTTATCGCCTTGTCGGCTGTCTTGATTGCAATTGAAAACAGGGAGTCGTCATAGAAGCGCTCCTGGAAATAGTAGACATCCGTGCCTGTCGAGTCTTTCAGCTGCAGGATCGGGGACATCCCGAGGTATTTCCTCTCGTGCCGGGACACTACGGAATCTGCCTGGGATTTCGCGAAATAATAGCTGAATCTGGCGGTATACAGGCGCAGGTCTGTCGAATCCTCTGCAGCCCAGGCATTCAGCAGTGTCTCGATGCCGACGCCGTCTGCACCAAGCTTTGATACGAGTAGATTGTATCTTTCGGCGAAACGTTCAGCCCTGTTCTCCTGGGCATATGCCCTGGCACCCGCAATGCCTGCACATAAGGCAAGCATCAGAATGTATGTACGTATTCTTGTCATTGCGATAACTGGTAAGGGATATATATCCTTACAAAGATGCATATTTTTTCAGTTAATAAGCCATATCCCGATGAATTTATTTACATTTGCATGATATTTCAGAAATGGATAAAATTAGGACTGATGAAAAAATTGCTGTTGATTATGATTCCTGCATTGGCAATGGCATGCAACGAAACGCCGCAGGCTGTACATGCCATTGATCCCGCAAACCTTGACACTTCAATCTCCCCCGCAGAAAATTTCTATCAGTATGCAACAGGAGGATGGCAGAAGAACAATCCTCTCAAGCCGGAATTCGCAAGGTTCGGCTCTTTCGATGTTCTGAACGAGAATAACCAGAAACGCCTCAATGACCTCTTTGCCGGTCTCGACAGGCAGGAGGTAATGCCTGGCAGCGTAGAGCAGAAGATATCCGACCTGTACAGGATGGGACTGGATTCCGTACGTCTGAACAGCGAAGGTGCGGCTCCGATCATGTCCGGGATAGACAGGATACGTGCCATAAAGGACAAGAGAGGTCTTGTGGAGACGATTGCCTCGATGCATCTATGCTCCGACTACCCGTTCTTCGATATGTATGTGATGTCCGACATGATGGACAGTGACAGCCAGATATTGTATCTGGGACAGTCCGGCCTCGGAATGGGGGACAGGGACTACTATATCGATACTGCCAATTCTGCATTGAAGGAGGGCTACAGGCTCTTCCTTGCAAGGATTTTCAGCCTTGCCGGAATCGCGGACGCAGATAAGGCCGCTTCCGATGCCCTGACTGTGGAGGATGCCATTGCACGTGCATCTTGGTCGAGCGTGGAGCTGAGGGATGTCCAGAGGATGTACAACCCGATGAGCTCGGAGGAGCTTGCAGCCGCATATCCTGACCTTGATTTCACGGTGTATTTCAGGGCGATGGGCATCAATCCTCAGGATAAGCTCGTGGTCGGCCAGCCGTCGTATTTCTCCGCACTCGATAAGATGTTCGCATCTGAGAATATCGAGGTAATGAAGAATTATATGCTGGGACAGCTCGTCCAGGGCGCATGCGGGGCTCTGAGCGATGATTTCTATACTGCATCGTTCGAGTTCTTCGAGAAGCAGATGGCCGGGGTCCAGGAGCAGAAGCCTCGCTGGAAACGCGCCATGTCCGTACCGGACCGCCTGCTTTCCGAGGCTGTCGGCAAGATGTATGTGACAAAGTATTTCTCCGCTGCGGAAAAGGACAGGGTACTGAAGATGGTCGACAATATCCGCCAGGCTCTCGGGGAGCATGTGGACTCTCTGGACTGGATGAGCGATTCGACAAAGATGAAGGCCCACGAGAAACTCAATGCCTTTGTCGTGAAGATAGGCTATCCTGATAAATGGAAAGATTATTCATCCCTGATAATCAATCCTTCCCTCAGCTATTATGAGAATATCCGCAATGCCGCCAAATGGTACGTTGCAGACAATCTTTCAAGGCTCGGCAAGCCGGTGGACAAGACAGAATGGCTGATGAGTCCTCAGACTGTGAATGCATATTACAATCCTACTACAAACGAGATATGCTTCCCTGCAGCCATTCTCCAGCCGCCGTTCTATAATCCGGATGCGGATGATGCGGTCAACTATGGCGGCATAGGAGTGGTCATAAGCCATGAAATGACCCATGGATTCGATGACCAGGGAAGGAACTTCGACAAGGACGGCAATATGGTCAACTGGTGGACGGAGGCTGATGCCGAGGCATTCAAGGCCAAGACGTCTGTTCTTGTCAGTCAGTTTGACGAGGTCGAGATCCTGCCTGGACTTCATGCCAACGGCGCACTTTGTCTCGGTGAGAATATCGCTGACCAGGGAGGTCTCAGGATAGCATATACCGCCATGCAGAATTCTTTCGGGGACAGTCATCCTGAACCGGTGGATGGATTTACCGCCGAGCAGAGATTCTACCTTTCGTATGCTACACTCTGGGCGCAGAACATAACTGACGAGGAAAAGGCCAGGCTGACCAAGCTCGATGTGCATTCATTGGGAGAGAACAGGGTAAATGTGACTCTGCGCAACCTGCAGACATTCTTCGATGCCTTCGGGATTGTCGAGGGTGATGCCATGTTCCGCCCTGAGGATGAACGGGTGGTAATATGGTAGCAGCCGCATGGATGCATCCAGGTTTATAGCGAAAAGAATAAGTTTCAAAGGGAACATTGCAATGGTTTCCATTGCGGTCAGTTTCCTTGTAATGATAATCGCCGTTGCGGTCTCGTCCGGGTTCAGACATGAGATTCGCGACGGCGTTTCTTCTGTTTCAGGCGATGTACAGCTTGTTTCCGCCGAAACCGGCTGGGGTGGGGAGGTGGTGCCTGTACCCATGCATCCGTCTTATTACGGGAAACTTGCTGAAATTCCCTATATAAAGGAAATCGAACCTGTAATATACAGAGGCGGCATAGTGAAATCCGGGGATAATATCCACGGGGTCCTTTTCAAGGGATGCCGGCGGGATTCGCTCCTTTCTGGACTTGGGGTCTCCGTCCCGGCAAGATTGGCCGCGAAACTGGGGATAGCAGCCGGAGACGACATTACCGCATATTTTGTGGGGGAACGTGTCCAGGTAAGGAAATTCCATGTCGTGTCACTGTATGACAGTATCCTGGATTCGGATGAGAATATGGTGGTGCGGACGTCCCTTGCAGACCTGCAGCGGCTTAACGGCTGGGATGCCGGCAGTGTATCTGCACTTGAATTCAGCCTGTCCCCGTCATTCAGGTCGGTAGATGCCCTTGAACATGCTGCAGCCGACATCGGTACTGTAGCCATGCTGTACACTTCCCCTGAAGAGCCTGCCGTCACGGCTTCATCTGCCGCGTCACGCTATCCTCAGCTTTTTGACTGGCTGGACCTCATTGACTTCAATGTACTCTTTATCCTTGTCCTGATGACTGTTGTGGCAGGATTCAATATGATTTCAGGCCTGCTGATCATCCTGTTCGAGAACATACCGGTCATCGGCATACTCAAGTCTGTCGGGATGAAGGACAGGCATATAGCAAAAATATTCCTTTCAGCATCTTCTTCAGTGGTGCTGAAAGGAATGGCTGCAGGCAATGCCGTCGCATTGCTGTTATGCTGGCTTCAGGACATTACAAAAATTCTGAGGCTTGATCCCCAGAATTACTTTGTCTCATATGTGCCTGTGCATATCGACCTGCCATTGGTCCTGGCGGCGGACCTTGGCGCATACGTGGTAATAATGCTGCTCCTGCTGATTC
Organism: uncultured Bacteroidales bacterium; assembly: GCA_944323805.1. Classification (GTDB taxonomy): domain Bacteria; phylum Bacteroidota; class Bacteroidia; order Bacteroidales; family UBA932; genus Cryptobacteroides. The sequence continues at coordinate 197,635 of CALUTW010000002.1, read as the reverse complement.
CGTCCCTTTTCATCTCCGGTGTCGATCCGGCAAGGACAGTCAGGGTCAGCTGAAGCTGCCCTATGCCGGGCAGATTGTGCAGAATGCCTTGTAGTGGTCAAGGACACTGTCCACGTAGCTGATGGTCTCGCTTCCGTTGAATCTTCCGAATTTCAGTGATGATGCCTCGACAAGGTCCCTGTCCCTCATGTCAGGTATCGCCTTGACGATATCATCCCATCTGGTGTTGTCCAGGTTGCGGTCCTCGGCGAATTTCCTGCAGTCTTCAATACGCCCTTCGCCGGCATTGTATGCCGCAAGGACAAACTTGATCTGCTCTTCCCGGCTTATGTCCGTACTGCGGTACAGCCTCTGGAGCCTTTTCAGGTGCGATGTCCCGGCGATTATGTTCTGCTCAGGGTCAATTAGGTCGGAGACTTCATAATGAAGTGCTGTCGACGGCATTACCTGCATGAGTCCGGTCGCCCCTCTGGATGACATCGAGTTTATCGAGAACCTGGATTCCTGGTAGATTACAGCTGCAAGCATTCTCCAGTCCCATCCCATCGATGCCGCGTATTTCTTGATAAGGCTGTCGTAAGGGCTGATTGTCCGTGTCCGGATTCCGTATTCGGCTTTCGGATACGGGTTGTAGGAACGGAAAAACCTGTCTTTCATCTCTGAATATTCATCCGAGCTCATATAGTGGCCCAGCCACAGGTTTATTTCCCTTATATGGGAGAATCTGCCTGATTTCACTGCCCAGACACAGCCTTCGACCGGCTTCGAGACGGTAATCCCCGCAATCGATGTGTCTTTGTAAGGAAGTACGACAATGTCCACACATCCCGTGAGAAGTGAATCCACATAATTGTCCCTTTCAGTTGCCGGTACGATTGTCATCGAGCAATTGTCCGTTCCGGCGAATTTTTCCAGCAGTTCATAGTTGAACCCTGTCATAAGCTCCTTGGAGTACATGTTGTCGCCTATTGCTATGGCGCAACGTACCGTGTCTCCAGCGAAGGTATCCCTGCTTGTGTCGATTGCGTCAACCGCTATGGAGCGCTGTGAAAAGGTCACTACTCCGAATACGATGGCAGTCGCTGCCAGATACCTTAGAATTGCTTCAGTTTTTTCATGTCTTGTCGTGTTGACATTCTTTTTTCTGCTAACCTTGTTTTTAATACTAACCATAATATCTGATTTTAGCGCCGGACAGGATTACCTGCTGACTGCATGCCGGACCTGAGTCCGCCACCGCCGGACCCGGCTCCGTCAATTCCCGACGTCGCGGATCCTCCAACGCTTGAATTCTTCTTTGACTGGACATAGAAAGGCCAGAATATCCCGAACTTGATGGCTCTCTGGGAGCGGATGTATCCGTCCGCGCTGAAATAGTCGACAGCATTGTCCGGCCATCCCATCGCGAGATTGACCGCCTTGACAAAGATGCAGGCCCGCTTCCATTGTATATTGACGAATACATCGATATACGGGGAGTTGCCGTAGAGCTCATCGTCCTGGTTGTGGAACATTCCTGAATCAGGGCTGTATCCCGGTGCATGCCATCTGGTGGTATAGGTCGCATTGGCGCCTATCTGCATCTGCATTACCTTCTTGACCACGTCAAACTGCAGATAGTATCTCAAATTGAGTGCCAGCATAGGCAATGGCAGCACATTCTCGTTTGACGACACCTGGAAGAGTGCCATATTGTCAAAATGGAACTTCCAGACCCTGAAGTCTTTCCTTGCATAGACGGACATTACGCTCATCGGAGTGACATTTTGTCTCGCTATGCCTGTATTATCATAATATATGTTGTTGCTGAGCAGTGAATAGCCGAATCCGGCATTGAATCTCCATCTCGGGATATCCAGCCCTGCTTCTATCTTTGTAGTCGATATCTTCCCGAAATCGCTGTCCCACCAGTGGTGGTTTGAATGGAAATGCTCCTGATAGTAGTCCGGAGTCTTCAGTGAAGTCTCGAAATGTCCTGTAAGGGACAGAGGGCTGTTCCTGTCACGCCTGAACGGATACAGGTTGACAGACACATTCGCATCCACCCCGAAATCGTTTATTTCCGCCCCGAGGAACGTGTATCTTCCGGTTGCGTTCCAGTTGAGGTACTTCTTGTACTGACCCTGTGCCCCGGCATAGAGATAGAGCGAGTTCCTTGAGATGTTCTTCCCTTTTTTGAGGTATCCATTTGTCGCGGCTACATCATAGTAGTTCAGGAGCTTGTCCCCGAGACCTACATCAAGTTTGGAGACTATTCCGTCATCCGCCCATGGCTGCAGCCTCAGATATACCCTGTTCTCAAGCCTCATGACCCTCATGGAGTCTGCTGAAGATGTCGGGTTCAGATAGAAGCGGTTGTTGTAGAAGTTTCTCCCGTCCTCGTCGCTTGCGCCGATTTCATCGGTATAGTATTTCGTGAATACCGAGTATTCGGAGCTGTGTCCGATGAATGCCGTGGTAATCCTGTTGTCAATCGTATCGGCTTTCGCCATGTCATCCTGACCTGCTGCCGCTTCAGCCTCCATGCGGTACAGCTCCGCGATTGCGCTGCTGTCCCCCGATGCAAGGATGCTGTCACGTCTCGCCTCCTCTGCTTTCCTTGCCTTTCTCTTCCCCTTGCCTATGTCATATATGAAGTCAAATGGAATCCTGTACGACTGGTCGAGGAAGATGGTGTTCTTCTTGATCTTGTTGGTGGCGTTCGGCAGATGCACGGCAATCTCCCTTGCGTCGACCGTGGTGTCGCGTATCCACATGTTATCGACAATTCCGCCGTTTTCCCCCCTTTCTATCTTGTTGTAGATGTATCCTGCATGCATCAGATACCTTTTCCCCAGATAGTTGGTGGCAGCGACGAATGTCCTGTTGTCGGTAGCCTCATTCTGGAGCATGCCGTTTGACCCGAATCTCTGGTATTCCAGCAGGATATTGAGTTCCGGGAGGATGTTCTGGGTTGTCAGCACCTTGATGTTTGTCTCTTCCTTCTCGTCATTTGCAAACAGGGTCCCCCAGTATGCCAGTTCGGTATACGGGGTCTTGGTGTTGAACATCGGGAGATTCTCCGGGGAGTGGTTGTATGTCCTGTACGGAGTGTAGAATACGGCATTTTCCTCGTCTTCCCTCTTGAAGAAATTGAATGTCTGGACCGGGGACCCGGAGACACCCAGATATGTGGCGTTCACGTCGGTCTTCATGAAGGGATAGTCGTTGAAATGATAGTTGTATGACGTATCCTGCGGCTGGAGGTTGATATTGTTGAAATACCGGTCGTGGGTCCACATTATAAGCCGCTTGTACTGCATCGAATCAGGTACTGCATATGTCTCGAGTATCCTCGGGGTGGCAGCGATGACGCTGTCCTTGTATGCCCTGATGCTGTCCTTGGCGTTAAGGATGCTGTCTGCACGTGCCATGAGGCCAGGCAATGCGAGCTCCGCAAGATATTTCTTCCTTTCCCTTCTTGAAAGGGAGTTGAACCATGCTATGGAATCCCTGTATGCCGTCTCGGAAGAGTCCTTGAAGATAAGCGAGTCCAGCTTGTGAAGCTCGAGCGAGTCCCCGAGACTCCTGAGCGAATCACGTGTATGCAGTCTTGTAAGCGAATCTTTCAGCTCGACATAGTATCTGTATCTGAACGGGTCCGTGTCTTTCAGCGAATCAGGGGCGATGATGGTATCCCTTGCCGTAAGCTGAGGGACTGAATCTTCTGCCGTCATGATGAGGCTGTCGCCCGGCATGAGAGAATCCGCGACTGCTCCCGAAAGGGTGTCAGGAAACTGGACCGTATCCGCAGCCGACGTGCTGTCCGAGCCGTATGTCTCTGATATTGAGGATATGCTGTCCCTGGAATGTTCCCACCAGGAAGAATGTCTTGTTCTTCCGGCGTCTATCCCGTAAGACTGGACTGCCGCCATCCCGATAAATACCGTCGGAATCCATATTTTGGATAACACGCTTTTCATACGAGCCGGCAAAGGTACGGAGAAATTCTCAAATTTCAAAATTGACGGGTCCGAGACGTCTGAAAATCAGCGCCTGCACGGTCTGGACAGCTTGTCTGAGGATGGTCATTCGATGATGATGCCGTTCTCTGCCATCTCTTTCAGCGCTTTTCTGTGCCCTTCTTCATCGACGTATCCTAAGGCCTTGGAAATCAGGTGGACCTTGAATCCGGCCTTCTTGAGGTCTTCGCAGGTGGACCGTACACAGAATTCAGTCGCAATGCCGCATACATAGACATCGGTCGTGTCGAGAAGTTCCAGGATGTCCCCGAGGGACTGTCCGGCACTGTTTCTCGCTTCAAATCCGGAGTACTGCTCCACAGCCCGGTCGCAGCCCTTCAGGAAGGTCAGCTCTTCTTTCATGTATGGCTGCAGCTTCTCATGGACAGCGCCCCCGTGTGTCCCCTGGACGCAATGGGGAGGCCATATCCCTCCGTTTTCCTTGAAAGAGGAGTGGTCGGACGGATGATGGTCGCAGACGAAAAGTATCGGGAAGGTATCGAGGATATCCTCTTCCCCGGCCTCCTCCTGTGCCGGAGTCATGCTGTCGATGAATTTCACGGCTTCATTTACCGCATTGCCGGCGTTGAGGCATGCAAGCGAGCCGTCAATGAAGTCGTAGAGCATGTCTACGACTGTCAGGGCTGGATTCTTTATCGTCATCTGTTGTTGAATTCGTTGATTTCCCTTGTGAGTCTGTTGATGATGCCCATCTTGAGGTCATAGAGCTCATCCGATATGTCGACCTTGTAATAGTGCGGGTTGATAAGTCTTTTCTCGCTCGGGCTGAAATGCTTCAGGGTATTGTCATAGTATGCCTTCTTCTCCATGAGCGAGTGTACCGGCACGCACCTTTCCCCGTTGCTGATTATCTTCTGCTGGAGTGCTTTCCAGGTATATTCCCCGGCTTCGAATGTCTTGAACTTGTATCTGTCGTTCTCGTCATATATCGTAAACGTCTCCCCGTTCTCGATTTTCCCGGCGAGCCCGTCCCCTCTGAGGCAGGTCACGTCCGCCTTGAATACCTCTCCCTTTTCTGGGTCATTCCTGGTAATGCGGTAAGTGATCTGGAATCCAGGGTTTATGAGCTTGGCCTTGTCTTCCGACCTTTTCAGGACAGGCTGCCCGTCAATCTGCACGAGCTTGTATACGTTCCCGAAGCACGGGTTTGCCTTGCTTGTGGCGATTGCATCCCCGACCCCGTAGGAATCTATGCATGCCCCCTGCCTTTCAAGGTCGGATATGAGGTATTCGTCCAGTGAATTTGTCGCGAATATCCTGCAGTTCCTGAATCCGTTGATGTCCAGTATCCTGCGGCATTCGCACGAGAGGTATGCGAGGTCTCCGCTGTCGAGACGGATTCCGTATCCCGCCGCATAGGTGTCGTCTATGCCGTTTTCACGGTATGCCCTCATGGCATTGAGAATACCGCACTTAAGCGAATCGTATGTGTCTATTAGAAGTATGAGCGGCTCTCCTCTGTGTGTCCTGATATATGAATCGAAGGCATGGAATTCCCCTTCTACCGAGCATCCGAACGATGTCACATAGCTGTGTGCCATGGTGCCTGTCGAGCCGCAGCCGAACATTGCTCCTGTCAGGATATTCGAGGTGTTGGTGCATCCGGCGATGATTGCCGCCTTCGCCCCGTATGTCGCGGCCCACGGGCCATGCGCTCTCCTGGATCCGAATTCGCTCACAGGCCTGTTTGTCGCCCTGCATACCCTGGAGGCCTTTGTCGCTACGGCCATCTGGTGGTTCATTATGCACAGCATGGGGGTCTCGAGCACCTGCGCTTCAATCATCGGGGCCTCGACTATGATGACCGGCTGCGACGGGAAGACGATTTCCCCTTCTCTCATGGCGTAGACATTGCCGGTAAACTTCATTGTCGCCAGATACTCCCTGAATTCCGCGTATTCCGGGACAGGGAGGAACTTTTCATAGAAGTCTGCCGGCATTTTCCCGAGGTTACCTATCATTTCGACGACCTCGTCTGTGCCGCTGACAACAGCCCAGTTATTGTTCTCGGGAGCTTTCCTGTAGAAAAGATTGAAGATAGCGGTCTTGTCTTTCATGCCGCTGTCATAGAAGGATTTTCCCATCGTATACTGGTACTTGTCCGAACAATATGCAATGTTAAGCATAGCGTACTTGATATATTTGTGCAAATGTAGTCTTTTTTGAGATAACTATTTAGTAATTTTGTCTTTTTATGAATAAATTCTGAATCGGATGGGAGCTGATGTTATTTCCGGAAAAGCTGTTCCGGAGGGACTTTACACTCTTTTTGAAAGATATGCCGGATGCAGCCCTGACTCTGCGGAGCTTCTGACCTCCTCCGGGAGCAGCAGGAAATATTACCGGCTTGCAGCCCGGGGATGCAGCATAATCGGTGCTGAGGGAGCTGATTTACGGGAAAATGCCGCTTTCATGGCCTTGTCGGACCATTTCAGGAAAGCCGGGATAAGCGTGCCGGAAGTGTATGCCGGAAGCGATGACGGCATGTACTATCTTCAGGAAGACCTCGGGGACCTCTCGCTTTTCGATGCCGTGTCGCAAGGCCGGGAAAACGGGGGATGCTATTCCGAATCCGAGAAAGCCATGCTGCTCAAGACCATATCTGCACTTCCGTCAATCCAGTATGACGGCGCGCGCGGCCTGGATTTCTCGATATGCTATCCCGAGCCTGTGTTTAACAGGAGACTGGTAATGGCGGACCTCAATTATTTCAAGTACTGTTTCCTGAAGACATCGGGCATTGAATTCAACGAGGCGCTGCTGGAGAATGACTTCGAGAGGTTTGCCGATGACCTGCTCGCTGAAGATGCGGATACCTTCATGTACAGGGATTTCCAGGCGAGGAACGTGATGCTGAAGGACGGGAAGCCGTATTTCATAGATTTCCAGGGAGGCAGGAAAGGTCCTGCCTGCTATGATGTGGCGTCTTTCGTATGGCAGGCAAGGGCAATGTATCCGGAAGATTTCAGGGACAGGCTTGTCAGGGCCTATCTCGATGCCGCAGGAAGCTATGCAGATATTGATGAGGAACATTTCATGGAGAGGCTCAGGCTGTTTGTCCTTTTCAGGATGCTGCAGGTGCTCGGGGCCTACGGATTCAGGGGAAATTTCGAGCGGAAGCCCCATTTTCTCAGGAGCATCCCTTACGCACTTGCCAATCTGAAGTCTGTCCTTTCGGACCCTCCCGCCGACTATCCGTATCTTGTCCCTCTTCTTGAAAAGATGGTGTCTCAGCCGGTATCCGCCGCAAAGCCGTCCATGTCAGCCGCGCCTGCATGTCGGGACGCTGGAGGTGTGCAGCTGTCTGCCGGGACGGATTGTGCCGGCACTGAGACTGCTCTGGAAGTGCTTATATACAGCTTTTCGTTCAGGAAAGGCATTCCCGGGGACCCTTCGGGCAATGGCGGAGGCTATGTATTTGACTGCCGCTCACTGCCGAACCCCGGAAAATACGAATATTACAGGCAGTTTACCGGTATGGACAGGGAAGTCCAGGAGTTCTTCAAGGGAATGTCCGAGGTGGATGACTTCCTTGGGTCGGCCTTCGCTCTTGCGGACGCACATGTAGACAAGTTCCTTAAGAGAGGCTTCAATCATCTTATGATATGTTTCGGCTGTACCGGCGGGCAGCACCGTTCTGTCTACTGCGCCGAAAAGATGGCGGCCCATCTGGCTGCCCGGAAGAATGTGGTTGTGAAACTTGTTCACAGGGAATATGAAAGCTATGATATTTGCCGCCGGACTCGGCACGAGGCTTAAACCGTTGACTGACACAATGCCGAAGGCGCTTGTCCGTGTTTGCGGGAAGCCTCTGCTGTATCATGTCATGCACCGGCTTGTTTCAGCCGGCTTCGACGAGATTGTCATCAATGTGCACCATTTTGCAGACATGATAGAGGAATATCTGGCTTCGGAGGCCATTCCGGGGGTAAAGGTATCCATATCCGACGAGCGGGACATGCTGAGGGAGACGGGAGGCGGAATACGGCATGCAAGGAAATTCCTCGACGGGGATTTCCTGGTGCACAATGTGGACATCATATCCGACCTTGATATCGGGTGGTTCCTGTCGCAGTGCCGTCCGGGAGCTATGGCTACCTTGCTTGTAAGTGCCCGCAAGACATCAAGATATCTTCTTTTCGATGATTCCATGCGTCTTGTCGGATGGACAAATACCGTAACAGGGGAGGTAAGGTCCCCGTATCCGGGGCTTGAAGTGGATGCGTGCCGTAAGCTGGCTTTCTCCGGCATACATTATATCTCGGACAGCATCTTCGATGTGATGGACAGGTATGACAGGAATGCCATTGCCTCCGGAGGCAGCCCTTTCGGCGACAGGTTCCCGATAATGGATTTCTATCTGAAGACAGCGGCCGAATACCCTGTTTATGGCGTAGAGGCAAAAGACCTGCATCTGGTGGATGTAGGCAAGCTCCAGTCCCTTGATGAAGCGGAGAGGTTGTGCGCCAGCCTGTTGAAGCAGGACCTTTAGCCTCAGGCGTCGTCCGAGGTGTGGAAAACGGGTTATCTGTCCCCGGAAATCAGGTCCTCATTCCCGATGACGTCAATATTGCCTTTCTCTGATGTCATAGGGATGTTTTTCCATACGATATCGATAAATATCACTATCAGTATGAGACTGCATGCCAGCAGCGAGATGTACTGCCAGTCTTCCATTATCATGGAGAATGATTCAATGTCCCTGACACCGTCTATCTGTCCGCAAATCACGGCAAAGGTATTGTTGACGCAGTGCATGAGCATTGTGAGCTTCAGCGAGCCGGTCTTGTAATATACGTAAGCGAACAGCATTCCGAGTACGAAGGCCGGGATTGCCTGCCACGGATTAAGGTGGATGACTGCAAAGCAGAAGGCTGAAATCAGCATTGCCCATGCAGGGTGCATCTTCTGGAGCAGTCCTCTCAGGATCATCCCCCTGCAGAGCCATTCTTCGAATACAGGCGCAAGGACGGATACGGACAGGAGAGACACCCATACCGGGGAATCCGCAACAAGGCTTTCAAGAGCTTTCTCGAGATATTCCGGCATAGGCGGCATGGCTGCATTTATCGGGTCCATGAGGAAGCCTGCGGCAAGGGTCGCGACTGATGCCATGATTGCCATCAGCCATCCTCCGGCTTTCCCGAAATTGTTGCTGTCCAGTGCATAGCCTGTGTCGAAAAGCTCGTTTCTGCGGCTTTTCCAGGATGCGTAAATCATAGGCGGGATGAACATGGCCGGGTAGGCTATGAGCGTTGCGTATGTGTTGGACGCATCGGCTCCGAAGAATAGGGTAAACAGGGCTGTGAAGGCGCTCCCGACGAGTGTCCCTGCAAGAAGCAGAAGAATGAGTGCTATTGTCCCTTTTATCCCCGGGATATAATACTGGTAGCCTGAGAACAGGTCATATGATCTTTTTCTGGTCTTCTGAAAGAATGCTGACATCGGATTCTGCTGTTTTGGCGGCATGATGCCGCAAAATTATGAGAGGGAGGCTCAAAAGGAGGAAGCCCATTGAGTCCCCTCTCTATTTATTCAGGTCGGGACCGTGTATGTCCGTGAAATCAGTACAATGGGGTAGGGTAGATACCCTTGTCGACGAATTCCTGGAATTTTGCCACTACTCCCGGACGGTCTTCCTTGAATGTTACCCCGAACCAGTGCGACGGGGTCGAGAGCAGTTCGACTTCTGCCGAGCCGTCCTTGATCATGCAGTCGACAGCATAAGGGATATAGAATTCAGCCTTGAGCTCGTTGCGGTTCTTCTCGATGAAATCCTTGAGAATCACTTCGCTTTTCTGGAAATAGTCAGGAGTGAATCCCCACATGTTCATTGAGACAGGTGTGTCTGCGGCAAGCACTACGTTCTCTCCATTGCTGTTGTTGCCGGTTATCCTGCCGTCGGCCCCCTGGATGATATTGTGGTGTTCCTCGACGTGTGTCAGGGTGTTCTGGCTGCTTGCCGTGCAGATACCTCTCGAGACTCCGCCGGATTCGGACAGCGTGTGGTCGAGTTCGAATCCTACCATACAGTATTGGCCTGATGTCCCGGCGTGACTGATGAGCCAGTCAGCCATTATCTTGAATGACTCCTTGCCGTAATAGTCATCCCCGTTGATGACCGCGAACGGTTCCCTGATGACATCTTTTGCCATGAGGACTGCGTGGGCAGTACCCCACGGCTTTTCCCTTTCCGGATTGTATGTTACCCCGGCCGGGAGCTTGTTGAGCTCCTGTGTGACGAAATCGAACTGGAGAGGTGTGCCGTCAGGACATTGCACATGACTGTATTTCTTGGTTACAAGAGCGGCAAACTCATCCTTGAAATACTCACGGACGATATATACCACTTTCCCGAATCCGGCATGTACTGCATCGTAGATTGAATAGTCAATGATTGTCTCCCCGCTCGGGCCGACGCCATCCATCTGTTTCAGACCACCGTAGCGGCTGCCCATCCCGGCAGCGAGTACAAGAAGTGTAGGTTTCATAATTTTGAGTATGTTAGTGTTAGCTATTTTGGCATTTATCTTTCAAAAATAACTATTTTTGCAGAAAATATGAATTTAATTTTGGACAGCAGGAAAAAAATATTCAGAGGACCCCATGGGCGATTCTTCGGATTTGTACTCGGGACAGGTATCATTTTCCTCTTCGTAATGGTTTTCTGGCCGGGGAACAATGTCATACATTGGATCGGGGCCAAGGTGCAGATAGTCCGTCATGAAAGGCAGATCGAGGAGTACAAGCGCCAGATAAGGGATATGGATGAACGTATCAGGATGCTGACCTCCGACAGGGATACACTAGAAAAATTCGCCAGGGAGCAATTCAATCTTGCTGAGCCTGGCGATGATGTCTACATTATAGAGAAGTGATTCAGAATCCCGTGTATGTCATAGGGGTGATTGCCCTCATTTCCGCCTTTACGCTTTCGCTGACATCGAGCTTTTCAATGAAGTCGGCGATTGTTTCATGGGTAATGGCCGCGCCTGTGCGTGTAAGGGCTTTCAGTGTCTCGTAAGGATTAGGATAATTTTCCCTGCGCAGAATAGTCTGGAGCGCTTCTGCTACTACTGCCCAGTTGCGCTCGAGGTCAGCTTCGATGGCCTTTTCGTTGAGGATGAGCTTGCCGAGGCCTTTCTTCAGGGAATTCAGGGCTATCATCGTGTGTGCGACAGGTACGCCGACATTCCTCAGTACCGTGGAGTCCGTCAGATCTCTCTGAAGCCTGGAGACAGGCAGTTTCATCGACAGGTGCGTGAATACGGCATCGGCCATCCCGAGATTCCCTTCCGCATTCTCGAAGTCTATCGGATTTACCTTGTGCGGCATTGCCGATGACCCGACTTCGTTCTTGTTGACTTTCTGCCTGAAGTACTCCATGGAGATGTAGGTCCATATGTCGCGGCAGAAATCTATCAGTATCGTGTTGATCCTGCGAATGTTGTCGAATATCGCGGCAAGATTGTCATAGTGCTCTATCTGGGTGGTCGGGAATGACCTTTTCAGTCCGAGTGAAGCCACGAACCTGTTGCCGAAATCAATCCAGTCTATACCGGGATAGGCGACCTTGTGTGCATTCATGTTGCCTGTAGCCCCGCCGAACTTTGCCGGGAAAGTGAGGCTGTCGAACTGGCGCAGTTGCTCCTCGATACGGACCTGGAATACCTTGAACTCTTTCCCTACGCGGGTAGGGGATGCAGGCTGGCCATGTGTCTTGGCCAGCATAGGGATGTCCTTCCATTCCTCGGCCATGCTCCGGATTGTCCCGAGGACTTCCTGCATCAGAGGAAGATATGCTTCATGCAGGGCTTCCTTGAGCGAAAGGGGTACAGACGTGTTGTTGATGTCCTGGGATGTGAGCCCGAAATGGACGAATTCGCCCCATTTCATGATGCCCATCTCCTTGAACCTGTCCTTTATATAATATTCCACGGCTTTCACGTCGTGGTTGGTTATCTTTTCGATATCCTTGACCTTTGCCGCATCCTCGGGTCCCATGTTCCTGTATATGTCCCTGAGAGCCTCGAACCGGCTGCGGTCGAAGTCTGCAAGCTGCGGAAGCGGAATCTCGCAGAGAGCGATGAAATATTCGATTTCGACGCGCACCCTGTAACGTATCAGGGCAAATTCGCTGAAATAATTCCTCAGGACAGCTGTCTGTCCGGCATATCTGCCGTCGATAGGGGAGACTGCCAATAATGCGTGATTGTCCATTGCCTGTGTGTTTTTTCAGGTGGCAAAGATAAGCAAAGATTCCCAATCAGGATATGCCGGCCTGTCAAAATCGGGAATATTTGTACCCTGTGCGTAGGGGAAGATACTGTCCTTGGCAAAGGCAGGTCAGCCGTTCAGTCTAATGTAGGCGGCAACGGTCCTTGCAGCCTCGGCGACGTCATGCACGCGGAGGATATCCGCCCCTCTTTCCAGGGCGGCAAGATGCAGGACCTGGGTCTGCGGGAGGGATTCTTCAGGGGTAATGCCGAAGAGCCGGTAAATCATGCTCTTCCTCGAGACGCCTACAAGTATCTTATGCCCGGGGGCCTTGAGCCTGTCAAGCTCGCGGAGCAGCTGCCAGTTCTGGTCCACGGTCTTGGCGAATCCGAATCCGGGATCCAGTATCCAGTCCCTGATGCCTGCCCTGTCGGCCCTTTCTGCAAATTGCCTGAAATACAGCAGCACCTCCCCGGTCACATCGGCGTAATTGCAGAGGTCCTGCATCGTTGAGGGCGTGCCTCTCTTGTGCATTGCCACATATCCGAGCCCGAGCTCCCCGACAGTGCGCAGCATGTCCGGATCATCCTCGCCTGCGGATATGTCGTTTACTATGAAGTCCCCGATGAGGTCACAGGCTTTTCTGGCCACGGAACTCCACCATGTGTCGATGGAGACTGCTGCATCCGGAAACGTCTCCTTTACAGCCTTGAGTACGGGGGCGAGTCTTCTCCATTCTTCCTCCTCTCCGACCGGTACTGAACCGGGCCTTGTGGAGCATGCCCCTATGTCGATGATATCCGCACCTTCCGATAGCATTTTCCCGACAGTCTCGACAGTCCTGCCGATGTCCGGCATGCCGTCCGTCCCGAGGCATCTGCTCGGTGCAAAATAGGAATCGCCGGTAAGATTGACGATTCCCATTATCTGTATCTTCCTTTTGTTTTCCTGTCCTGTCCCGGTCATTTTCATGCTTCCCTCCATATTCAGACCTTTTTCAGTACCCGGCACGGATTACCGGCTGCGACTGTGCCGGACGGTATGTCTCTGGTAACGACACTTCCAGCTCCGATGACGCAGTTGTCGCCGATGGTCACGCCAGGCAGGACAATGACATTGCCGCCAATCCATACATTGTCCCCGACTCTGATCGGCAGGGCGTATTCCAGCCCCTTGTTGCGTTGTTCCGCATCGAGAGGATGGCCTGCAGTGTAGAATGCACAGCCTGGAGCAATGAATACGTTGTCCCCGAAAGTGACCTTGGCTCCGTCGAGAATCACGCAGTTGAAGTTCATGAAGAAGTTTTCCCCGACTTCAATGTTGTAGCCGTAGTCGCACTGGAAAGGGGAGCGTATCTCGAAGTTCTCCCCTGTTCTCCCGAGAAGTCCCCTGATAAGGGCTTTCCTTTCCGTGTCTTCAGATGGCGGAGTCGAGTTGAGCCTGAAGCATTTCTCCCTGCATTCAGCCATCTCTGCAAGAAGGGTCCTGTCATAGTTTGCATCATACAGCATTCCTGCTGCGGCCTTTTCTTTTTCTGTCATTTCCGTATGTCGTGATTGCATCCTGCAAACTTACATATAATATCCCGGTTTTTTGTCCGGTTTGCACAAAACCGGCAGGTTTTGCTAATTTTGTCCCTGTTTTGTCCGGTGTCGGACAGTGGTGCCGGACGCGTGTGTTTTTCTGAATGCCATGGAATTCTTGTCTGTGTTTTTCGCCCTGCTTTTTTCGGGCGTGATTATTCTGCTGCTGATATTGCTTGCCGCCGGGATTGCCTGCATCTTCGGGGCATCGTTTGCCGCGGTATTCAAAGGCGGGCTGTGGGCGTTGCTCCTTCCTCCTGCACTTATCCTGTACGGCTGGCTTGTAGAGCGGAACATCTATGTGGTCCGTCAGACCGGGATTGTCTCGGAACGCTTGCCGGAGTCATTCGACGGGTACAGGATTGTCCATATATCGGACCTGCATCTGCGGTCTTTCCGTCACAGGTTGGGGTCGCTGTCCAGGGCCGTGGACAGGATAAATGACCTGGGACCGGACATTATCATGTTTACGGGGGACCTCGTGACTTCGTACCCTGACGAGATTGCACCATGCATGGAAATCCTTTCCCGTCTCAAGGCAAGGGATGGGGTCGTGTCTGTAATGGGTAACCACGACTATTGCCCCTACAGCGAGTGGCCGACACAGGCCATGAGAGAGGCTGCCGTGGCGGAAATACGTGGATATGAGTCCGCTATGGGCTGGCATCTGCTTGACGACAGCCATATTGAATTGACAAGGGCAGGTGCTGACGGAGAGGATATCATTTCTGTCATCGGTGTAGAGAATATCTCGGCAATGCCGCGTTTCGAGACCCATGGCAACCTTGACAGGGCCTTGACCGGGGCGGCAGGGGATTTCAAGATATTGCTTTCCCATGACCCGACACATTGGCGCTCGGAAGTGCTCGGCAGGACGGATATAGGGCTGACCCTGTCCGGTCATACGCACAATGCGCAGTTCTCGTTCTTCGGGCTGGAACCGAGCAGGCTCGTCTTCAGGGAAAACAGCGGCCTGTATCAGGAGGAGTCTTCCATGGGCGTGCAATACCTTTATGTCAATGACGGACTCGGCGAGACGATATTTCCTGCCCGGATCGGAGTGCCGCCTGAAATCACTGTCATCACACTCCGCTGCAGGTAAGTCTGCCGCCAGGAAATATCTGCCGCGGATATTGTATAATGGACAATATTTGCTATCTTTACATAGATAAATCTTGATGAAATATGGCTTTGGTTAATTGTAAGGAGTGCGGACAGCAGATATCAGATTCTGCTGCGTCATGTCCACATTGCGGGGCTCCTGTGGCAAGGGAGTCGTTCTGTCAGAGATGCGGAGGTAAGATGCCTGCCAATGCAACGTTCTGTCCTCATTGCGGTGCTCCGGTGTCCCCGGATCTGCGGGCACCGTATGAAAAGGACAAGATTGTCGCCGGACTGCTGGCTATTTTTCTCGGCGGTCTCGGTATACACTATTTCTATATGGGGAAGACCGTCGCAGGTATCCTGTCCATCGTCTTTACCCTGGTGTCCTGCGGAATATGGCAGGTGGTAATGTTTATCCAGGGTGTATTGATGCTCACGATGACAGACGAGGCGTTCAGAGGAAAGTATGTCGGGAATGACAGCACTTTCCCGTTGTTCTGACACTGGACCATGAAGTGTGATTATTTAAAGACCTGATTATGTTCTGTAAAAATTGCGGTGCGGAACTTCCGGAAGGTTCAAGATTCTGCACAAGCTGCGGTTGCGACCAGACCGTGAATCCTGTTGTAGAGCAGTATAATGCCGCTGCACAGGGGACGAGACCTTCTACTTACCTGCTGCTGTCCATCCTTGTAACCATATTCTGCTGCGTGCCGTTCGGCATCGTAGGCATTGTCTATGCGGCAAAGGTGGATTCGTACTGGAATTCCGGACGATACGAGGAGGCGCGTGACTTTTCCCGCAAGGCAAGGACATGGTCCCTGCTTGGACTTTTCTCGATGCTCCTGCTGTGGCTGGCGTATATCATCCTGATTGTTGCCGGAGTCTCATGGGCGACATGGTGGGATAACAGCCTGTACTCGATCTGACCATGATACATGTATCCGGGAACCGTAAGGCCTGCATGGCTGCCCTGTCGGTCACTGCTGTTCTTGCTGCTGCCGGAGTATTGCTGGTCCTTTATCTGTTCGACCCTGCCTCTTCGGTCCTGTTCCCGAAATGCCCGTTCTTTCTTCTTACGGGGCTGAAATGTCCGGGATGCGGTTCGCAGAGGGCATTGCATGAGCTTGTGCATCTGCATATAGGGGAGGCTTTGCGGTTCAATGCCGCACTTGTCCTGTCTGTGCCGTTCCTTGCAACGCTGGCCGCCGCGTTCCTGCTGAGGAGACAGTTCCCGGGATTCTATGCCAAGGTCAACAGTCTCCCGGTAATCCTGACGGTGCTGGCTCTCCTGCTCCTGTGGTGGGTGTTCAGGAACCTGTTCGGGTTATAGCAGGACCGGCCAAATAAATTTGCTATGCTCTCGGCTTATTAGTATATTTGCACTGCGGCCGTGATATGCTTAACTATGATTTTGGCCGTAAAAACTTTTCGGGAGGGGCTGACCGCAAATGGTTGGCCTCGTTTTCTGAAAGGGTATCCGGATTGCGGCATGCGTCCGGGCCGGTTTATGGATGTCAATAAAAGTGTCAGAAGATGAGACTTCCTGCAGAATGGGAAAGACAGAGCGGCGTTCAGCTTACATGGCCGCACAGGGATACCGAATGGTACATGATTGACAAGGTGCTGGAGTGCTATGTGGATATTGCGAGCAATATCCTGGACTTCGAGCCTCTGATGATAGTGGCGAGGGATATCGGGGAGGCCATGGCCGATATTGCCGAGGTGTGTGCCAGGACGGGGATGTCCCTGGATGTCAGCCGTATCCTTTTCCGCGAGGCTCCGCTCAATGACACTTGGGCAAGGGATCATGGCGGTATCTCGGTATTCGGCGACAACGGGGAGAAGTACCTGTATGACTTCGTTTTCAACGGCTGGGGGCTGAAGTTTGCCTCCGACCTGGACAACCAGCTTACAAGAAACATATTTTCACAGGGGGCATTCAATGATGATGTGCTCGGGGTGGATATGCGACCTTATGTGCTGGAGGGCGGAAGCATAGATACCGACGGGCAGGGGACATTGCTGACGACGGCTTCCTGCCTGTGTTCTGTAAACCGCAACGAATATCTGTCCAGGGAAGAGATTGAAGACGAACTGAAGGGGGCGTTCGGGCTGTCCCGTATCCTGTGGCTCGACCATGGGGGAATAATAGGCGATGACACTGACAGCCATGTGGATATCCTGGCCCGCTTCTGCTCTCCGGACACGATAGCATATACGAAGTGCGAAGACCCGGACGATGACAATTTCGCTGAGCTCGACGCCATGGAGAAGCAGCTGGAGACATTCAGGACTGCCGACGGGAAGCCGTACAGGCTTGTTCCCCTTCCGCTGCCTGACCCCCTCTGGCTGGATGACTACAGGCTTCCGGCATCATATGCCAATTTCCTGATTGTGAATGGAGGTGTCCTTGTGCCCGGTGCTGATTCCCCGAAAGATGAAATTGCACGGACGAGGCTGCAGGAGGTGTTCCCTGACAGGGAAGTGAGGGTGGTCGACTGCCGCGCCCTGCTCTCGGGCCACGGTTCTCTGCATTGCGTTACGATGCAGTTCCCGGAAGGGTATCTCAGGACAGAGTGACAGCGGGTTTGCCTGAAGAGACAGGCATAAACCAAGGAAACGGCAGGAATTTATAAACTTGAATAACAGGGAAACAGAAAATGAATATACTTAAAGTAGGAATGGTGCAGCAGTCGTGCGGGACAGACATTGCTGCCAATATTGAAAAGCTCAAGGGCAATATCAGAAAATGTGCCGCACAGGGGGCGCAGCTTGTTGTACTGCAGGAACTTCACAATTCCGTGTATTTCTGTCAGACCGAGAATGCGGCGCTCTGTGATCTCGCTGAACCGATACCCGGACCGTCCACGGAGACATTCGGGGCATTGGCGAAAGAACTCGGCATAGTGCTCGTGCTTTCTCTCTTCGAGCGCCGTACCGCCGGCATCTATCACAATACGGCTGTCGTAATCGAAAAGGACGGCACGATTGCCGGCAAATACCGCAAAATGCACATTCCGGATGACCCGTGCTATTACGAGAAATTCTATTTCACACCGGGCGACTTGGGTTTCAGACCGATAGAGACTTCTGTCGGAATCCTCGGTGTGCTCGTATGCTGGGACCAGTGGTATCCCGAGGCAGCAAGGCTGATGGCCCTGAACGGGGCGCAGCTGCTGATCTATCCTACAGCCATCGGCGGAGTCGGTACAGACCCCGTAGAGGAGCAGAAAGTCCAGTGCGATGCGTGGCAGCTTGTCCAGAGGGGACATTCCGTGGCTAACGGACTGCCGGTCATCACGGTCAACCGTACAGGTCATGAGGATGACCCGTCGGGAACGACCTCGGGGCTTGACTTCTGGGGCAGCTCATTTGCAACTGGACCGCAGGGCGAGATTCTCGCCCAGTTCGGCAAAGAGGAAGAAGGGGTGAAGGTTGTTGACATAGACCTTGACAGGACAGAATATGTCCGCAGGGGATGGCCGTTCTTCCGGGACCGCAGGATTGATGCCTATGGGGATATCCTGAAGAGATACGGCAGATAACGGACAATAAAACCAACATGTGCTATGACAAAGATAGGGACAACATTCACGAAGTACGGCAAGAAGGCTCTGCTGTGCGGCTCGGGTGAGCTCGGAAAGGAAGTGGCCATCGAACTCCAGCGTTTCGGGGTGCAGGTGGTGGCTGTAGACAAATATGAGAATGCTCCGGCAATGCATGTGGCGCATTCCCACCATGTAATATCAATGCTTGACGGGGCGGCCCTGAAAGAAATCATAGAAGAGGAGAAGCCGGACTATATCATACCGGAGATAGAGGCGATTGCCACCGACAAGCTTGTCGAGCTGGAGAATGAGGGTTTCAATGTCATTCCTACGGCCAAGGCCGCAAGAATCACGATGAACAGGGAGGGAATCCGCCGTCTTGCGGCAGAGACTCTCGGACTTCCCACTTCACGGTACCGGTTTGCTTCCACAAGGGAAGAGTTCGATGCAGCCGTGGAAGAAATAGGTTTCCCGTGCGTCGTAAAGCCTGTCATGAGCTCTTCAGGCCATGGACAGAGTACTGTGAGGTCGGTGTCTGACGTAGACAGGGCATGGCATGTGTCCCAGGAAGGCGGCCGTGCCGGAAGCGGAAAGGTAATCGTCGAAGGATTTGTGGATTTCGACTATGAAATCACTCTCCTGACTGTCCGTCATTGTGCCGGGACTACATTCCTTAAGCCGATAGGCCATCATCAGGTGGACGGAGACTACAGGGAGTCATGGCAGCCTCAGGCGATGTCTCCGGACGCCCTCGCCAAGGCGGAGCATATCGCCGGCGAGATTACGGCTGCCCTCGGAGGCTACGGTATCTTCGGGGTTGAGCTTTTCGTGAAGGGAGACGATGTCATATTCAGCGAAGTGTCCCCGCGGCCTCATGATACAGGTATGGTAACAATGATTTCCCAGGACATGTCGGAGTTTGCCCTTCATGCACGGGCGATTCTCGGCCTGCCTGTCCCAGAAGTGAAATTCTACGGGCCGTCGGCTTCAAAGGCTGTTGTCGTGGAGGGAAATACGAGGGAATACGAGTTCTGCGACCTTGAGAAAGTGCTGGAAGAGCCAGGAGTCCAGATGAGGATATTCGGCAAGCCTGAAATTTCCGGACACAGGAGGCTGGGAGTGCTTCTTGCCACTGCCGATACTGTCGAGGAAGCTCTTGCCAAGGTCGAAAGGGCATATGCCAAGCTGACCGTAAAAGTCTATTGACAGGACCATATCTCAGGCAGACCGGTATGACGACTGATTCAGGCAGCATGAAATCCTCCGGATTCTGGTCCGGACTGTTCTCTAAGGGTATCCGTATCGAGGATCTTCCGTTCGAGACGGATATGCATTCACATGTGCTTCCCGGCGTGGATGACGGCTTCAGGGATATGGAGCATTCATGCCGGGCAGTGGCAGAGCTTGCAGCACTTGGCGTGAAGAACATGGTACTCACTCCCCACATTTATCCCGAGCTTTATCCGGACAATACACATGGATTCATTTCACGGCATTTTGATGCTGTCAAGGGCCGGCTGGAGGAGGCTTCGGGCATCAATTTCCTGATTGCCGGAGAGCATATGGTATATGAAGGGATAGAGGAGACATTCAATGGGGACCTGTTGCTGCTCCCCGGGAGGCATATCCTGATAGAGATGTCATATGCGTATGAGTCATCCAATATAGACGAGACGATATTCCGGCTTAACTGCCTTGATTATCATCCGGTGCTTGCACATCCGGAGCGATACATATTCTATTCAGGGGATACCGGCAGGATGAAGGATATTGTTGACAGGGGCTGCAGCCTTCAGCTGAATCTTCTGTCTCTCGGCGGGTTCTATGGAAAGGGGGCGGCCATGAAAGCTGCCGCAATACTTGAAAAAGGCCTGTACTCATATGTCGGTACCGACCTTCATTCACTGGCCCAGATAGAGATGCTCAGAAGCATGAGGTTCAGGAAAAGGCACATTCCGCAGCTGGAGCGCATCATGATGAATACGACGTCATTGCTGTCGGCGTCCTGATGCCCCGGCACCGGCCTGGCTTCCTATTTGAAGCTGGAAAGCCTTTGCAGCTCGTGGTCGGCCTTTATCTTGTCTATGATCGAACACACTACCTTGAATGTCCTGCTGTCCTCGGTATAGCATGCCGGAGTGATGAAGTTCACGCGTTTCTGCTTGAGGAGCTTTTTGGCTGTCTCGTGCTTGCCGGGAAGCAACGGGTTGTACACAGCAATGGAATGTCCGCCGAACATCTTCACAATCTTCATGCACGGCACATCTGTCTCTCCGTCTCCGAAATATATCATGTGCGGGAAAGGTATCCTCTTGTTTTCCTCCAGCTGGCTCTCATTGACCAGCTTGTTGTCACGGATGCTGAGGATGCCCTTGTTGATCTTGAAAATGAACTGTGTCTTCGCCGTATAGTCTACGGCCACACCCGGCCAGACCGCATTCCCGTTCTCGTCATACAGGAAAGAACAGGCGAAAATCCTCTTGAATTCGTCCGCGATAGGGGAGCCCTCTATCATTTCCGCAAGGCCGGATGAGTTGATGTAGTGCTCCACTGTCACTCCATGCCGTCTGCCGTATTCATTTATAAGCCCGAACCATTCCCTGACCCCGTCGAACAGTTCGATGCTCTTGCCGAAGCTCCTGAACTTCTCCCTCTGGAGGCTTATCCCGGCCTTTCTGGCTTCATCGAACATCAGCTTCATGTAGCTGAGAATGTTGCTTGCGTCCTGCCCTATTGCGATATCATCGCTCATCTGCCAGAATTCGGCCGGACTCTTGCCTATAGCCTGGATAAATCCGAATTCCTGCATGTTGCCGGGAGAAAGCGTCCCGTCAAAGTCATAGATAAGGGCGACAATCGGTGTCTTTTTCATTTTTGTCCTGATTCACAAAGACCAAAGTTAAGAAATTTTTCCTTTTACGCTTCATCCGGCGGTGCTTCATTCCGATTTAAGTGCATCGGCAGGATTGGCTCTGGCCGCTTTCCGTATCTGCCACACTGTTGACAGTCCGGTAATCGCCAGGGACAGCAGGACAGTCACGGCAAATATCCATGCCTCGAGGCTGATCCTGTATGCAAACTCCTCAAGGTATCTGCTGGCAATGGAGACGGCAACCGGTATGGCTACGGCATCGGCGGCAATTGTCATCAGCATGTAGATACGTATGTTTCTCCATGTCTCGCTTCCTGTAGTCCCGCCGTAGATCTTGTGCAGGGCAATGCTTCTGCTGTTGCTGTCAGCATAGAATATGCTTATGGCGACAAGGCCCGCAAGGGAGAGCATGATGGCGATAATCATGAAGAGCTCCATAAGCCTCATGTTTCTTCTTGCTCCTTCAAGGTCTTCCGACAGCCTGTCTGTCATGTAGCTGTTGACCCAGGCAGACATTTCCACACCGTATGTCTCCAGGCAGAAATCCCTGTATGCATCTGTGATCATCCTTTCCGCCTCTGCGTGTCCTCCGACAGTCCTTATGACGTAGTTTCCGAACGGGAAATATTCCTGCCCCTTGATGTAGATGACGGCATTCTCGAACTTCTCCGATTCCATCGCCCCCGTGATTATGAAGTCCCCGACAATCCCGCTGGCAGTGCTTCCTGTGCCGGTGTCGCCCCATCCGTAGGCTACAGTTGTGCTCAGGTCGGTATTCCCGCTGCTGATTCCTGCACTTCTCGCAGCACTTTCGTTTACCCATACCGAGCCTGGCATGCAGTCGCTGTATTTCTCGATTATCCGGAACCCAAGCATATTGAAGACAGCTGTGTCACATGTCATGACGCTGTATGTGATTTCTTTTCCGGACCTGTCCGGGGAAGTGTACATGCTGCCTATCGAGCCCGGTAACCCTGTGGCAAGTCCGATTTCTCCTGTGCACGGAAGCTCCTGCAGTCTTGCCATGAATCTTGTCAGGTCATTGCCTGTCAGGTCGGTGTTGAGGTAATAGATGTCTTCAAGATTGCAGCCGGCAGGCCTGTGCAGCATATGCTTCATCTGCAGTTCCATCGTGATTGACAGTGCGATGAGTACAATTGCAATGATATTCTGTATGATGATGAATACCTTCGAGAACAGCTGTCTGTTTCTGACCCTCATCCTGCCCTTTACGATATCTGACGGGGAAAACCGCAATGCTATCCCTGCGGAAGCGAGACCGGTTGCAACCGATATCAGAAGCGCGATTCCCGCGCACGCCAGGACAGGTCCTGGGGAGAAGATGTCGGAGACTTTCATGTCTGCCGTTTCCGATATGGATGCCGGGTCGTTGATGAGCCAGTTGACGGCAGGAACAGCGGCGGCAGCCAGAAGAATCCCGAATATGAAACATAGGGATGTAAATGCCAGAGCTTCCTTGAGATACCTTCTGCGGATTTCTCCGGTGCCGGATCCGAGCAGCATGCGCGTGGCCATTTCCCTGGCCCGCTTCCCTGACAGGGCGACAGTAAGGTTGATATAGTTGAACAGGGCGGAAATCAGCAGTGCCAGACCCGCCAGTGTCATATTCCTGATTGTCCTGCTGTTTCCGGAATTGAGAAAGTAATTCCCCGGATGGAAATACAGGTCGTCGATACGTATCAGATTGAATCTGTATTCATCTTCGGAGTCCGATGTCCCCCTCGCATCGGAATATATGTCCAGTATCTTGCTCTCCAGTGTATCAGGGTCTGAAATGTCCCGGATCTCCACAAAAGTGAGAATGTTCCCGAACACTGAGAACGGCTGGGACTTGTATTGCCCTATGAACCTGTCCTCGCCGAAGTCTGCGATAATGTCCGTATATGGAAGGATCCCGTCCTTGAAATCGGCGACAATGCCCCCTATTGTAAAGTCCTCACCTGCAAGGGTAACAGGCTTGCCTATGATGTCTTCTCCGGGACGTCCTATTTTCCCGGCGAATGATTCGGATACCGCAATACGGTTGTTCCCTCCCGACGCTCCGGCATCCCCTGCCTTGAAATCCACATCGAACATGCTGAAGAATGTGCTGTCGGCACACATCACTGCCGAATTGAATTTCATGCCGCCGTATTCGGCGATGACACCATCGAAAGCCGCGGAGAATCCGGATACTGACATAGCCTCGGGAAGGGCATTCCTCAGCGCATCGGCCATGCCGTAGCACATGATGGCCTGGTTGTCATAGCATACTGCGTACAGGTCTTTCCATCCGGGGATGCGCCTTGCCGTGCGGTACTGGGCTGACGCATAGCTTAATATGATTATGGAGAATGCCAGGGCCACTGTCATCCCGGCAAGATTGATTGCGGCGTACAGCCTGTTCCTCCACAGGAATCTCAGAAAACTTTTCATATATTGCTGTTTTTGTGTCCTATATACCTGATGCCGTTCCGTCCGTCTATCCGTGCCTTACTGGGCCCTGAGGTTCTTTACCGGGTTTTCGTTGGCCACTCTCCAGCTCTGGCATATGACAATGAGGGATGTGAGCGCGGCAACTGCGGCAAATGCAGCCAGGAATACCCACCAGTGAAGAGGAATGCTGCCGGCGAAGCTTTCCATCCATTTACGGGACGCATACCAGGCTATGGGAGCACCGATTATGAAACATGGCACAAGTATCTTCATATAAATCCTGCAGAACATCCCTGTAATCTCCATCCTTCCTGACCCCAGCACTTTCCTCACTGCCGTCTCTTTCCTGCGGTACTCGCAGTCGAACATCACGGATGAGAAGACCCCTACTGCCGAGATGAAGATTGCAATGAGGCTGAAAAGCGTTATCAGTGTCCCGGTCCTCTGTTCTTTCCTGTAGGTGTTTTCCAGGATGGAATCGTAGGGCCTTACATTAAAGGGATATCCGGGGTCGAATTTCCTGAGGCATTGCATCACTTCATTTCTTGCAGCCTGGATGTCTGTTCCCGGGCTGACTCTTATATATGCGATCCGGAAGTATCCCTGGATGCTCCCCGGGAGCATGAATGCCATCGGGGATATCGTCTGCCGGAACGATGTGAACCTGATGTCCGGTACGAACCCCACAATTTCGCCATTAGGAAGCCGGTCTCCAGCTTCAAGGCCGTACAGCTTCCTTGCAGTCTCATTGAAAATATAGCTTGCATCTTCTTTTTTCGTGTCATCTGCAGTGAAATCCCTGCCTTCATGTACCTGTATGCCAAGTGTCCGGCACAGTTCCACGCTTGCGGGAATGCATGCGAAATAAATCTGTCTGCCCTTATGCTCCCGCCCCCATGTCATATAGAAGTCTCCGGAGGAGACGGCCTGCATTGAATATGCCAGGTCATCCACCCCTGGAATGCCCAGGACCTCGCCGGAGAATGCATCCAGGTCCGATAAGACATTGCTGTTGATGTCAGCGACAAGAATCCTGTCCTTGTCGAATCCCAGAGGGTAATCGAGCATGAATCTGTTCTGCAGGTATATGAATGATGCGGTAATGATTATGGCGAAAGAAGCCGTGAACTGCACACCGATAAGGATGCCTCTCAGTCTCCGTCCGGCAGGAGAGAGACCGAAGCTGCCTTTCAGTACAAGTGACAGGGGCACTGAAGTCATATAGAAAGAAGGGTACAGTCCGGATACCAGTCCGGCGATTACTGCTATCCCGAGCCCGGCCCATATTACCGGCACATTGTCATCGGGAGCGATGCTGCAGTCCAGCAGTTCCTTAAGCGGGGAATGTCCCGCAAGATGCAGTCCGATGATTGAGATTGCGAAGGCCATAAGGCTTATCATTATGATTTCTGCCGTAAGGCCTGCCCTTATCCCTGTGTCCGGGCTTCCGAGTATCCGTCTGGTATTGATTCCTTTTATTCTCATCGGGGCAAGGGCCGTGCTGAAGTTTGTGAAATTTATCCCGGCAATCAGAATGATGATAAAGGCTATGGCAATCAATGCATTGATGACTCCCATACTTGCCTTCGGGAGTTCATCGAAAAGTACGGCGGACTTGAAATGCAGATTGCCGATACTGGTCATTACCAGTTCCGTGCTGTCTTCTTTCCAGCTGTCCTGGAAAATCTCCCTGAGGTTTCCCCTGAAGTTTTCTATGATATGTCCTGCCTCGGAAGGGTCGGAGAGCCTGAGGAAGCAGTAGTAGTTCCAGTTGCTCCAGCTGTCGATGTTTTCCTGCGGATCCATGGATGTATATACCGCATTCTTCAGGGATGCGTTCCGGGGAAAATCCCTGTATACGCCGGTAATTGTGCGATCGATATCGGTACTGTCCGTGGCATGCAGGATCCTGCCTGTCGCCGGCCGGTCCCCGAAAAGGGTTTTCGCCAGGCTTTCCGGTATGACGGCGCTGCCCGGGGCTTTCAGGGCGCTGCGGTCTCCTTCTGTCATATTGAAGCTGAATACGTCAAGTATTTCAGGGGATACATTGCATTTCTGCAGATAATGGCCACGCATGTCCCCGTCTTTCTCTATCTGCCATAATGCGGAGTCATAGCCATTCTGTGTTATGCATCCTGCGGCTATTGCCGGAGATGATCCGGCAAAGAGTCTTGCCATGGGCCGGCAGATGATTGCCTGTCCTTTCCCGTCTATGACGATATCGAGTCTGAAGATATTCTCTGCTTCCTCATAGCACGAATCGAATGTCAGGTCGTGACGTACCTGCATCATTATTGCCATGAATGCCATGAATGCGACTGCGAGTCCGAGGACATTCAGTACAAATGCCATCTTGAAATGGCGTATTACATGCCACAGGTTTCTAAACATATGTGTCAATGCTAAAGTTCATTTGCAACATCGCTCACTATCTTCCCGTCGAACAGGTCGATAGTCCTCTGGGCCACGGAGGCGTCCCTCTGAGAGTGGGTTACCATCACGATGGTCGTGCCTTCCCTGTTGAGTTCGGAGAGCAGGTCCATGACCTCCTTGCCGTTCCTTGAATCGAGGTTTCCTGTCGGCTCGTCGGCGAGAATCAGTTTCGGGCCGGCTACAACCGCACGGGCAATGGCCACTCTCTGCTGCTGTCCTCCCGAGAGCTGCTGCGGGAAATGCCGTGCCCTGTGGCTTATGTTCATCCGCTTGAGAATCTCTGTGACTTTCTGCTTCCTTTCCGATGCGCTGATGTTGAGATAACGCAGCGGAAGCTCTACATTCTCGTAGACATTGAGCTCGTCGATAAGGTTGAAGCTCTGGAATACGAATCCGATGTTCCCCTTGCGGAATTTCGTGCGGTCCTTTTCCTTCAGCCGCGAGACCTCATGGCCGAGGAGCTCATAGCTTCCCGATGTAGGATTGTCGAGGAGTCCGAGGATGTTCAGCAGGGTTGATTTCCCGCAGCCGGACGGTCCCATTACGGCGACAAATTCGCCGTCCTTGATTTCAAAAGAGACATTGTTGAGTGCGGTAGTCTCGATTTCTTCTGTGCGGAATACTTTGCACAGGTCTGTAACTTTAATCATAGCTTGGATTTATTGATTTGTTTCTACTCTGTCTTCAGTGAATCTGCCGGATTCTCCCCGGCTGACCGGATTACATTGTATGAAGCCACTGCCATGCCGAGGACCAGCACTGCCAGAGCCCCGCCTGCAAAGATATACCAGCTCAGCGGTGTCTTTATTGCGAACTGCTCCAGCCATCCATGTCCTGTAAAGAAGGCCGCTGCAGCTCCGGCAGCTACTGACGGAAGGGCTATCCTGACGGCATCCGTGTTCATCAGCATGGCTATGTCTCCCATCAATGCCCCGTTTATCTTCCGGACTGCTATTTCCTTGCGTCTGCGGTTGACTTCATCGGATGTGTAGCCGACAAGGCCTATGAATACTATCAGCAGGGTAACTATGCCGCCTACGGTCACTGCATCCCTGAATGTCCTTGTCCCGGCGTAGATTCCTTTCATGTCATTCTTGTAGGAATAGATATGCATGTCTTTGTCGGGGACGATTCCGGCAATGGTTTCCTCGGCCCTGGAGATGGCCTCCGGGCTGATCCTGTGGAATCTGACCAGTGCAAAGCCCGGTGTGGGTTCGGGACTGTATGCAATGACCGACGGCCTGCTGTCCTGGTTCATGGCGGACCCGATGCTGAAATCCTCGTATACGCCGCATATTGTCATCGGGCTGTCATATGAGGTTATATATATGTCCTTCCCGGTTATTTCCGGTCTCCATCCGGCTGTCCTTTCCATGAATTCGGCAAAGGTCCTGCTTACCATTACCTCCTGGGCAGCCGCAGCATTTTCGTTGAATGTCGTACCTTGGATTACAGGTATTTCCATCATGTCAAAATAGCCTTTCCCGACAAAGTACAGGTCTGCGCAGTTGAACAGTTCCCTGGTATCTCCCGGAAGCATCACATTGTCCCCGCTCGCACCGTTCATCGGCAGGACATCGGCAAAGGTCACAGCCTTGACTTCCGGAAGCCTGCCTAACTCCTGCAGGATCAGGCTGCGCAGAGATGCATCCCCTACGGGGACAAGGCTGGTATATGCAAGGTTTTCATATTCATATCCTGTATCGGCGGTTGTCACGAGCCTGTACTGTCTGGAGATGACAAGGAGCAGGATGACAAGGAATGATGCAGCTGTAAACTGTATAGCCAGAAGGGCAAGCTTCCAATGTCTTTTCGACTCGCGGTAGCTGCGTAATGCGGAAGCGACAGGAATCCTGGAGAAGATATTGCCGGGGATGACTCCCGAAACGAGTGCGATGATTATGCAGACGGCAAGCAGTATCAGGACCCTGCCTCCGGAAAGAAGTCCTGCGACCGATGTCCCTGTCAGCTTCCCGACCGGGCCGCTGAAGGCCGCAATCAGTATCATGCCTGCCAGCAGTGCCAGAAAGGTATGGACTCCTGCCTCTGTCAGAAGCATGGCCCTGATTTCTTTCCTCCCTGCCCCGAAGCATTTGCATACGGCCGCTTCTTTTGCCCTGCCTATCAGGGATGATATCGTAAGCAGGATGTAGTTCATTGCTGCCGTAAACAGCAGGGCAAATGCTATGAGGCTGAGTACAAGTGTCATTGTCCTGGTCTGCTCATCTGTCCTGTGCCATGAGTCAAGTCTTCTGAATGTCAGGCCGAATTCCGTCCCGCTCTCTTCCATCACCCGGGAGAAGTTGTCCTGGATGAATCTGTCTGTCAGGGCCTGTACGTCCGAGATATCCGCATTCTCCCTCAGCTTTATCAGGCTTGTATACCTGTCATTTCCGATGAGGTTCATGGACCCGTCCCATGTATAGAATGATATTGACGGCATAGAGACGAGCATGTCGATATGGCTGAATATGGAGTTCTCCGGAAAATCGCTGAACACACCGCCTATTGTCAGGACAGCATCCTCTGTCCCGTCCAGGACAATGCTCTTCCCGACAGCATCACCTCCGATGTTCCGTGCCACCGACTCTGAAACCATTGCATACAGAGGTCTTGAGAGCACTTCTTTCGGATTTCCCTGAAGCACATCGAGGGAAAGGATGTCAAAGAAGCATGAATCTGCCGCCGCATAGGTGGCTTTCAGCTTGTCCCCGGATTCAGCCAATGTAAAGGTCGAGCCTTCTCCCAG
This sequence comes from uncultured Bacteroidales bacterium, assembly GCA_944323805.1. GTDB lineage: Bacteria > Bacteroidota > Bacteroidia > Bacteroidales > UBA932 > Cryptobacteroides. The sequence continues at coordinate 168,668 of CALUTW010000002.1, read as the reverse complement.
CGATGTGAATCTTGTCGATGTCTCTATTTCCGGCGAGAGCATCCTGAGGTATACGGCTACTCCTCCGGCTGTCCTCGGGAAAGTCTCTGTCCCGTTGCCCCCAGTCAGGTCGGGAATAGTCTCCATTACCATATAGATTCTGTCGCTGTCATTGTAGAATCCGTCATAGCTCTGCTCAAAGGCCACCTTGGCAATGAGGACCAGCCCCAGGGCAAGCCCTATGGCCAGCGAGAGTATCTTCATTACATTATGCCTGCCTTTCCTGGATATGCTGCGGAAAGTCTCGATGATATATCCCGATAGATTCATTTCCCTTAATTTTTATTGTCCGTGTCTGCTTCCTTGTATGCGGTCTGTGTGCCTGAGGCCGGCGGCTACCTGAAAATCAGCCTGTCATTGTCCCTGTAGCTCTCGTAGTTGGATATTATTACCTTTTCCCCAGGCTGAAGGCCCTCTTCCACTTCGTAGTACTGGGGATTCTGGCGGCCTATCCGTATTGGTCTCCTGACCGCTCCCGTGCCGTCCGGGGTCAGCACATATATCCATTTGCCACCGGTGTGCTGATAGAATGTCCCTCTCGGGATCAGGATGGCTTCTTCCGGCTGTCCGAGCTGCAGGTTCATGTAATAGGTCTGCCCGGTGCGGATGTTGTCCGGCTGCTGCCCGTCGAACTTGAAATCCGCCTTGAATTTCCCTTCCCTGACTTCGGGGTAGACCTTCCGGATGACGGCATGGAAAGTCTCGTCCTGTCTTTCAAACAGTGCTTCGAGGCCCTGTGTGACACGGTCGATATAGTGCTCGTCTATCCGGGCTTCAATCTTGTAGCTCGACAGGTCGTTTATCTGGCCTATCTTTGCTCCGGATGCTATGGATTGCCCGAGAACAGCGTCCAGCAGCCCGAGTTCCCCGTCAATCGGGGCCTTTATGGTCAGGTTATCCTTCCTTTTCCGTATCATCTGCATGTTCACTTTCATGTTGTCGAGACTTTCCTGCATCTGCTCGATTTCGACGGACCTGTAGAGACTGTCCTGCAGTTCCCTGTCCTTGACAAGCTCGAGCTTGTCCATTGCCAGAAGATAGTCCTCCTCAGCCTGCATCCATGTCTCCCGGGCAATCAGCTTTTCTTCGTAGAGCGCTTTCTGTTGCTCATATGCCCGCCTGTACCGCCTTACCTCCATCTGAAGCTGGAGCCTTTCCTGCTTTACGCTCAGCTTCTGCTGCTCCATTGAAATCATGGTGTTGCGCAGGAGATTCTCTTTTTCGGCAAGCTCTGCCTCGGAGTTCAGGATCTGCAGGTCGAGGTTCTCATTGCTGAGCCTGAGTATTTCGTCCCCCTTCCTGACATGGCTGCCCTCCTCGGCAATGATTTCCTCGACTACGCCTCCTTCGAGAGGGCTGATCTGGATAGTCGTCATCGGCTGGACCTGTCCGCTTATCCTTATGTAGTCATTGAATTCCCCGGCAGTCACATCTCCTGTAGTGATTGTGTCGCCGTCAATCCTCAAGGTCGATGAATTGTCCCTGAATATCAGCCACAATATGAATGCAAGCAGCAATGCACCTCCCCAGTATGGCATTGCCTTGCGGCTGAATGCCAGTCTCCATCCTTTCTTCTGCTCGATTCTTCTGTCCATTGATTCTTCCATATCCGCTTGTTTTATATCGATTCGGTTGCTATCTGTCATTGCTCCTTTCATGATCGGCTACTGATCCAGGTAGTGGATGCCGCTGTAATATGCTACGACACGCTTCTTGATCTGATACTGCAGCATGGCGTTGAGCCTTTCTGCCATTGCATTCAGGTAATTGTCCGATGCCGTATGATATTCAATCGGGGAAATGAGTCCCTGCTCGAATTTCCTGGTGTTGAGCCTGAATGCCTCTTCCTGCAGCTGAGCCATCCTGTCCGCCTGTATGAAAGCCGCTGATGCCCCGTCACGGTCCTGTATTGCACGGCAGACTTCAGCCTGCACCTCCTGTACTTTCTGCTCGTATTCTGCCGTTGCCCGCCTGTAGGCGTTCTTCTTCCGTGCTATGTCCGAGTGCCTGCCAAGCCTGTTGAAGATAGGAATCGACATCGAAAGCTGCACATATTCCCCTCCGTTATTCCTGAACTGGTGCCAGAATGGGGTCGCGACATATCCTGCCTGCCCCGGATAGGTATAGTAGCTTGTGGACCATCCGGCATAGAGGGACAGGCTCGGCGCTATCTTCCACCGGGCAGTCCTCAGCTCAATCCTTGCGTTCTCCATTGTGCCCCTGGCTATCGAAATGTCGGGAAGCGAGGCAAGTGCCTTGCCGATGACAGTCCCTTTCTCGGAATCATCATGGAGCAGTCCCTCATATTGCCATTCATCGTCTCCGGCAATTGAGTCATCTATGGCAAGGGGATCCTGTACCGGCCAGAACATGACATCTTTCAGTGTGATATATGCATCCCCGAGACTGTTCTGCACGGAAATCAGCTGATACTTCTTGTCGGCGAGGTCTGCTTCTACCTGAATGACATCCGCATGGCTTTTCTGCCCGAGCTCCTCCTGTCTCCTTGCAAGCATGAGGGAGCTTTCCGCAGTCTCGACCTGTGACTCCACAATCCCGCAGAGCCTTGAATAATATACCACGTTGCAGTATGCTTCGATGGTCGCAAGGCATATCTGGTCTTTCAGCTGCTGTTCCTGGCTGAGTCCCATGGCCTTTGCCGTCTTTGTTATGCGCAGGTTGTTGACTGCCTCGAAGCCGTTGAAGATATTTATTCCGGCAGATACCGAGTAGGCGTTGTTGAATGAGGCGGTAGAGATATAGGTGTTGGACTCAGGGTCGATTGCCCTTCCGAAGTTTGAATAGACATGCGCATCGGCGCTGATGGCCGGAGTGAATGCGGACAGGATGGCATCGCGCCTGGCAATCTGGTTGTCTCCGTTTGTGGCCTGCTGTATCCTTATCTTTGTCGAGTTGGATATTGCATACTCCATGCATTCCCGTAAGGTAAATACTGTCGTGTCGGAGATGCCATGACCGGAATGTCCATGGTCCTGTGCCTCTGCGGTGCCGCATGTCAGCGTCATCATCACGCAGATACCTGCAATCAGTGTATTTCTGTCATTTTTCATATTACCGGACAATTGATGCCGCTATTCTCCCGGCGGCCCGGTGCGGAAAGAGCATTTAGTGTGCCATTCTGTATAATATTTTGATAGATAATGTGATATGAATTACAGGCATTCGACTGGTGTAAAGAAATTTTACAGGGCATCCGGGATATTGTAAAGTTTCTTTACAGCCGCATGCATTTATTTGTTAATTTTGGCAGCCTTAAGAGATAATTCATATGAAAACGGCGGGAAAGGCAGCATTTCTTGCAGTGCTGAATCTCTCAGCGGCTGCTGTGGTGGGCTTATGTGTCGGGATGTTCTACAGTCATTATCTCGACGATGCATCGGACGGCAGGGATATGTCTGTGGAACGGCAGTCCGGGGATGTATCCGGGCTATACGCTGCAATTGATTCGCTTGCGGCCGAAGCGGATGCAAGGATAGGGGTCGCGGCCATATTCAGCAACGGGGATACGCTCGTGTGGCCCGATGCGAAGGATGATGAAGGGCAGCGGTTCCCAATGATGAGCGTGATGAAATTCCATCAGGCTCTTGCCGTATGCGACTGTCTGAAGCGGGCATCCATCCCTCTGGATGCTGTGACGGATGTCACTGCCGCCATGCTGCATGCTGATACATGGAGTCCGCTGCGGGATGCCCATCCGGAAGGTGGTACCTTTACGTATGCGGAGCTCCTTGAGTATACCCTTGTATATAGCGACAACAATGCATGCGACATCCTTTTTGAGCTGACCGGCGGCCCGCTACAGACTGCGGACCACATCGCTTCACTTGACATAGGGGACTTCGATATTGAATGTACCGAGGCCATGATGCACGAGAATCCGGGGAACTGTATCCGGAACTGGACGACCCCGATGTCGGCGGCAATGCTGCTTGAGTATTTCTGGAGTGTAAGGGATGCCGACGGGTACATGGCTTTTATCTGGGATACCATGTGCGGCTGCAGGACCGGGGAGGCGCGTATCCCCGGAAGAATCCAGGGAAATGTACAGGCAATTGCCCATAAGACCGGAACCGGGGATTTGTTGCCCGACGGAAGGATATCCGCTGTAAATGACGCCGGTATAATTGTCCTTCCTGACGGCAGCCATATATCGCTTGCAGTATTCGTCAGTGACGCAGCGTGCAGCATACAGGAATGCGAGGAGCTTATTGCCGCTATCGCCGAAGCGGCAGCTTGTCATGCCAGGGGCGTCTCCGGACATGGAGCCGGACAGTAGGATTATGCTTTGATAAAGAATATGGAACATAATACGGACCACATATCCTGCCAGGACGGGCAGACCGGGTGCGGCAGGCCGGAATATCCGGAAATAAGAAAGGAAATACAGGAATATGTCTATGGAAGGATTGTCCCTGAGTATGCAAGGTTCGACCTTGCGCACCGCCAGGATCATGCGCTTGCAGTGATTGACAATTCCATGGAGCTGTACAGGACTGCACCGGAGGAACTCCGCAACGATGTCAATCCTGAGATGCTCTTTGTGGCTGCCGCATGCCATGATCTGGGCCGTATCAACGGCAAGGAGAACCATCATATCGATTCAGGCCGGATAATCAGGGCGGACAAGGAGCTGGGCAGATGGTTCAATGACGCCCAGGTGGAGTCCATTGCCCGGGCGGCCGAAGACCACAGGGCATCGCTTGACCATGAGCCTCGCAGCATCTACGGGAAGATGGTCGCAGAGGCGGACCGGCTCATAGATGCGGATACGATTATCAGGAGAACACTGCTGTATGGCATGTCGAGATATCCTGAAATGTCCTCAGACCGGCAGATAGAGAGGGCCCTGGAACATCTTTATTCGAAATATGGCCCTGACGGCTATCTAAGGCTGTGGATTCCGTGGAGCAGCAATGCCACCAGGCTACGTGAGCTCAGGACATTGCTTGCAGACCATGACGCGGCCCGGGCCGCAGTCTCTGCGGCTTTGTCAGAAATTCTGGAGAAAGTCTGAAAGATTGCTTTCCCTGGTAAGGCCGAGTTTCTGCCTGAGCCTGTATCTCGCCATCTCGACACTGCGTACCGACATGTTCATCATTGATGCTATATCCTTTGATGAGAGGTTCATCTTGAGATAGGCACAGAGCCTCATGTCGCCTCCTGTCAGTCTCGGGAATTCCTTGCGGAGCCGTTTCAGGTAATTTTCATAGACAGAGTCGAAATTATGCTCGAATTTCTGCCAGCTGTCGTCATGGTCGATGTTTTCCCTGATGTCGGCCTGTATCTTCTGCAGTCTTCTCAATGCCTTCGCCCGGTCATCGTTTTCTGAAATCTCCGTCTGTACCTTGCTGATGTCGTTCTTGATCTTTATCAGGATCTCATTCTTCCGGATAAGGTTCATGGTGGAGTCGGCAAGGTCCTGGGACTTGTGCTTCAGGTCCGATTCCAGATGCTGGTTCCTCAGCATCACTATCTCCTTCTCTTTCTCCCGGGCTTCCTCTTCGTATTTCATCTGCTGGGCTTTCATTTCCTCCTCTTTCTTCTTCTCGACCTCCGCAGCCTGTCTCCCGGACCTGATATTCATGTAATTGAGCAGAGCCCATACTACAAGTGCCAGAAGTACTGCATATCCCGCGACAGCCGCCTTGCTCATGTACCATGGCGGCAATATGCTGAAATCGAACCCGCATTCCGATATTTCCGGCGAGAAGGTGTCCTTTGCCCTGACCATGAACCTGTATGAGCCCTGGGGAAGTCCCGTGTATTCCTTTGTCGTGATAGATGACCATCTGGACCATTCCTTGTCATATCCCTCCAGACACCAGCTGTATTCAATAGCGTTCTTTCCCGCGTACTGGGGACATACGAATTCGAAACGCAGGGAATTGTCCCTGTACGGGATTTTCATCGGTTCAGAGGCCTCTTCCGGGGTCCTTGACCCGAAAATAAGCGAATCATTGGCATCGGATACATACACATCCTTTATCAGTACGTGTCTGGGAGAGCCTTCCGGCTTGCCTGAAAGCTTGTTGATGTCAATCCATGAGAATCCATCCTCGGTATTGATTATGAACCCATTCCTTCCTGTCCAGCATATGTTGTCGAACCCGGGGATACGTCTTTCCTGCAGGAAAGTCAGTGACAGGCTGTCAATCCCGTAGCCCCGGTGTTCCTTGATGGCAAGGGTCTGCATTGTCCCGGAGAGGAACAGCAGGTCCCCGGATGGCGACTCATGTATCTTTACCGCCACAGGCGGACGGTTGAAGAGACTGTTCAGCATGACATGCGGCTTCATCCTTCCGCTTGCCGTGTCATATGTGAAGAACCCGCCTTCAGAAGAGAATACGATTCTGCCGTCATAAAGGTTTGCCATGTTGTTCCTGTCTGTAGGCAACCCGTCGGCTGAAGTGAAGTGCCTTACGGTCGTCACGGAATCGCGGTCTTCATCGAGCGAGAGCCTGAAAAGCCCTTTGATCCAGTGATGCATCCATATCGCTCCGTCACTGTCCGCCTCGAAATTGCTGCTTACCTCGCTGAACCCCTTGATATGTACCGGGGTCCATTTCCCGTTGCGGCGTTCAAGCCTGAAAAGCCCCCTGTACGAACATCCTAATATCTCCTCCCTGTCGAACGGGTTTTCCATGATTTTCCATATCCCGTTTACCCCGGGTATACGTTCGGCTTTGTCCCCGCTGACAATGAAGAGACCATGGTCGTGACCGCAGAACAGTGTCCCGTGAATCTTTTCAAGGCACCACACCTGTCCGCTTATTCCTTTGACCTGCCTGATTTCCCCGCTATCCTGCATCCGTTCATCATATGTGGTGCTGTACAGTCCCTGGTTTGTCCCGAGATACAGTCTTCCATCGCTTACGATTGATGCATAGCCGGTACCGTAAAGCTTGTCGGTATTGAAGACCGATGCTTCAGGCGAATTCAGCCTGACATAGTCTATTCCCTTGTCCAGCCCGAGCCAGAGATTCCTGTCGATGTCAAAGTATACGCTCAATACCGAGTTATTCTGCAGTCCGGAGAATGTGTTCAGATGCGTAATGGCCATTGTTTCGCGGTTGATTATGAACACTCCGTCAGAGACTGTCCCCACAGCGATATTGTCGCCGTCTGTGGCCGCACAGAACGCCTGGGCTTTCTCCAGCAGCCTGTCGGCTCCGGTAGTCAGTCTCTCCGCACGGCCCTCGCTGTACGTCCATAGTCCCGCGAATTCAGTGACAAACAGCATGTCCATGCCTCCGGCGGGAAGTATCGCACAGATCTTTTCATTCCTGAGGTGTCCGCATCCGGCAAGCCTTTCAATGTCCCCGTTGCCGTTTATGGTCATGAGGCCTTTCCCCAATGCAGCGAATATGATCCTGTCTCCGGAGCATGCCATTGAGTTTATTTTTCCACCGGCTTCGAAAATCCTGACAGTGTCTCCGGCATAAATGTATACCCTGCTGTCATCATGCATGTATATGTTGTCTCCGGATTTCATGATCTGCCAGATTTCCGTCACTCCCTTCCCGTCGTCAATCCTGTCTGTAAGGGATGTATAGGCCATCGCCCCTCTGCGGTCCAGGGAATAGTACCCGAACTCATTGAATGCCCCTGCCCAGATGCGTCTGCTGTCCATGTCATACAGGACAGAGCGTACATTGGTGTGGTTGGCGACAGGGATGAGATCCCATGAGTTACCATCAAACTCCAGCAGACCGGAATTGTTGGCGAAATACATGAATTTCCCCTCGCTTTCGGTTATTCCCCAGTTCTGTGTCCCGGCCTTGTATTCGGTTTTCCCGAAGTTTCTTACTGACGGATATGCGCCGAAGGCACTGTTTGCCGTCAGTACGGCTGCGAGCATGGAGAATGCGACAAGTCTTAATATATACCGTGTCATTTCATGTGGTGTTTTCCTGTCGTGGCGGCAGGTCATTCTATCGTATGACAAAGTTAATCTATTTTCTTTTTGTAGAGTATAGGAATTTGACACATATGATTATGTTTGGATAGAATTATTTTTAATATATTAGAAATTAATAATATATAAACTTATTGTTGAGGTTATGTAGAAATCAAATATTCCTATTGTTGAGTTTTTGTGAGATGGTTCCAGTATCATCCGATTGCTATCACGCATATATTTGCGATCACAAATCACTGTTAATGACACTGACTGACATGAGAAAAATCATTTTTTCAGCCTTTATGGCATTGCTTGCACTGCAGGTTGCTTCTGCGCAGGCGGTGCTTGTGTCGGGAAATGTGACGTCCGCAGATGACGGACTTCCGCTTCCCGGAGTTTCTGTTGTCATACAAGGTACAACGCAGGGGACATCCACAGACCTTGACGGCAACTACAGTATTTCTGTCCAGAGCGGACAGACAGTTCTCTTTACTTCGATAGGTTTCAAGGATCAGCTGTTTACAATTTCGGGGGGGGGAACAATAAATGTTGCAATGGAGACCGATGCCGTGATGCTCGACGAGGTTGTGGCCATCGGCTATGGTGTAATGAAGAAGAGCGACCTTACCGGCTCGGTCTCCTCCGTCAAGGCAGATGAACTTCAGCGTACACCGGCTGCCAATCTTGACCAGGCGCTCCAGGGTCTTGCCGCAGGAGTTACAGTCAATTCCAGTTCCGGCCAGCCCGGGGCGGCAGCGGAAGTCCGCATCAGGGGAATCGGCACAGTCAATAACAGCGCCCCTATATATGTGGTTGACGGGGTCATTGTAGAGGATATCTCATTTGTCAATCCCAATGACATCTCGTCCACAGAAATCCTGAAGGATGCATCTGCAACGGCAATCTACGGCTCGCGTGGAGCCAACGGTGTCATCCTCATCACCACAAAGAAAGGCAGTACCGACGGCAAGGTCAATGTCTCTATTGACGCCTATGCCGGAGTCCAGACTCCGTGGAGGAAGCTGGACCTGATGAATGCCTCCGAATTCGCCTACACCCTTGCATCCCTTACCAGCTCCTCACAGCTGGAATATCTCCAGACGAACGGAATCAATGACTGGGTAAGGCAGTATCTTATAGGGTCTTCGAAATGGTATCCGAGCAATCTCAATTATTCTGCAATCGATACCGACTGGCAGGACGAGATTTTCAGGTCTGCAGCCATCCAGAACTACCATGTCTCTATCAATGGAGGCAATGAGAAAAGCCAGTGGTCTCTGAGCGGAAGCTACTTCAACCAGCAGGGAACCATCATAGGTTCGGACTATTCCAGGGCTACTGTAAGGGCCAACTCCTCGCATCAGGTTGCAAAGTGGCTCAAGGTAGGGGAGAACCTTACATTCATGATGTCGGAAGGGCGCAATGCGATGAACAACAACAGTTCTCCGGCTGCATCAGTCATATCTGCCGCCCTGGCTATGGCGCCGTGGGACCCGGCACGATATCCGGCAGGAAGCAGGAACCGCAACGGCGAGGACCTCAGCGGACAGATCAGTGCCGCCTCCAATTTCAAGAACGTTACCAACCCTCTTTCAATGGTGGAGAATTCCGATCCTCAGGACAAGACTGAAAGATGGGTGGGAGACATATTCCTTGAGATCACTCCTGTCAAGGGGCTGACTTTCCGGTCTGATGTCAGTCTCGACCTGACCAACACCAGACACAGGCTCTTCAAGTCAAAATACCAGTACTCCGAATACGACAAGAATGACAAGAATTTCATCGAGCGCAACATGGCGCGCTATTCTACTGTCATTGTAGAGAACACCCTTACCTATTCAAGGGAAATCAAGAAGCACAGTTTCTCCGCAATGGTCGGCCAGACAAGCGAGGAATACAATTATTACAGCATTGGAGGCTCTGGCTCGACAATCCTGAACCCGGACGAGAGGAACTGGTATCTGTCCCAGGCGACGGAGGACCGTACCGAATCCTCTGACCAGGCATCGCGCTCCCGCAGGCTCTCATTCCTCGGACGTCTGCATTATTCATTCGACAGCAAGTATCTCATAACTGTAAACTTCAGGGCTGACGGCTCGAGCAAGTTTCCTGAGAATGCCTGGGGATTCTTCCCGTCGGCAGCACTTGCATGGCGTATCAGCAGTGAACCGTGGATGAAGGGCATATCATGGCTCGATGACCTGAAGATAAGGGCCGGCTGGGGCAGTATCGGAAACGATAAGATAGGCGACAACAGCTTTATCCTGAGCATGAGCAATACTGGACCGACATTCCTTGACTACCCTCTCGGTGTCGGGGATCAGGCTCTTGCTACCGGAGCTACGATACTTACATATGTCAACAACGGAGGCCGCTGGGAGACTACTGAGCAGTGGAATGCCGGCTTTGATTTCGGTGTGCTCAACAACAGGCTTACCGGTACCGTGGACCTCTTCCTGCGTGACACCAAGGATATGCTCCTGAGCGTGACTGCGCCGGCCCATGTAGGCAACAGATATGCGGCTACGGCAAATGTCGGTACGGTAAGGAACCAGGGTATCGAGCTTTCGCTGAACCATCGCAACAGGATAGGACAGGTGGATTATTCCATAGGCGGCAATGTCTCATTCATCAGCAATGAATTGACTGCCATGAACGGAGGCCAGAGGGTAATCGGGGATAAAGTGATATCTGACGAGGGACTGCCTCTCTATACTTTCTGGGGCTACAGGTACGACGGGATATTCCGTACTGAAGAGGAGATCTCGGAATATCTCTGGGCCGAGGAGGATGGCAAGTATGCTCCGGGAGATGCGAAGTATGTCGATATCAATCATGACGGCAAGATAACCGAGGCGGACAGGACGGATCTCGGCAATCCGTTCCCGTGGCTTACATACGGGCTTAATATATCTGCCGCATGGAAAGGACTTGACCTGTCCCTGTTCTTCCAGGGCGTGTACGGGAATGAAATCTACAACGCGGTCCGTCTCAGGACAGAGGGTACAGGCAATGAGGCCACTTTGAGTACTACCATGCGGGATGTGTGGACAACCTCCAATCCGGGAGGCTCCATTCCTAACCCTAACGGCAGCGCCATGAACAAGGAGGACAGCGACAGGTTCATAGAGGACGGCTCGTATCTCAGGCTGAAGAATCTCCAGATCGGCTATTCTCTCCCTGAAAGATGGATCAGCAGGCTCGGCATGAGCAGGCTGCGCATATACCTGTCAGGATCAAACCTCTTTACCGTTACCAGATATACGGGCTATGACCCTGAAGTGGGCGGTGGAGTAGACTACGGCAACTATCCTCAGTCGAGGACATTCATGCTCGGTCTTAATATCAATTTCTAAAATATTGCAGACAATGAACAGAAATATATTTGGAACTGTCCTGGCTCTATTATGCGTACCGTTTGCCGTATCATGCTCAGGATGGCTTGGGGAAGACAGCCCGATGCTCAACAAGGTGGAGGACTATTTTACCGGGGCCGATGCGGCCGAGCAGGTTGTCACTGCTGCATATGTCCCGTTGATGTGGGAGTACAGCAACACCTACTATTCGGAATTCTTTATCGGGGATGTGGTCTCTGACGATGCTCTCAAGGGCGGACAGAATATCTCGGATATGGCAGATGCATACGACCTTGAAAATTTCAAGGCAATAGCCAATAACGGGCTTCTGCTTGAGTACTACCGCGCGCAGTATCAGGGGATTGCCCGTGCAAATCTTGCCATCGAGCAGATTTCCGCAATGGAGCCCGGCATAGATGAGCGATTTACAGGGGAATTCAAGGCCAGGCTTCTTGCCGAAGCCAGGTTCCTGAGGGCATTCTACTATTTCCGTCTCGTGCGTATGTTCGGAGGCGTACCTAAGATAGAGACACCGATCTACAGCAGCGAAGACTGGATACAGCCGCGTGCCACGGCAGATGAGATATATACTCTCATAACGGATGACCTGAAGGAGGCCGCAGCTTACCTCCCGGCAAAGAGCGGATATGATGCATCCGACATGGGAAGAGCGACCAGCGGAGCGGCACAGGCGATGCTTCTGAAGGCTTATCTCTACTGGGGTAACAGCAAGGAGAATTCAGGTCAGGATGCATCATCATGCTATACGGAGGCGCAGACGTGGGGACGGACATTCATGCAGGAGCAGGCCTCGGAGTACTCCCTGTGTACTGACTATGCCGACAATTTCACTCTTGCAGGGGAAAACGGACCCGAGTCGGTGTTCGAGATACAGTATATGAAGGAAGAGACGACCGACTATGGAGAGGGAAACGGATTCCAGAGAGGTACCTTTGCGACAATCCTGATGCGCTCCCGCTCTTCGGCCTTTGTCAATGTCGGATGGGGTTTCAACAGACCTACGCAGAACCTGTACGATGAATATGAAGACGGCGACCCTCGCAGGGATGCCACAATACTTACCCCTACGGACGATGAGATAGGCAATGCCGAGCAGGAGAATTATCTCGGATGCAGATATGTCTCTATCAAGCGTACCATGTTCGACCAGTCGACAAGGACGTATCCGGAAGCTATCGACAATGACATGCGTTCCCCTATGAACAACGTCGTCATCCGTCTCGCTGACGTATATCTCATGTATGCGGAGGCAAGTCTCGAATGCGGGGCCCCCGGTACCGCCAAGACATATCTTGAGTATGTCAGGGCACGTGCAAGAGGGACGGAGGATATACTGCCGGCATTCCCGGACTATTCAATTCCTGACTATACCGCCGGTTATGCTGAGCATCAGCTGCAGGATACTGACACTGACCTCGAGATGGCTATCCGCCACGAGAGAAGGGTTGAGCTTGCAATGGAGTCGCATCGCTGGTTCGACCTCTGCAGATGGGGAATCGCCGGGGATGTGATGGCAGCATACAAGGCCCAGGAATCCGATGAAGTCAGGGCTCATATGTCGGACTTCAGGACAGGCAAGCACGAACTGTTCCCTATTCCTGATGAGGAGGTGCGCCTGGGAGGACTGGAACAGAACCCTGGATATTGATCAGATTCAGACGGACTCTAAAATCTGAACCATATAATTCATTAACCCAATTAAAATTAATTTCTCATGAAAAAGACATTTTTGATGCTTTTTGCGGGAGCGCTTCTCGCTGGCTTTACTTTCACTGCATGTGAAAAGGACAATGGTAACAACACCGGAGGAAATGGCGGTGCAATCATTGATGACGATGATGATGAGGGAGGAGAAGTCTCACTCCATCCTTCTCTCCAGGGGTCTGACTACTATGTGCTTTTCATGGATGACGACTCCTATGCATCAATCGAGGACAAGGTTGTTGCAGACTTCAGGCCTGCAGTAGATGCGGAAGGCAACACCGTTGTGAATATCGACGTATGGAGCGGCACATATACTGCCGGGACCAACAAAGGAGTCGGTTTCTATGGAGCGGCTACTGGCTGGGTTTCTTTCGTCGTAGGTAACGGCGGATGGTCCGGCGGAGCATGGGACCTTTATAACGGGGTAGTTGATGTCCCTAATGTAGACAAGGTAACCGCTATCGCAGACGATCTCGACAGCTATTATCTGCATTTTGCCTATAAGACAGATCAGGAAGGCAAGTCACACCTGATGTATATGACATGGCCGTCAGCTGATACAGCCGGTAAAAGCCATGCTTTCGGAGACCCTTCAGTGCCTTATGATGATAACGGGACCCAATATACACCGGTTCTGCCTGTAAGCGGAGAATTCGTTGTGGGAGAATGGAATGAGTATGAGATTCCTCTTGCAGACATGGGGCTTGATTTCAGTCAGGAGCCTCTGAAGGCTGCCATCAACCTGTTCGCATTCCTCAGCGGTGGTGTTGCCGGTACCACTCTTGACCTTGATGCAGTATTCATCTACAGGAAATAATCCTGCCGGCAGCCCGGCATGATTGCCGGGGCAATGGTAAGAGGGGTGGATAAATGCGAGTTTACCCATCTCTCTTTTTTGTATCCGATAAATCTTATTGCAATGAAATTAAAATATCTGATATTGTCAGTCATGACTGGTGCACTGGCAATGTATGCCTGCTCATGTTCATCTCTTGACGGGGACAACCCTGATATGCCTGGAAAGGATAGCGTACAGGCCGGTTCAGGCGAGACGGACGGCTATAGGCTCGTCTGGGAGGACCTTTTCGATGACGGCAGCCTTGACATGGCAAAATGGTCCATAGAGGTAAACGGAGACGGCGGAGGAAATAACGAGATGCAGTATTACCGTGCAGAGAACATCTCTGTTGAAAACGATGCCTCTGGGAACGGATGCCTTGTCATTACCGCAAGAAGGGAGAGTTATAACGGTAAGTATTTTACATCCGGCAGGCTCAATACACGGGACAGGTATGAGTTTACCCATGGGAAAGTCGAGGCAAGCATAATGCTTCCATCTACAGCCAACGGTCTCTGGCCGGCATTCTGGTTGCTCGGGGCAAACTATGACACTGACGGCTGGCCGCGTTGCGGGGAGATAGATATCCTTGAGATGGGACATGCCGACGGTATCAGGAACGGTACCCAGGACAGGTATTTCAACGGGGCAGCGCACTGGGGCTATTATAAGAATGGCGCCTACCCGAATTATGCCCGCTCCACGACAAACAGCTACAGCCTTCAGGACGGGAATTACCATCTCTATACGCTCATATGGGACGAGAGCTCGCTGAAGATGTATCTCGACCTCGACAAGTATCCGGACGCGGCGCCATACTATGAGATGGCTATCACTGATACGTCCGATGACTGGGGGACCGGTCATTACTTCCACCATGACTTCTTCATCATCTTCAACCTTGCTGTAGGCGGCAATTTCCCGGGAATCCATAATGCCTCCCAGATTACTGCGCTTCCGGAAGACGGCGATGAAGCTCGCATGTATGTGAATTATGTGAAAGTTTATCAGAAATGACAGTATCATGAAGGTTTATCTTCTGCCTATAGCGCTCATTTCACTTATGTGCCTTTCCTGCGAGAAGAACGGCGGAGGGGATACGTTGCCCGGCGGGGAAGACATCGTGGAATACGGGACATTGCAGTCCCGGAGTGCAAAACGGGGGGTATGCTTCAATTTTGCACAGCTCCCGTCGTATGATTTCCCTCTGCTGGGGGACGCAGTGTCATGGTATTATGACTGGTCATCGAATGTCCCCGGGGCTGAGGTCGACAGGTATCTGTCGGAATATGGCATAGACTTCTGCCCCATGATATGGAACGGGAACTATAATCCGGACAATATCCGGTCATACAAGAGCTCCCATCCCGAAGCGGGCTATATCCTTGCGTTCAATGAGCCCAACCTCAGGGATCAGGCCAATATGACACCGGCGGCAGCCGCTGAACTCTGGCCGGATATAGTGGCTCTTGCCGATGAAGTAGGGATGAAGCTCATATCCCCGGCAATGAATTACGGGACACTTGAAGGCTACAGCGACCCGTGGAAATGGATGGACGAGTTCCTGCAGCAGCCGGGTGTGTCGCTCGATGACATAGACGGCATAGCTGTCCATTGCTATATGAATACTCTCACGGCCCTGAAAGACTATATCGCGGGCTTCAAGAAATACGGGAAGCCCATATGGCTGACAGAGTTCTGTTCGACAACAGGCGGAACAGTCTCGGCGGTCTCCCAGATGAATTTCATGGTCGAGGCCATCAATTACCTCGAGTCGGACGATGATGTCTTCCGCTATGCGTGGTTCATTCCGCGCGGGGGACCTCTCCAGAGCATCAATAATGAACTCCTGACTTCGCGTTCCCCTATAGAACTGACAGATCTCGGGAAGGTGTTTGTCAATATGTCCACCCAGGACAAGGATGTCGCCTACGGACCCGGGACAGTCATCCCGGCCGAGCATTATTGTGCCGTCTCAGGAGCTGTCCATCTCCGTCCTGTGACAGACGTGTCGGGGATACTTGAACTTTTCGACCTGAAGGAGAATACCTGGGTGGAATATCTGGCGGATATCCCGGAAGCCGGAGTATATACGCTTGAGTTCAGGTACAGGACATCGTATGCCACCGCCATGGCATTGTCGGCCGACGGCAGCCAGCAGGCAGAAATGGTGGACCTGCCCGATACTGACAACGGATGGGCAACAGGTAAGGTTGAAATCGAGCTTCCCGCAGGAGTCAGGACTATCCGTCTTGCCGGTACCGATGCATGGTCGATATGCCTTAACTGGTTGCGGCTGAACAAGTAATCAATACAAATGAAATTCACTATGCGAAATTCTTCATATGTTTCAGCATGTCTGCTGGCAATGTCCCTGTTTGCTGCAGGATGCAGTCGCACGGAGGAGGATGCAAGGATTGAGAGGCTGCTTTCGCAGATGACACTGCAGGAGAAGATCGGGCAGATGAACCAGCTTTCCGTCGCCGGTCTGACACCGGATATGGAGGCGGCGGTCCGTAATGGTGCGGCAGGCTCCATACTCAATGAGGTAAATCCGGAAATCATAAATGAATATCAGCGTATTGCCATGGAAGAGAGCCGTCTCGGCATACCTCTCCTTGTGGCGCGCGACATTATCCACGGGTTCCGTACAGTCTTTCCGATACCTCTCGGCATGGCTTCGACCTTTGACCCTGAGCTTGTACGGTACGGAGCCAGACTTACGGCACAGGAGGCGACAGCCAGCGGTATCCGCTGGACATTCTCCCCGATGGTTGATGTGTCCAGAGATGCCAGGTGGGGACGTATTGCGGAAAGCAGCGGCGAGGATACCTATCTTAATGCAGTAATGGGGGCCTCCATGGTAAGGGGCTATCAGGGAGACTGCAGCGACTCGACATCTCTTGCCGCATGCGTAAAGCATTTTGTCGGGTATGGCGCGTCCGAATCCGGACGTGACTATAACTCGACATATATTCCGCCGCGTGCTCTCCGGAATGTGTATCTCCCTCCTTTCGAGGCGGCAGTCAAGGCCGGTGCGATGACATTGATGACTTCATTCAATGATAACGACGGTGTTCCCGGCACCGGAAATGCATTCCTGCTCAAGGATGTGCTCCGGGATGAATGGGGCTTTGACGGCTTTGTCGTGACTGACTGGGCGTCTGCTGCGGAAATGATCCAGCATGGATTTGCCCGTGACGGAAAGGATGCGGCAAGCATAGCCCTTAATTCAGGGGTGGATATGGATATGATGTCCCATGTGTTTACGGCACATCTTGAGGAACTTGTGGCATCCGGAGCCGTAAAGGAGAAAGATATCGATAATGCGGTACGCAATATCTTGAGAATCAAGAGCCGTCTCGGACTGTTCGATAATCCTTATGTGGATGTGGACAGGGCTGCGGAAGTGCAGTACAATGATTCAATCATGGATGCTGCCTATAGGACGGCTCTCGAGAGCGCAATCCTGCTCAGGAATGAAGGGGTGCTTCCGGTGGATATTTCCCGGGTCCGCAGGATCCTTGTCACAGGGCCTATGGCCGATGCTCCTCATGATCAGATGGGGACATGGACATTTGACGGGCAGAAGGAGTGTACGGTCACTCCGCTTGTCGCCATCCGGGAGATGTACGGGGATGATGTCGAGGTCATATATGAGCCAGGGCTGACATATAGCAGGGAATTCAGCCAGCGGGGGATCGCTGCCGCAGTTGCCGCTGCCCGTAAGGCGGATGTAATCCTTGCTTTCATGGGGGAAGAGGCCATCCTGTCAGGCGAGGCGCATTGTCTGGCCGACATTACGCTCAAGGGAGACCAGCGGAAGATGATAGCAGCGCTTGCTGCAACCGGAAAGCCTCTGGTGCTTACAGTAATGGCAGGGCGGCCACTGGTGCTTGACGAGGAGTCCCGGGTTGCCGATGCCATACTGTTCTCATTCCATCCAGGGACCATGGGAGGACCTGCAATAGCAGACCTGCTTTTCGGAAAGGCAGTCCCGAGCGGGAAACTTCCTGCGACATTCCCGGCAGCTTCCGGACAGGTACCATGCTACTATAGCCACAATAACACCGGACGTCCATTCAGAGGGACGGAGACCATGCTGTATGATATCCCGCGCGAGGCATCACAGACTTCGCTCGGCAATACCTCATACATGCTTGACTGTGGCTTCTATCCGCTTTATCCGTTCGGATATGGCTTGTCCTATACGGAATTCGGGTATTCTGCCCCTGTCCTCGACAGGCAGGAATATTCTCCTGATGACGTCATAAGAGTGACCTTCACTCTCACGAATACAGGCCGGTATGCAGCGACTGAGGTTGCCCAGCTGTATGTCAGGGACCTTGTAGGCTCATCCGCCCGTCCGGTAAAGGAACTCAAGGGCTTCAGAAGGATAAGCCTGGCGCCAGGAGAGAGCGGGGAATACACATTCGAGCTTCCGGTGCAGGACCTGGCATTCTACGGACTTGACATGACAAGAAAGGTGGAGCCCGGCGACTTCCATCTATGGGTTGCAGGCGACAGCGTGTCAGGAGAACCGGTGTCATTCTCTGTCGTAGCGGACTGATTGACATAGCTGCAAGAAGCCGACTAAAAAGTACTCTTTTTTAGTCGGCTTCTTGTCTTTATTACGGGAATTCAGTCCCGGGTCTACAATGTCCTCTTGACTTCGATTACATTGTATGCCTCGATATTGTCCCCGACCTTGATGTCGTTGTATCCATTGATATTCAGACCGCAGTCCATTCCGGTCACAACCTCTTTGACATCGTCCTTGAATCTCTTGAGGGAGCCGAGCTCGCCTGTGTACACCACAATGCCGTCCCTGATGACGCGGACCTTGGATGTCCTGTTCAGCTTGCCCTCCTTGACGATGCATCCGGCGATTGTGCCGACCTTGGATATCTTGAAGAGTTCCTTGACTTCCGCAGTACCGGTAACCTCTTCTTTCTCTTCAGGTGCAAGCATGCCTTCAATACCGCTCTTGACCTCGTTGATGGCATCGTAGATGACTGAGTAGAGCCTGATTTCAATGGACTCTTTCTCGGCAAGCTTGCGGGCGTTGGCTGATGGACGTACCTGGAATCCGATGATGATGGCATCCGATGCGGCTGCCAGAAGGACATCGGACTCGGATACGGCACCGACTGCCTTGTGGATTACATTGACGCGTACTTCCTCCGTCGAGAGCTTGAGCAATGAGTCCGAGAGGGCTTCCACGGAACCGTCCACATCTCCTTTGACGATGATGTTGAGTTCCTTGAAGTTCCCGATTGCGATACGGCGTCCGATCTCTTCGAGAGTCATGTGCTTCTGTGTCTTGATGCCCTGGATTCTCAGCAGCTGCTCGCGCTTGTTGGCAATCTCCTTTGCCTCCTTTTCATCGGACATCACATTGAATGTCTCGCCTGCGGTAGGTGCCCCGTTAAGTCCCAGCACTGATACAGGTGTTGACGGACCTGCCTCGTCGACCTTCTGTCCACGTTCATTGAACATGGCCTTGACACGTCCGGTGTAGCATCCGCTCAGCATTATGTCGCCGACATGCAGCGTCCCGTTCTGTACGAGTACCGTAGCAAGGTAGCCCCGGCCCTTGTCCAGGGATGATTCGATGACAGCTCCGACCGCCTTTCTCCGTGGATTGGCCTTCAGGTCGAGCAACTCGGCCTCGAGAAGGACCTTGTCAAGAAGCTTGTCGACATTTATGCCCTTCTTTGCCGATATTTCCTGGCACTGGTATTTCCCGCCCCAGTCCTCGACAAGCAGGTTCATGTTGGCAAGCTGCTCGCGTATCTTGTCCGGATTTGCTCCAGGCTTGTCTATCTTGTTGATGGCAAATATCATAGGTACGCCGGCAGCCTGGGCATGGTTGATTGCTTCGACTGTCTGCGGCATTATGGCATCATCCGCAGCGATGATGATGATGGCAAGGTCTGTCATCTTCGCTCCTCTGGCACGCATGGCCGTGAATGCCTCGTGTCCAGGAGTGTCGAGGAATGTTATCCTCTTCCCGTCAGGGAGCTTGACATTGTAGGCACCGATATGCTGCGTGATTCCTCCTGCCTCTCCCGCTATGACATTCGAATTCCTTATATGGTCGAGCAGGGATGTCTTTCCGTGGTCGACATGACCCATTACCGTGATTACCGGAGGCCTCGGTACGAGGTCTTCCTCACTGTCTGTCTCCTGCTCGACGGTCTCTGAGAGTTCAGCGGTAACGAATTCAATCTCATATCCGAACTCTTCCGCGACAAGCACGATGGTCTCTGCATCGAGCCTCTGGTTGATGGATACCATCAGGCCGAGACTCATACATGCTGCAATTACCTGGGTAACAGGTATGTTCATCATTGTTGCAAGGTCGTTTGCCGTGACGAATTCCGTTACCTTGAGAATCTTCTTCTCGAGCTCCATCTGCTCCATCTCCTCGTGCATCTTCTGGGATGCAAGCTCTCTCTTCTCCCTTCTGTGCTTTGCCCCGAAGTTGTTCTTGGACTTGCTCTCGTTCATCTTGGCATAGGTCTCCTTGATCTGCTTCTGGATTTCCTTCTGCATCTCCTCCTGCTCGGCCTCGGTCATTGCAGGCTTGAAACGGTCATGCCTGTTCCTGTTCTTTCCGGAGCCCTGCTCCTGCCTGTTGTCCTTGCGCCCGTCATTCCGGGCCTTCTTGTTCTTGTCCTTCTTCCCGGCGCCCTGTCCGTTGTCCTGGTCAGTCCCGACCTTGGACACATCCACTTTCTGGCTTCCGCCTTTCGATATGCGTTCCCTTTTCTTGTTCTTTTTCCTGTCGAACTGTGAAAGGTCGATCTTGTCTACAATCTTAGGACCCTGCAGCTTTTCCACTTCAAGCTTTATCTCCCTTGGCTCATGCCTCGTCTCTTCAGGCTTGTCCGGAGCAGGCTGTGTCTCAGGTTTTACTTCTGCATGCGGCTCCGCAGGGGTTTCAACGGTTGCCGCTGGCGATTCCTGATGCTTCTCCTCCGCCGTCTCTTCGCGAGGCTTCTCCTGATGATGGCCTTTCTTCCTGTCGAACTGTGAAAGGTCGATCTTGTCCACTATCTTGAGTCCAGGGACTGTCCCTTCCTCCTTTGCCGGCTCCGGGATATCGGCAGGCCCGGCAACAGCCGGAGCATCCTCGGTATTCACGGCTGCAGGCTGTTCTGCCTGTGCCGTCTCCTCTTCCTTCTGCACTGTCTCAGTGGCTGGCTGAGGAGCTTCCGGGGCAATGCCGGTACTTTTGATTATTATTTCCTTGACAGGCTCCTCATCCTCCTCTTCCTCTTCTTCGACATTCTTCTTCCTGGAACCCATCTCGATGATTTCCTTGAGTTTTATGGCTACTTTTTCCGAGTCCTGCTTAAGTTTCTGCTCCTCTCCGAACTTGGCCTCAATTGCCGGAAGATATGAATCCGAAATCTTTGCATTAGGATTCAGCTCTACCTCGGCACCTTTCTCCTTGAGGAAGTCCACGAGGGTCTGGAGCCCGATATTGAATTGCTTTGTAAGTTTACTAAGTCTTATTTCACTCATATAAAAATAAATTAACCCCTTTGTCTTTTAAAATCATGAAACTTCCGGCTCCTCCGTCATCAGTCTTCGAATTCGGCCTTCAGTATCCTGAATACCTCGGCGACTGTCTCGTCTTCGAGGTCGGCCCTTTTGGCGATGTCGCTTTCCGAAAGGGCGAGTACGCTTTTGGCGGTGTCGCATCCGATTGACTCGAGCTTGTCGATGATCCACTGGTCAATCTCGTTGCTGAATTCGCTGAGGAGCACGTCTTCCTCTCCTTCCTCATCCTGCTTAGGAAGCTCTCTCCATACCTCGATCTCGCGTCCGACGAGCATGCTTGCAAGCTTGATGTTGCATCCGCCCTTGCCGATTCCTTTCTTTACCTCGTCAGGCTGCATGTATACCTTGATCTTGTCTGTCCCGTCCCCGAGGTCGATTGACGATATCTTCGCTGGGTTGAGGGCCCTCTGGATGAGCAGCTGGGTGTTGCCGGTCCACTGGAGCACGTCAATGTTCTCGTTCCTGAGCTCGCGTACGATACCTATGATCCTTGCACCCTTTACTCCGATGCAGGCGCCTATCGGGTCGATTCTCTCATCATAGGACTCCACGGCCACCTTTGCACGCTCGCCAGGGATGCGCACCACCTTCTTGATTGTGATGAGGCCGTCATAGATTTCCGGCACTTCCTGCTCGAACAGCTTTTCGAGGAACTCGTTGGATGTCCTTGACAGCACGATGTAAGGGGTCGTGTTGTTCTTCATCTCGACACTTTTGATTATTGCCCTCACAGTGTCGTTCTTCTTGAAGTGCTCGCCGGGTATCTGCTCCGATTTCGGCAGCCTCAACTCGTTGCCGTCTTCATCCAGTATGAGCACTTCCTTTGCCCAGGTCTGGTATACCTCCCCGGTAAATATCTCGCCTATCTTTGCGTTGTACTTGTTGTAGAGGTTGGCTTTCTCGATGTCCATGATCCTTCCCTGGAGATTCTGCCTCAGGTTGAGGATTCCCCTGCGTCCGAAGCTCTTCATGTCCACCTTTGTGGCATATGTCTCGCCGATCTCGTATTCATCGTCCTCCTTGTTGACCTCGGAGAGCGCAATCTGCGTGTTCGGGTCCTCCACCTTGTCGACCACTTCGCGGTTCCAGTAGATCTCGCAGTCGCCCTTGTCTATGTTGATGATGATGTCGAAATTGTCGGCCGAACCATAGGTCTTTGCCAGCTGGGTGCGGAAAACATCCTCAAGAACACCCATCATTGTTGCCCTGTCAATGTTCTTCAGATCCTTGAACTCTGAAAATGCATCTTTTAACTCTGTCTTTTCCATTATCTTTTATGTTTTCTTATTTCCTTTCACATATGCGGCTGTCCGTCCCTTGTCAGAATTCGAGGAATGGACGCACTGAATTCACATTCTCCATCGGAATCCGGTCATTGTGCTCGACAAGTTCTTTCTTCTTCTTGCCTTCGACAGCCTCTTTGGCCGTGTATCTCACTGTAATGCTTTCTTCATCTGCCCCCGTGAGTTCGGCGACCATCTTCCGTCCTCCCTTCATCGCCACCTCCACTTTCGTGCCTATTGCTTTCCGGAACTGTCCAGGCACCTTGAACGGCCTGTCGAGCCCTGCCGAGGTTACCGTGAGCGAGTAGTCCTCCTTCTCCCTGTCGAACTTCGACTCGAACACCCCGTTTATCTCAACGCAGTCATCGAGAGTGACTTCCCCTTTCTCGGATTCGACGGTTATCTCGATGTCGTTGTCTGCGCTGATGTTTATTTCAACAATAAATAGTCCGCGTGCAACGATTGCTTCGCTTATTGCATCTTGTATTTCTGTAGTGTTCATTTTGCCAGTGGACTTATATATACAAAATAAGGGGACTGCCCGTCCCCTGAAATCATGCTCACGGCGCAAATGTACGAAGTATTTTTTCAATATCAAAAATTTTGATATTAATTTCGTAAATAGCCGTAAATGTATTTATTTTGTAAAATTTTTGATTCGAAGGCAATTTGATAACTGAACTGTAATCTCTGAAACTATGGAGTTTAAGGCAAAAGAAATAGCGGAGATCCTGAACGGGACTGTGGATGGGAACCCTGATGCAAAGATTTCCGCTTTCGCGAGGATAGAGAACGGCAAGCCCGGCACGATATGTTTTTTCGCAAACCCGAAATATGAGCATTATGTATATGAGTGCAATGCGGACATAATCATAGTGAACAGTTCTTTTGTTCCGCAGAAGCCGGTAAAAGCCACGATGATAAGGGTGGAGAATGCCTATGCCTCCATTGCACAGCTGCTTGAATACGTGACTGCCCGTAAGAGGTCATACAGGAGATACCGCGGTCTGAGGTCGAAGAGATTCCTGTCGACAAGGCTCGGGAAGAAGGTGTATCTCGGGAACTTCAGCTACGTGGGGAGGCGGACCGTGGTCGGGGACTATACCAGGATCAGCGAGAATGTCTATATAGGAGACGATGTGAAGATAGGTTCGAGGTGCATCATATATCCTGGCGTGCGCATATATCCGGGCATGGAGATAGGGAACAATGTCATCATCCATTCAAATGCCGTGATAGGGGCTGACGGATTCGGGTTCGCCCCGCTTGAGGACGGCAGCTACAGGAAGATCGAGCATACCGGGAATGTGGTCATCGGGGATGATGTGGAAATAGGTGCCAACACGACGATAGACAAGTCCCAGATGGGCTCTACAATAATAGGTAACGGTGTCAAGATCGACAATCTCTGTCAGATTGCACATAATGTGGAGATAGGGGAGAATACTGTCATCGCAGCCCAGAGCGGTATCGCAGGTTCGACCAAGATAGGCAGGCATTGTGTCCTCGGCGGCCAGGTCGGCATCGCCGGTCATATAACGATAGCGGACAATACGTCATTCGGGGCACAGTCCGGAGTCCTCGGCAGCATCAGGAAAGGCGGTCAGGCTTTCCTCGGGACACCGGCCATACCATATAAGGACTATCTGAAATGCTATGCCATCTTCAAGCAGGGCGCTTCTGAAAAAAAATAGCACAGAAAGAATTTTTGATTACCTTTACCGCTCGATTTGACTTATAGAATGATACAGATGCAACAGACAGTCAGGAAAAGCTTCAGTTTTGAAGGGAAGGGCCTGCATACAGGCAAGGTGGCTACAGTTACAATCAATCCTGCTCCTGTCGGACATGGGATAAGATTCATCAGGACAGATATAGGCAGAGATGCCGTTGTCGAGGCTCTCGCAGAGAATGTCACAAGTACAGCAAGAAGCACGACCATTACAGCTGCTGACGGGGTGTCGGTCATTACGATAGAGCATCTGATGTCCGCACTTACCGGAATGGGCATAGACAATGCGCTTGTCGAGATAGACAATGCGGAGGTGCCTATCCTTGACGGAAGTGCCAAGCCATATGTCGATGCGATATGGAAAGGAGGGATAGTGGAGCAGGATGCCCCACGCCATTATATCGAGATAGACAGCCCGGTTGAGGTCATCGACGGGAATACCGGTTCAATGGTCAGGATCGAGCCTGCCGACAAGCCGTCATTCGACATCACTATAGACTTCAATTCAAGGGTGCTGGGAGTGCAGACGGCCCATTGGGACCCGTCCCAGATATATGCCGAGGAGATAGGCATATGCCGGACATTCGTCTTTTTCCATGAGATAGAATATCTTTTCAAGAACAACCTCATAAAGGGCGGGGATGTCGACAATGCGATAGTTATTGTCGAGCATCCTGTGACGGAAGAGCAGCTGGACCATATGTCGAAGCTCTTCAATGTCCCGGCCCTCGAAATACGCGATAACGGATACCTGAGCAATCTGCAGCTCCGTTTCCCGAATGAATGTGCAAGACACAAGCTTCTGGACCTCATAGGCGATATGCGTCTGGCCGGAGGATTCCTCAAGGCCAGGGTTACCGCGGTCAAGTCCGGGCATACAATCAATACAAGGGCGGCCCGCGCAGTGCGGGAGCTCATTCTGCAACGAAATTAATCTTAGAGTCATGAACAAGATACATCCACTTGCAACCGTACATCCGAATGCCAAGCTCGGAGACAATGTAGAAGTAGGACCTTATGCCTACATTGATGAATTCGTAGAGATCGGAGACGGCTGCAGAATACTTCCGCATGCGACAATCTTCAACTATGTGAAGATGGGCAGGAACTGCAGCGTATTCCCTGGAGCTGTGATCGGGGCTATTCCGCAGGACCTTAAATTTGACGGGGAAGTAACGCACGTAGAGATCGGGGACAATGTGAATATCCGCGAGTGCGCCACTATAAACAGAGGTACAAAGGCCAGCGGCAAGGGTGTTACCCGCGTGGGCAGCAATACCCTTATAATGTCATATGTGCATATTGCACATGACTGCAGTGTCGGCGAGCATTGTATCCTTGTCAGCTATACCGGTATTGCAGGCGAGACCTGCGTTGACGACTGGGCAATCCTCGGAGGCGGTACGCTCTCGCACCAGTTCTCCAAGATTGGCAAGCATGCGATGGTGGGCGGCGGTTCAAAGGTCAACAAGGATGTGCCACCGTACATCCTTTGCGGCAGGGACCCTCTTTCATATGCGGGCGTAAATATCGTAGGTCTTCGCAGAAGGGGCTTCTCCGCAGAGCAGATCCGCAGCATAAAGGACATGTACGATATCATATACAATGCCGGATTCAATTTCAGTGATGCATGTGCCAAGATTGAGGCAGGCTTCCCTCAGTCAGAGGAAAGGGATACCATCCTTGACTTTATCCGCAATTCCAAGAGAGGTATTGTAAGGGGGATGTCCTCCAACTCAAAGGGCGAAATCGAGTAGTGCGGTGCTTCTTGCAGCAGCATACTTCCCGCCGATAGAATACTTTGCCGCCATGGCGGCTGGATTTACCCTGTCTGCTGACAGGGTAAATCCGTCTGTAGTATATGTCGAGGCCTGTGAGAATTATCAGAAGCAATCCTGGCGGAACAGATGCGGCTTTTATGCCGAATCGGGGATACAGTATCTCAATTTCCCCGTGCGTCATCACAGGGACGGGAGCAAGGTCCCGATCAAGGAGGTCCTTGTAGACTATTCCACCCCATGGGTCGAGCGACACAAGAGGGCGATAGTATCTGCCTACAGGACTTCGGCATATTTCGAGTATTATCAGGATGAGCTGTTCTCGATACTCGATTCGCATCCGGATACATTGTGGGAGCTGGACATGGCCCTGACAAGGTTCTTTATCGGGAAGTCAGGTATGCCGGTCGAGCTGCGTGAGACGGATATCTATTGCGAGCCGTCTGCCGGCAGGATATGTACGGATGCCGGAAGCCCGTGGCATATGCTTCCCGAGACCGTGGAATACGGATGCGACCTCAGGAATGTGATACATCCAAAACGGCCTGACGACATCCTTGCCAGACTTGGACTGGAAAAGCCGTATTTCCAGGTCTTTGCCCGGAAATACGGCTTCATTCCCAATCTTTCTGTGATGGACCTTCTTTTCAACGAGGGTCCGGACTCGATACTTTATCTGAAAAGGCTCGGCGGTCCAGGCCTCAGAACCTGAACCCTATAGTTAATATCACATTCCAGAGCATTCTCCGGCTCCATATCTCAGGGGTCTGTACACTGGTGTCGATATCCTGGTTCCATGCGTTGTCGTAGGTGTAGTATTCATAAGGACGTATGAAGGTGTCGGCATATTTTGTCAGCCTTACGGCAGCATCGGCGAAAAATGAGCCGTTGGAGCTGTAGCCGAGCCCCAGGGAATAATTCTGCACGTTTCCTTCAGTCCTTTCCCACAGGTACTGGTTCTCGTAATATACGTCGGATGGTATTGCGGATGTGATGAAGCCGTATCCTGCGCGGATGGCAAGTTCCGGAATCGGCTTGACTTCCGCACCTGCCCTGAATTCATGCGATATCCCCATGAAGGTCCTGATGTCCTCGTTGACGGCATCGAAAGCGCTGTTGTCATTTGTCCCTATCTCATTGAACTGCATGCCACTGTAGTCGCACATTTCATAGTCGAGGCTTATCAGTCCGACGCTCCCGAATGTATAGGCCGCCCCGACATTGAATCTGAACGGGGATACGAGGTTGTAGGAGTATTCGCCTTCAGGACTGCTTTCCTTGCCGCTGCCGACCGTCTCGCTGTTCTGCTCGGCCGCCATGTACCAGGACTCCCTTATTGTCATCGATGTCGGGGTCTGGATGGCTGCGCCTAATCTCAGGCCTGCAAACGGGGTGACGAGAATCCCGAACTTCCCGTATACGCCTGTCCCGGAGACATCATATCCGTAGCTGTATTTGAGATAATTGAATCCCGTCTTGAAGAAGGACGGGTCCTGCGCGGTCTCCCTGATATAATACTGATGGCTGTAGTTCATGGATATTATGCCGAGATTCACTCCGACAAAGACCCTGTCGGAAAAGTTGGCCGCCCAGTTGAAGACATAATCGTATTTGCTTCCGGTGGTCCTGCGGGCGAATGTCTGGTCTATCGGACCTCCCTGTTCCATTGCCCAGTAGCTGCCGTTGTCGTCTGTCACAAGGAATTCATTCTCGGTAATGCCTATGTATTCATTGTCGGGAGCTGTCGATTCGTCCTGCCCCGGAAGGAGAGGAATCAGACCTGCGATGTTTGTCCGGTGTGCAAGAATGGCCCTCCAGTCGGCCGGCGATATGTTGTCGTAGGCATCATCTGCCAGCAGATCCCCGGAATGGAACCCGTTGGTAAATGTGGCCAGCGACCCGGCAAACGATGTGTTCATGTTTGTCCCTGCGGCCATCATGTCGTCGAGGTATGTGTCGGACCGGTTGACTGCGAATCCCATGCTCCAGTTTTTCATGCCTGATATTCTCGGTGTCTCGAAATTTACCGTGAAGCCGAAATTCGGCATGGAGAATCTTGCAAGGGATGTCCTCAGATTCTTGCCGAACCATGCCTGGTCGGTTCCTGTAGCAGTGTTGGAGGAGATGCTTACTCCCGGAGATACTGAAACCTGGGAATATCTTGCCACCGCGGATCCTGCCGGATTGATGGAGACAGCGCCTATATCCCCTCCGAGTGCCGTGAAGGCATTGCCCATGGCCACTGTCCTCGCTGTCCCCTCATAATTGCTTTTGCTGTAGTTGAACGCATCGTACATAGTCTGCGCTCCCGCACCTGCCGAAATTCCCGCCAACAAAAGTGCAATTGCTGTCTTTTTCATGATATGGTCGTTTTTAAAATATGTGTAAGTCTATCTCCTGTGGCTGTTGCCTCCTCCCGAGCCTCCTCTGGATGAGCCGCCGCTGAATCCGGACGAGCTTCTGCTGAACGATGACGAGCTTCTGCTGAACGATGACGAGCTTCTGCTGAACGATGACGAGCTGCGGCTGAATGATGATGAGCTACGGCTGAAAGAGGATGAACTGCGGTTTACGGAAGTACCCCTGCTGACAGAAGTGGAGCTGTTGCCGAAACGGCTGCCGGCATCATATGCTGACGACCTTCTGGCGGTCTGGGCCGATGATGTGCCGTATGAACCGTTGCCCATGTATGACTGTGATGATACCCGCGAGGCAGGTCTTCTGTAGTTGCTGACTGAAGACTTTACTGCCGTGGTCCCGGATGACATGTAGCTGCCGTTTCTCCTGAATGCAGATAATGCTGAAGACTGCCGGTTGCCGCCGTCTGCAATGTTCCCGGATACTTTCGCGGCTGTGCTTCTGCGTACCGACGATATTCCGGACGTGTATGTCTTTGCCTGGGATGATGCGACAGTTGCGGAACGCCTGACTGCGGAAGCAGATGACGAGGCCGTGGAGGCCGCCGATGAGCTGCGTCTGTATCCGGATGAAGATGAGGCGGATGATGATGTACCCCGGATGCCGGAAGTGCCCCTCCTTACCGTTGACCTTCCTCCCGATACGGTCGTCTGTCCGGAATTGCCCCTGGAGACATATTGCCTTACCGAGCTGCTTCCGGAAGTCCTGTGCCCGTAATAATGTCCGTTCCATGCGCCTGATATATGTCCGGGCCCTGGATGATGGTGGTGTCCGTGATCCCAATAAGGGTTGTATGGGAGGTGCGGTGCTCCCCAGAACCATGGATTGCAGAACCAAGGGTCCCAGAATACGCCTGTTACCCCCCAGAACCATGGGTCATAGTACCAGCTTCCCCAGTACCACGGGTCATAGTAGTGCACCCAGCTCCTGTAATACCACGGGCTTCCCCAGACGCTTACATAGGCCGGGCTGTAATATGTCCATGGATATGTGCTGTAGTAGATGTCTGTAAACGGGTCATC
The DNA here is from genome assembly GCA_944323805.1 of uncultured Bacteroidales bacterium. Classification (GTDB taxonomy): domain Bacteria; phylum Bacteroidota; class Bacteroidia; order Bacteroidales; family UBA932; genus Cryptobacteroides. The sequence continues at coordinate 138,984 of CALUTW010000002.1, read as the reverse complement.
CGTAATGGTAATCGTAGTGCCCTCCTCTCCATCGAGATGTATCACTGCAGACTTGCTGTCAGGTATGATTACGGTGTCTTTCCTGTCCCCGAAAAGGAGCAGGCTGGTCTCTTCGCTTCTTGCTATGAGATTCTCGACGGTTTCGTCCGGGACGCGTTCCGTCTTGTCAAGGGACTGTTCAGGCCTGTAATAGATTCCGTCCTGATACTTCTGTCCGGAGGAGGCGTACTGTGCAGCCGTACCGCATGAAGACAGGGCGGCAATGGCTGAAATCAGGATTACAAGTCTCATTTTCATATCTGAATCTCCTATTATTTACAATAATTTCGTACCTTCGCAGGCTGATGCTTATCAGCAACATCCGTACCTTAGACACGGATCGGTATACAATGTTAAATATAAAATAGCTTAAAAGCAATAATACAATGGCTAAAGAGGTTACTAAAAGGGCTGACAATTATTCCCAGTGGTATGACGACCTGGTGGTAAAGGCTGATCTTGCAGAGCGTTCTGCAGTAAGGGGTTGTATGGTCATCAAGCCGTACGGCTATGCCATATGGGAGAAGATGCATGATGTGCTGGACAGGATGTTCAAGGAGACCGGTCATGTGAATGCATATTTTCCTCTTTTTATCCCGAAATCCTTCCTGAGCCGCGAGGCTGAGCATGTCGAGGGATTCGCAAAGGAATGCGCTGTCGTGACTCATCACAGGCTGATGACCAATCCTGACGGTCCCGGTGTTGTCGTCGACCCGTCAGCGAAGCTTGAGGAGGAGCTTGTCGTAAGGCCTACGTCTGAAACCATTATCTGGAATACATACAAGAACTGGATCACGTCATGGAGAGATCTCCCTATATTGTGCAACCAGTGGGCGAATGTCGTAAGGTGGGAAATGCGTACACGGCTTTTCCTCCGTACTGCGGAATTCCTCTGGCAGGAGGGTCATACGGCCCATGCGACAAAAGAGGAGGCAGAGGCAGAGGCAATGAAGATGATCAATGTCTATGCGGATTTTGCCAGGAATACCCTCGCCCTTCCTGTTGTCGTAGGGCACAAGAGCCCTAATGAGAGGTTCGCAGGGGCGCTCGACACCCTGTGCATCGAGGCGCTGATGCAGGACGGCAAGGCCCTGCAGGCCGGGACATCACATTTCCTCGGGCAGAATTTTGCCAAGGCATTTGATGTACAGTATACCAGCAAGGAAGGCCGTCAGGAGTATGTCTGGGCTACTTCGTGGGGTGTATCGACACGGCTTATGGGGGCCCTTGTCATGGCCCACGGCGACGACAACGGACTTGTGCTTCCTCCGAGGCTTGCCCCTATCCAGGTAGTGATGGTGCCTATCTATAAAAGTGACGCGGAACGTGAAGCGATTCTCGGGAAGATGGATGAACTCAAGAAAGAGCTTGAGGCCCATGGCCATACGGTAAAGATCGATGACAGGGATACGCTCAGACCAGGGTTCAAGTTTGCCGAATGGGAGCTTAAGGGAGTCCCGGTGCGCATAGCCATAGGACCGCGCGACCTTCAGAACGGGGAAGTGGAGCTTGCCCGCAGGGATACTCTTGAGAAGATGTCCGTACCACAGGAGGGACTCGGCAGGAGAATCGAGGACCTTCTTGAGGAAATCCAGAATAATATCTATGCGAAGGCATTGAAATTCAGGGATGAAAGTATAGTCAAGGTGGATACATGGGAAGATTTCAAGGAGAAGATCGAGGAAGGCGGATTCCTTCTATGCCATTGGGACGGTACCGTGGAGACCGAGGAAAAGATAAAGGAAGAGACCAAGGCGACCATAAGGTGCATCCCGATTGACAGTGCGGTCTGCGAGGAGGAAGGAAAGTGCATCTATTCAGGAAAGCCATCCCACAGAAGGGTACTGTTCGCACGTTCATATTAGCCTTATATTAGCCTGATTATTTGTTGTCATGAGAGTAAAAATCATTCTTTCTGTCTTTCTGTCCATTGTGGCCGGGATATCGGCGACAGCCCAGGATAACCTGCAGGATGCCCAGAAAGTAGCTGCGGAAGCGGCTATGGCGATAGACCAGGTCCCGGAGCCCGAGAAGCCGAAGGAGCCTGCCGCAAAGTATTGGAAGACCTCTCTTCAGACCAAGCTCGATCTTGGACAGACTTCTCTTACCAATTGGGCGGCCGGAGGCTACAATACAGTGTCGTTGAAGACATTCATTGATGCCAATGCCAACTATGCCAAGGATGAGATGTTCTGGAACAACCGTCTGCAGCTGGATTACGGTTTCCTGTATTCTGCGGACAAGCCGATACTCCAGAAGTCGGATGACAGGATATATCTTGAAAGCAAATGGGGATATCAGGCCACCAAGAGCCTCTACTATTCAGCCAACTTCAGCTTCAAGTCTCAGTTCTCCAACAGCTGGGAGTACAAGTCTTCGGTCCCTGAAGGCATGGACCCGGACGACCCTGCATCATGGAAGGACCCTGCAAGCCGTACATTGAAGTCCGGATTCCTGTCCCCGGCATACACCAATCTTGCACTCGGTCTCGACTACAAGCCTTTGAAATGGCTTACGGTCAACTTCGCGCCGCTTACCGGAGGATTTGTCATTGTCGATGACCCTCTGCTGAGGGAATCCTACAGCCAGCCGCTCAAGAAGGAGTGGGAGAATACGGCAAAGGAGAACCTTCCGAAAAATGAGTCAGGTGCAATCGACGGCAATGTCTACAAGTCTGCCAAATTCGAGTTCGGTGCCCAGCTCAAGGTCGATTTCAAGGTCAATGTCAATGACAATTTCGCGTTTTCTTCGCAGGTTGTATTGTTCTCGGACTATCTGGACAAGCCGCAGAATCTCCGTGTCAACTGGGATAACAGGATTGACTGGAAAGTGGCGAAATTCTTCTCGTTCACAATCATGACCAACCTGATCTATGATGACAATGTGATTATCCAGACACCGGATGAGGCCAAGGCAGGTACACCTGGCAGACAGCGTATCCAGTTCAAGGAATCCCTGTCATTCGGCTTTGTCTATACGTTCGCGTCAAAGAATTCCTGATGCAGAGGAAATTCGATGCCATACTGTCGGGGCTCCTGGATGAAGAGCCGTCTCTGAAGGGCAGGCCTGTCCTGCTGGCTGTCAGCGGCGGGATTGACTCGATGTGTATGGCAGAGCTTTTCCTGCATTCGCTTTCTTTCGTCAGGTTTGCGGTCGCCCATTGCAATTTCCGTCTTCGGGGCGATGAAAGCGACTCCGATGAGCTCCTTGTCACGGAATGGTGTGCAAGGAATGGTATCCGTCTGTATAAAAAGGACTTCGATACTGTGTCATACGCAAGGACATGCGGTATCAGTATAGAGATGGCTGCCAGAGACCTCCGGTACGGGTGGTTTGCCGAGACCGCACGTGCCGGAGGTTTCGGCGCTGTGGCTGTGGCGCATAATGCGAATGACAATGTGGAGACACTGATGCTCAATCTGCTGCGCGGAACAGGCATCAGAGGTATCTCCGGTATGCACCGTCTGTCGGGGATGCCCGGGTATGACGGCGGATTCCTGATAAGGCCCCTGCTGGGATTCACAAGAAAGCAGATAGAGGGTTTTGCCCGGTCCAGAGGCATTTCCTGGCATGAGGACAGGACAAATGCCGGTACGGAATATAAGCGTAACAGGATACGCAACCTTGTTTTCCCGGTATTTGAGGACATCAACCCGTCATTTGTCCGGACAATTGCCCGGGAAATGGATTATTTCTCGCAGGTAAGCGATATCGCGGATGATTATTTCCAGGCCTGCCGCGACGGCATCCTCATCATTGGAAAAGCAGGGGATGTCCCCGGCAGCAGGGAGGTATGCAGGATCGATATCGGCAGGCTGAAGGCATGCAGACATTGGGAATACATACTTTACAGGCTTCTTGAGCCATATGGCTTCAATTCGGCATCCGTACAGTCCGTATGCAGAATCCTGACAGAGTCCGATACTGCCGGCGGAAAGTCGGTGTCGGCAGCCGGATACGAGCTGGTAACATCATCCACATATCTTGCCGTCAGGCCTCTTGCGCATGAGGAGGGCAATGACCTGTTAAAGGCAGCCCTGACACATCGTCGTCCGGTCCGGCATGAGACACTGGCCCAGGCGTACCCTGTAATGACGGTGCGTGGCCCCGGACGCTATTCTTTCAACGGGGTGTCCTTTACGGTCGAGGAGAGACAGCATGATGCGCAGCTGCCTGTCAGACTGCCTGCAGGTACGATAATGTTCGACAGGTCACGCATGGATTTTCCTTTCCTTTGCCGAGGCTGGATGTCAGGGGACTGGATGCGCCCCCTCGGACTGAAAGGCAGGAAAAAGATCAGCGACCTTTTCACGGACCTGAAATACGGGAGGTCCGAGAAAGAGTCCGCAGTGATGATTGTTTCGCCGCCCGCTCCCGGCGCCGGCACAGGGGATGTCCCGGAGCATCATGTCATGGCCGTGCTCGGAGTCCGTATTGACGATGCCGTCAAAGTGACATCCTCGACAGATAAAGTCATAGTAATCAGAGTAGCAGATTGATTCATATCATTATCAGCCATGAAAAAGACATGTTTTGCCGTCATTGCATTGATGTGCATCCTTAGTTCATGTTCATCGGGATTTATTTCCGACAGGTCGTTCCGAAAGATGGTCGGGACGGACTTCCGTTCCAGGAGCAGCCTGCTCTCAGAAGCCGGTATCATGCTTGATACCATGCATCTGTCCAGGGCGGAAAAGGAGGCGATGGAATTCCTCTATGCCTATATGCCGCTCGGCGATATCCTGAATATGCCCTCAGGATACTATGCGGACAACTGCCGGCTTACAATGGAAGCCGTGAAACGGATGCCGTGGGGCGGAAGGGTACCTGAGAGGGAGCTGAGGCATTTTGTGCTGCCTGTCAGGGTCAACAATGAGAATCTCGATACCTCGCGGGCCGTCTTTTTCCGCGAGCTTGCCCCGAGAGTGAAGGACATGTCGATGTATGATGCCATTCTTGAGGTAAATCACTGGTGTCATGAGAAGGCTGTATACCAGCCGAGCGACTCCAGGACCAGTTCCCCGCTGGCAACAGTCAGGACGGCATACGGCCGGTGCGGGGAGGAATCGACGCTTCTTGTGGCGGCATTGAGGTCGGTATGCATACCTGCCAGGCAGGTCTATACGCCGAGATGGGCGCATACGGACGATAATCATGCATGGGTCGAGGCCTGGGCTGACGGGGAATGGTATTTCCTCGGGGCATGCGAGCCGGAGCCGGTACTTGACCTCGGATGGTTCAATGCACCTGCCAGCCGTGGCATGCTGATGCATACGAAGGTATTCGGCAGGTACGACGGCCCTGAGGAGACGGTATCGGTAACCCCTGGATATACGGAGATAAATGTGACATCGGGCTATGCGCCTGAATCGGCAAGGCTGGATGTCCATGTGAAGGACGTGCATGGGGCTCCGGTGCCGGGAGCGACGGTCGAATACCGGCTGTACAACTATGCGGAGTTTTACCCTGTCGCGGTAAAGGCTGCGGATGATTCCGGACATTCCTCCCTTGTGGCAGGGCTTGGCGATATGCTCGTCTATGCCACTGACGGCAAATCATTCGGTTTCAGGAAAGTGACTTTCGGGAAAGACTTGGATGCAGAGGTCGTCCTGGAGTATGACGCGGACAATCTTCCCGGCCATTTTGCCATGGAGTCTGTCCCTCCGGCGGAACATGCCGTGATTCCCGATGTCACACCTGAGCAGCGGGAGGAGAATGACCTGAGGATGATGCAGGAGGATTCCATACGGAATGCCTACGTCGCGACTTTCATGGACAGGGCTCGGGCCGAGGCTTTCGTCAGGTCGGCAGGAGTCCCCGCCGCCGGTCTTCTTGTCGCTTCGCGCGGCAATCATGACGAGATCAGCGGTTTCATCAGGTATGCGGTGGCGCAGGGCAGGGGGAAGGATGCCCTGGCGATATTGGAGTCTGTCTCTGAAAAGGATCTCCGGGACACTCCGGCTGCCGTGCTGAAAGACCATCTTGACAATATGCCGGCGGGAAGCCGGGACAGGAACGTATATTGTCCGAGGGTGTCGAATGAACTTCTTTCCCCGTATCGCGGATATCTTCTTGCCTCGGTGCCGGAGACATTCAAGGCAGCGATAAGGAAAGACCCGTCATGTCTTGTGGCATGGTGCCGTGACAGCCTGTCACTTATGGACACGATATCGATGCCGTATGTGAATATAGCTCCGGCAAGAGTGTGGGATACGAGGTTAGCCGACAGTGATTCCCGGGACATATTCTTCGTGGCGATGTGCCGGACATTGGGCATCCCGGCCTGGAAGGACCCTGTTACGGGCGTTGTCCGATATTCTTCCGGGGATGTTGTCTACGATGCAGACTTTGCGTCTGCGGAACGGACTGTCCGGGAGACCGGTACACTGGTGCTTTCGTATAATCCTGTGCCGATGCTCGACGACCCGAAATATTATACCCATTTCACAATCTCGAGATATGAGGACGGGAGGTTCCGTCTTCTCGATTACGGGGAGGATGTCACGTGGAAATCCGTCTTTTCGCGAGGCGCAAGTCTTCCTGTAGGGGTCTATATGCTTACAAGCGGCTCAAGAATGGCCGGGGGAAATGTCCTTGCGGACATCAGGTTCTTCAGGATAGACAAGGGCAGTACTGCAGCTGTTGAGCTTACCGTAAGGGATGACCCGTCGCAGTACAGGGTAATCGGAAGCTTCAATTCAGAAGCGGGCTATGACCTGCCTGCAGGTCCTGGGGAGGATACCGGTACGCATACGACAGTGCTTGCAGAGACCGGACGGGGATACTTTGCCGTCGTGCTTGCCGATAACGGGAAAGAGCCTACAGACCATGCACTGAGGGATATCTCTGCAGTTGCTTCCGACCTTGAGGCCTGGGGGCGTCCGCTGCTTGTCATATTCGCTTCAGAGAGTGACTGGGAGAAATTCCGGGAAGACAGGTACAGGCTGCCTGCGACAGTCAGCTACGGAATCGATACCGACGGCTCGATGAGAAGGATGATCATGGACGGCATGTCAATGTCCGGAGACGGCCGGCTTCCTCTGATTGTCGTGGCAGACACATTCAACAGGGTGGTCTTTTTCTCCCAGGGATATTCCGTAGGGACAGGGGAGCGGCTCAAGAGGGTCATTTCAAGCCTGTAAGGGCTCTGATGGCTGCAGAGACCAGTTCCATGTCAGTCTCCATTGTCGAATAAGGGTCGTGTTCCGTACCCATATGTACTTCGGACCGGCGGAATTCCATGCTGCTCTGCAAAGGTTTTCTTGCAGACATATGGAATTCGCATGCTCCGGTAGATGCGGCTATTTCCGCGATATTGTCAGGATTTATCCCGCAGCCGGGCATAATCAGTATGCGGCCTGCAGCCTGACGTACAAGCGCGGCAATTGTCTCTTTCCCGGAATATGCCGACCGGCTGCATCCCGATGTCAGGATTCTGCTGCAGCCGAACTTGATGATATCCTCAACTGCGGCATGCGCATCCCTGGTGTGGTCGAATGCCCTGTGGAATGTGACCGGGCAGTCCCCGGCTGCAGTCATCAGGATTGTCATGGCCTTGCCGTCCACATTCCCGTACCTGTCAAGCGCACCGAATACAAGTCCGTCCGCCCCTGCGTCCTGCGCTGCATAGATATCATATTCCATCTGCCTTATCTCGCTGTCAGAGTACAGGAAGTCTCCTCCGCGCGGACGTATGAGGACGTTAAGTCCTGTCTTCAATACCTCTTTTGCACGGCGTATCATTCCTGCAGACGGGGTAAGGCCTCCTTCTGAAAGACCGGAGCAAAGTTCTATCCTGTCGGCACCGCCATCCTGTGCGGCCTTGCAGCTGAGTACGGAGCCGGCGCATATCTCTATCTTGAAATCGGATCTGTCCATAGCTTGTTGTGTTGTCAATGATGTGAAAGAAAAAGTCCGGCTTTGGCAGGTTGCTGCCGTGCCGGACTCTCTGTCAGCCAGTATTGTTATCTCAGTGAAATCTCATATGGCATGCGGGCGTATACTTTCCCGCACTCATCGGGCTCCCAGTCGGCGAAAGCTTTCTCCACATATTCGAGAGGTGTGCCGCTGAATACTGAGGCATTGCTTCCCCCGAATGACTCGAGAAGCATCTCGAATGTCGTCAGTGGCTTAGGATACTCTGCAATCTGCCATGCGGAAAGGTCGGCGTTGCCGGCGAGTCCGGCTGCATATACGACAGCATCCTTCAGCGAGCCGGTGCTGTCGGTCAGCCCGATTTCAAGGGCATCGCTTCCTGACCATACCCGACCCTGTGCTATGGAGTCCACATACGGTATCTCGAGGTCTCTTCCGGATGCCACTATCGATGTGAACTTTTCATATATTCTTTCGACCGAAGCCTGCATGTATGCCGTTTCGCTAGCACTCAGCGCTCTTGTACCCGAATACATGTCCCCATGCTCGTTTGAGCTGATGGCCGTGATGTTGACATGTGCGATGTCCTTCAGTGTCCCGCTGAACTCAGGAATCATGCTGAATACACCGATGGAGCCTGTGAGTGTGCTGGCATTCGAAAAGATATGGTCGCAGCTGCTCGATATCCAGTATCCTCCGGAAGCGGCATAGTTGCCGAATGAAGCTATTACCGGCTTGTCCTTTCTGAGAAGGTCGATCTCGTTCCTTATCTTTTCCGAGGCAAGGACACTTCCTCCCGGGGAATTTACCCTGAATACGACTGCCTTTACGGTCGAGTCTTTCCTTACACCGGCGATAATCGATGCGAACCTGTCCCCGTCGACCTGTGTCTTGTCCCCGCCTTCAACTATGTTGCCTGAAGCATATACTATGGCAATCTTTTCCTTTGCCTTGATGTTCGGAAGTACTTTCAGACTGGCATAGTCCTGAAGGGAAATCATTGAGACATCCTCAAAACTGTCGGTAACCGACAGGTCGCAGAGTTTCTCTTTCAGGCCGTCCTGTGTGAGGACTTCATCCACGAGCCCGTTTGTGACCCAGTCTTCAGGGAAGTTCAGCATGAGATTGTCGATCAGACTGTTGAATTCTTCCGTCGACATGTCTCTCGAAGCTGCAATCTGCTCGCTCCAGCTGTTCCATATCGAGCTGACAAGAGCCTGTGTCTGTTCCCTGTTTTCAGGGCTGATGCTGTTCCTGATATACATTTCCCCGGCGGACTTGTACTTGCCGTGACGTATGAGCTGGACGTTGACTCCCAGCCTGTCGAGGATGTCCTTAAGGAATATCATCTGTGACGACAGTCCTGTCAGCATTGTCATGCCTCCTTCATAGGATGTCATATATATCTTGTCCGATACGGATGCAAGGTAATATCCTGCATTGGTCGGGTTCTCCATGTATGAGACCACAGCCTTTCCGCTGTTCCGGAAATTCCCGAGAGCCTGTCTCAGCTCCTCTATTTCAGCCATGCCTCCGGCCACGAGGTCCGGTCTCATGTATATATAGGTAATTGCAGGGTCTGCTGCAGCTGCATCGATGGCCCTTACCGCATTGAGGATTCCCAGCTGGGTCCTGTTATCGCCCTGGAGCATTGACATCGGGTCTGCCTCGGCATTCTGTTCGGTAAGCAATATCTTGCCCATGTCGAGTCTCAGGACTGCGGAGCGCGGCATTACCGGCTTGCTGCTGCCGAGAGAGGCGATTGCCCCGAGAAGGATAAAGGAAAACATGGTCATCACGACGCTGACAATGAGAAAACCGACCATTGCAGCGAGCGTCATCTTTAGAAATTCTTTCATATGTCTGTCTGTTAAATTATTATGTCTGGAAATGCCTTGGACCCGGCGGATATCCTGTCCGGACAGGCGCAACAATATAAATGCAACATACAAATATAGGCAGAACGCATGAATTTTCCTATTTTTGCATTTCCGTTGAATTCAGTACCGCTTATGGATTTCAATATATACAGCTATACGTTTTGCCGTGCTGCACTTGCGGCAGCCCTTATGTTCCTGGCACTGCCTGACGTGATGGCTGCCGGGCCAGCGGACACGTCCGTGACAGCATCCGGCTGGTACCGGCATGGAAGGGCCCTGGCAGGACAGCTGCCGCTGCACAGTCCGTCAGGACGCTACGGCCTTGAACCTTATCCGGACCATGGATATATGGATACAGTTGACGGCAGTCCTCTTTTTTTCGACCTGTCGGCTGCGAGCGATACGAGAATGGCCCTCGGTGTCTCATCGTCCCTGTCCTCGGGCAGGAAATGGAGTACGGAGATTCTTGGCGGATTGACCGGCAATGTGAAGAGTTTCGACTGCAATCATGACGGTTTCATGGATGAACCGGAGGTGTTCCGCTTCAATGTGGCCAACAGCTGGCATTACTGTGCGGATGACGGTGTCAGGGTAAGTTTCGGCGCAGGGTTTATGCGGCATTCCGGGAAGGAGGGGCAGGAAGGGTATGACCATACTGCATATCAGGAGCTTGAGGAAGGTTATTCGGACGACCCGTGGGGCTCGGACCTTATGGGCATGATGGCAGACGGATATGTCAGCGTATATGCCCCTCTTGCGGATGACAATACTTCAGGTATCGGATTCTCTGCGGACTATGCATATGCGGAGATGAATTCCTGGACAGGTGCTTCGTCATGGTATGAAGACGAGCATTCCATGTCTGCCGACCTCAGGTATGCCGGAGAGATGAGTCCGGCCCACAGGCTCGCTGCCGGGATCAGGGGCACATTGGATATCCATTCGGACGGTATAGACAGGATTGTGCGTACTTCGGATTTCAATCCCGAGACAGGCATGATTTCCCGTTATGAGGAAAGCGGAAGTTCCGGTCTGTGGTCCGCCGGGCTTTATGGAGAGTATGCATTCAGCCCTGACGACAGGTTTGGTGTTACCGCATGCCTGTACGGCGACTGGTATGCCGGGAACGGATTCCGTCTTTCTCCGCATCTTGAGCTCAGGTATTCTCCGGTCCGTCAGATTGAAATCCGTCTTGACGGCGGACGCCGGTTGAGATTTGTCAATCCTCTTGAGGACAACTTCGATGTTTTCCTGACAGGGAAGGTCTTCTCCGGGAATTTCATGGACCACACACTTGAAGACGCATGGGATTTCAACGGCAGCCTGAAGTATCAACTTCCTTTCTGTGCGACGGATGACGCATATGTGAGTGTCGGATATTCAAGGACATCGTTTTCACAGCAGGTGATAGTCGATTATGAACGGGCCCTCAATGCCATATCCTTCTACAATCTGGACGGAAGGCGCTCCTATACGGACAGCTTTCTGGCGGAGCTCTATGTGGTGCCGTTCAGACGGTTCATTGTCACTGGCATGTTCCGTTATTCCGACCCGAAGGTCGAGCTTGCAGGCCGCGGGCTGGTTACCCGTCCGATGGTGCCGCTTTACGGCGGGGAACTGGACCTGAGGTATTCAACCCTGCGCGACATGTGGATATTTGACTTCAGGGCTTCTGTCAACGGTCCCTGCAGGGTCTATGATTTCATGCGTAATCATCGGGATGCTGACGGTAACCTCATGTATGCTGACGGCCGTACCCCCGTATATCCGGCGCTGTCTGTCCGGATTACTCGGAAAATAGGAAAGGTGGACATATATATAGGAGGCGAGAATCTGACGGGATTCCGTCAGAAGGACATCCTGCTCGGAAGCCGTGACCCGGAGACCGGACTGGTATCTCCGCACCAGCCATCGTTCGATGCCAGTGCGGTTTGGGGTCCGTTGATGGGGGCAAGGTTCTATGCCGGGATGCGACTTGTCCTGTAGTTGGATGCAATCCTTAACAGTAAAATCATAAAAACCAGAATATAAGATGTTTGAAGTAATTTCAAAGGAAATGCTTTCTCCGGCGATATGCAGAATGAAAGTATATGCTCCGAGACTGGCTGCATCGGCCCGTCCCGGGCAGTTCCTGATTGTTATCCCTGAGAGTCATGGGGAACGGATTCCTCTGACCATAAGCGACTATGACAGTGTTGAGGGGACAGTCACAATAGTGACGCAGAGAATCGGGGTGTCAACAGGGGAAATCTGCGCACTTGAAGCTGGAGACTGTTTCAGCGATGTCGTCGGGCCTCTCGGCCAGCCGTCCGACTTTGTGGGGCAGAGCCGTGAGGAACTTGCCGGGGAACATTTCATATTTATAGCTGGAGGCGTAGGTACGGCTCCTGTTTACCCGCAGGTCAAATACCTGAAGGAAGCCGGAGCCCATGTCGATGTCATCATCGGGGCAAAGACATCGGACCTGCTCATATATAAGGATGAGATGAGGCAGGTATGCGACAATCTCTTCATCTGTACGGATGACGGCTCGGAAGGATTTCATGGCCTGGTTACTGGTCTTCTCGAGAAGCTCGTCAGCGAAGACGGACGCAGATACACAAGGGCTGTCGCCATCGGTCCTATGATAATGATGAAGTTTGCTGTACAGACAGCCCGGAAGCTCGGCCTGCCGATAACCGTCAGCCTTAATACGCTGATGGTCGACGGTACCGGGATGTGCGGCGCATGCCGTGTCACGGTTGCCGGAAAGACGCGCTTTGCCTGTGTAGAAGGCCCGGAATTCAACGGCTATGACGTCGATTTTGACGAGGCCATGCGTCGTCAGGGGATGTACCGGGTCCAGGAGCATGAGGCCGAGGTGGAATATGAGCACGAATGTAAGATAGGGAGGACAAGATAATGGCTGACAGATTACCGAGAGTTCCGGTACGCGAACAGGCTCCGGAAGTGAGAGCGACGAATTTTGAGGAAGTCTGCTATGGATATGATGAGCAGGAAGCGATGCTTGAGGCTTCGAGATGCCTTCACTGCAAGAATCCGCGCTGTGTGTCGGCATGTCCTGTGAACGTGTCGATTCCCGAGTTCATAGCTGCGGTCGCAGCAGGTGATTTCAAGGGAGCCGCAAGTGTGATTGCAAGGGATTCATCGCTGCCTGCGATATGCGGCAGGGTCTGTCCGCAGGAGACACAGTGCGAGGGCAGCTGCATACTCGGAATAAAGTCCGAGCCTGTCGCGATAGGCAAGCTTGAACGCTTTGTAGCCGACTGGAGTCTGCAGAACGGGTCATGTGATGCTGAAAAGGCCCCTTCCAACGGATATAAGGTCGCGGTTGTCGGCAGCGGCCCTTCAGGGCTGGCCTGTGCAGCCGACCTTGCAAAGATGGGTTATGATGTGACCATCTTCGAGGCACTTCACAAGGCCGGGGGAGTGCTTGAATACGGGATTCCGGAGTTCAGGCTTCCTAAGGAGAAGATTGTCGCAGCTGAAATATCGAAGGTCAGGTCGCTCGGTGTAAGAATCGAGACGGATGTCGTCGTAGGCAGGACCGTGACGGTGGATTCGCTTCTGGACAATGAAGGCTTCTCTGCTGTATTCATAGGCTCGGGGGCCGGACTCCCGCGTTTCATGAATATCCCCGGGGAGAATCTGAACGGGGTGTTCTCCGCCAATGAATTCCTGACCAGGAACAATCTGATGAAGGCGTACAGGCATGACTACAGGACGCCGGTGTATGCCGGAAACAAGGCTGTCGTTGTCGGAGGCGGCAATGTGGCGATGGATGCTGCAAGGACTGCACTGCGCCTTGGGGCGGATACGACAGTGGTATACAGGCGTACGGAGAAGGAATTGCCGGCAAGGAGAGAGGAGGTCCACCATGCAAAAGAGGAGGGCATCAGGTTTATGATGCTGTCCAACCCTGTCGAGATACTCGGGGATGAAAAAGGCTGGGTAAGAGGAGTGAGATGCATACGTATGGAGCTCGGCGAGCCTGATGAGAGCGGAAGACGTTCCCCTGTGCCTGTTCCCGGGTCTGAATTCGAGATTGAGGCGGATTCTGTCATAATGGCTTTGGGAACATCGCCTAACCCTCTCATTGCCCGGACGACATCCGGTCTGGAGACAAACCGCCGCGGCTGCATTACTGCAGATGAAGACGGGGCTACCACGAGACCTGGAGTGTTTGCCGGAGGCGATGCCGTGACAGGTGCCGCGACAGTGATATTGGCCATGGGCGCAGGCAGGAAAGCTGCTGCAGCAATCGACAGGTATATAAAATCACGTAATGCATAGGATTATGAGGCGAAAGCTCCTTTTCTGCGGCAGGATTTGCCGGATAGCCCGGATTGTATGTGCGGCTGTTCTCCTGTGTCCTGCCGTATCCTGCACGATAAGTGGCGGCGACGGCATCTATACCGGAGTCGGAGCAGACTTCGAGGTAAGGGGAACTGTACTTGACGGTACTGACAGGACTGCCTTGGGAGGAATAGCGATTACATATGTTGACCGCTATTTCGGTCCGTCATATTGCGTGACCGATGCCGAGGGCAGGTTTGAACTCAAAGGCAGTTTCGTGCCCTCATCCAATATCAGTCTGCATGCGACCGATATCGGGGATGGACAGAACTGGAAAGACTATGCCCCTATGGACTATGTCGTCATGCTTGTCGAATCGGAGAGTGTCCCCGGTATGTATCAGGCAGATAATGAAGTTGAAATCCTCCTTTATCCGGAAATGGATACCGGAGGCATGTAAAATCATATGATTTTTTCTCATTGCGTGCAACATTGCGGTGTCTTCAGGCATCTATAGAGCGTTGTTTGATTGATAATCGTTAAATTGTTGCACTATGAGAGAATTTCTTGTTGAAACAGTCAAAAGAGTAGGGGCCTTTGCTGTAGTTGCCCTGATTCTCTCGTCTTTTATGTTGTTTTCATAAGAGAACCAGCATCTGTTCCGGGCGGATATGTCTCCCGGCAACAGCGATATCCGGATATGAGGGACTGGCCAGCGCCGGTCCCTTAATTTTTGTCCCCGGGAAGACATTCGCAGAAATTTTAATTATCTTTGCGCCACGTTAAATTCATGATTATGGCTCAGAAACCGTCCATACCGAAAGGAACAAGGGATTTCGGTCCTGCCGAGATGGCGGGACGCAACTATATTTTCGACACTATCCGTTCTGTATTCAGGACATACGGCTATGCTCCCATAGAGACTCCATCCATGGAGAATCTCAGTACTCTCCTCGGCAAATACGGGGAGGAAGGGGACAAGCTTCTTTTCAGGATACTTAATTCGGGGGATGCCTTTTCCGGCATCGACTTCGAAGAGTACCGTCTTCCGGAAGGGGAGAATGCATACAACAGCAAGGCCTTGTCACTCAAGGTATGTGAGAAGGGGCTGAGGTATGACCTGACGGTGCCTTTTGCACGATATGTGGTGCAGCATCAGGGCGAGATATCGTTCCCTTTCAAGCGGTATCAGATTCAGCCCGTATGGAGGGCGGACAGGCCGCAGAAAGGCCGCTACAGGGAATTCTATCAGTGCGATGTGGATGTCATAGGGTCCTCATCCCTGCTCAATGAGCTGGAGCTTGTCCAGATTGTGGACAGGGTATTCGGCCTTTTCGGGGTGGATGTATGCATCAAGATCAACAACAGGAAAGTGCTTACCGGACTTGCCGAGATTGCCGGCTTTCCGGACAAGGTGGTTGACATCACTGTGGCTATCGACAAGATTGACAAGGTGGGACTTGAGGCTGTCGAAGCGGAAATGCATGAGAAAGGCCTGTCCGACGATGCAATAAAGGTCATAGAGCCGGTGCTGATGCTTTCAGGGACGACAGAGGAGAAGATTGCCGTAATGAGGGAGCTCATGGGCGGAAAATCCGCATCCGGGCTGGTGTCTGAGACCGGTCTCAAGGGACTTGACGAACTTGATGAGCTTTTCGGACTGATAGAGGCGGCAGGCATATCCCATGAAGTGGAGCTTGACCTCTCGCTGGCAAGGGGGCTCAACTATTATACAGGGGCAATATTCGAGGTCAAGGCAAAGGATTTCCAGATAGGAAGTATCTGCGGCGGCGGAAGGTATGACAATCTTACAGGAATCTTCGGTCTTCCGGGCATGTCAGGAGTCGGGATTTCGTTCGGCGCCGACCGCATCTATGATGTGCTCAAGGGACTTGACCTGTTCCCTAAGGAGGTAACTGCCTATACCAAGGTGCTCTTTGCCAATATGGGTAATGACGAGCTGAGATATCTGATTCCTGTCGTGAAGAAACTGCGTGATGCCGGTGTGCCTTGCGAGATTTATCATGAGCCGGGGAAGCTCAAGAAGCAGTTCGACTACGCCGGAAAGAAGTCCATCCCGTTCATTTCCATAGTAGGTGGCGATGAGATGTCCAGAGGGGAGATTAACCTGAAGAATCTCGCTACAGGGGAGCAGAGGACTTTCCCGGTATCGGACATATCCGCAATGACAGGTTTCCTGGAATAACATCATGAGTGAAAAATCATTGACGGAGGGAGGCATGGCGTCTTCCTCCGTAAGGCAGCCGTCTGCTGTCTGGGGCTATGTCGCCGGAATTGTCACAGGTGTTACCTACGGGCTCAATCCCCTGTTCGCTGTCCCCCTGATGAGGCGGGGCATTTCTGTCGATGAGATACTGTTCTTCAGATACCTTCTGGCCGTAGCCGTTCTCGGGGGATGGCTTGCTGTCAGAGGGGAAAGTTTCAGGGTAAGCCGCAGGCAGGCCATAAGGCTGCTCATCCTGGGGATACTTTTTGCCCTCAGCAGCCTTACTCTGTTTGAGGCATACCGGTATATCCCGTCGGGAGTGGCGACAACCATTGTTTTCCTGTATCCGGTCCTTGTCGCTGTCATCATGGTCTTCATGCGGGTATATCCTACATGGCAGGTATGGCTTTCAATCGTGATGACATTTGTCGGCGTACTGTTCCTGTGCCGTTCAGACGGGGAGGCCATGCTGCAATGGAGAGGGCTCGCCCTGTCATTCGGCTCGGCGCTGGCATATGCCATGTTCATTGTGATAGTCAACCGCAGCAGGGTAATACGTACTGTATCCAATTCCCTGCTGACATTCTATGCATTGCTGACAGGTTCGGCACTTTTCCTGATTCACAGCCTTGTCGGAGCTGCAGAGATGTCCGGGTCCGGTGCTGCTGTCTCCGATATCCTGTTCAGCGGACTGGACGATATCTCCGTATGGGGAAGCCTGGTGGGGCTGGCTGTCATGCCGACTGTCGT
Organism: uncultured Bacteroidales bacterium; assembly: GCA_944323805.1. Lineage (GTDB taxonomy): Bacteria > Bacteroidota > Bacteroidia > Bacteroidales > UBA932 > Cryptobacteroides. The sequence goes on along the minus strand of CALUTW010000002.1, from coordinate 121,917 downwards.
GTCTACTGCCACACTTGCCATGGCGACGCGTATAATCGGGGCTACAAAGGCATCCGTCCTCGGGGTATTCGAGCCTGTGACGGCTATTCTTGTCGGGGCTTTGGCATTCGGGGAAAGGATAACCGCAAACGTCGTGACGGGGATTCTCCTGACGATGGCCGCCATTACCTTTATGATAGTATCTTCGTCAAAAGGCAACCGGATAAAATGAAAAAAATAAAAATATTTTTGCAGATATAAAAAATATGACTACCTTTGTAGTCCAAAATCGCGGGGTAGAGCAGTTGGTAGCTCGTCGGGCTCATAACCCGGAGGCCGGAGGTTCGAGTCCTTCCCCCGCTACCAAGCAGGACAGTCCATCAGGGCTGTCTTTTTTTTATCCATCTTACCAACCCAAGTCAATGTCAGGCTGTTATAAAACAAAGACAGAGGCGGAAAATCCGGCCTCTGTCCCCTTGTGCGGGCGAAGGGACTCGAACCCATACGCCTCACGGCACCAGATCCTAAGTCTGGCTTGGCTACCAATTACAACACGCCCGCAGCGGGCTTACCTGTCGTAAGACGGTAAGGGCTGCAAATATAAGTATTAAATCATATTGCGCAAAATTTTCTTGAAACCGGCACAGCACCAGCTGTCCATTGAATCGCTGCCGGTAAACTCGAGCCCGTTTGCCTCGGCTACACCCCGGATCATAGGCAGGTCCTCAGTATAGAAGCCGCTGACAAACAGCAGTCCGTCTTTCCTGAGGGAACGGGAATATGTCGGTATGTCCTGAAGGAGTATGTTCCTGTTGATATTGGCGAGCAGGATGTCATATTTCCCCATCTGGAGCAACGATGCATCCCCGCAATATGTCTCGACATGCCGGGAGACCCTGTTGAGTCTGGCGTTGTCGAATGCGGATACCGCTGCAACGGCATCTATGTCGATGCCGTATACATGTGCCGCCCCCATCTTTGCGGCCAGGATGGCCAGGATGGCCGTGCCGCATCCCATGTCCATGACTACACTGCCTTTTACCGAGGCCTCGTTCTGCAGAAGCGCCCTGCACATCATGTATGTTGTCTGGTGGTGGCCGGTACCGAATGCCATCTGCGGATTGATTGTTATATTGAATCTTGTCCTCTTGAGCCCTTTATGGAAAGATGCCTTTACTGTACATTTCCCGTCCACTATTATCGGACTGAAGTTGCTTTCCCACAATGCATTCCAGTTGGTTGCCGGAATCAGTTTCGCAAAAAATTCGGTTACTTTGAAAATGTTCTCTTCCAGCCCATTGAGAGTCAGCTTGAGCATCTGGGGACTGTATTCGTCTTTGGGGATGTAGCATTTCAGGTAGGGCTCTTCTGTCGAGAAGGACTCGAACGGCATGTCCTCCAGCTCTGCCATCAGGATTTCGGCATTTTCTTCCGTAAACGGGTCGATCCTGACTGAAACTTCTATGTATTCCTGGCTGTTCATGTTTTCCTTTCGGTTTTGATTTCTGCAAATGTACTGAGAACCTTTCAGATTCGGACATTTCAGTGGATATATTTTGTAAATAATTTCATCATGTGGCATACCGGTGCAGTTTCGATAATGAAATGTATCGAAAATCTTGCAGGTACTTGAAATTTGATATAAATTAGCATCATATGATTTTAAAGTTTAACAATAATGTAAATATTGCTATGGAACTTCCTTTTGCAGAATCGTACCGTATCAAGATGGTGGAGAATCTCCACAGGTCGACCCGGCAGGAACGGGAGAAATGGATTGCGGATGCCAAGTTCAATCTGTTCAATCTCAGGAGCGAGTATGTGTATATCGATATGCTTACCGATTCCGGGACAGGCGCGATGAGTGACAGGCAGTGGGCTGCCATAATGGAGGGGGATGAAAGCTATGCCGGCGCATCGTCCTTCTATCGGCTTAAGGATTCGATAAAGGATATCACTGGCCTTGAATATGTGCTGCCGACACATCAGGGCCGTGCAGCCGAGAATGTGCTTTTCTCCGCAATAGTAAAGGAGGGGGACTATCTTCCGGGGAATTCCCATTTCGATACGACAAAGGGGCATATAGAGTTCCGCAGGGCCCATGCGATAGACTGTACCATAGATGAGGCATCGGATACCGAGCTTGAAATACCTTTTAAGGGGAATATGGACCTCGGGAAACTGGAGGATGTCCTTAAGGCGCATCCTAAGGAGCGGATTCCGGCAGTTGTGCTGACAATTACCAACAATACGGCAGGAGGGCAGCCTGTATCCATGGAGAATATCCGCGGAGTCTCGGCTCTCTGCCATAAATACGGGGTAAAGCTGCTCATAGATTCAGCGCGGTTTGCCGAGAATGCGTACTTCATCAAGACAAGGGAGCCGGGCTATGCCGACAAGAGCATCAAGGAGATTGCCCGTGAAATATATTCATATGCCGATTATATGACAATGTCCGCCAAGAAGGACGGAATCGTGAATATAGGCGGCTTCCTCGCCTTCAAGGACGAGAAGGATATGCAGAAATGCCAGATGTACAGCATAATGTATGAAGGATTCCTGACATATGGAGGCATGGCCGGACGCGACATGAATGCCCTTGCGCAGGGACTTCAGGAAAGTATGGATTTCGACTATCTGTCGACAAGGATCGGGCAGGTGGCCTATCTCGCATCAAAGCTGGATGAATACGGCATACCTTATCAGAGACCTGCGGGCGGACATGCGATTTTTGTCGATGCCAAGAAGATTCTCCGGAAGCTCCCGAAAGAGCAGTTCCAGGCACAGACACTTGCTGTCGAACTCTATCTCGAGGGCGGTATAAGGGGAGTGGAGATAGGCGCTCTTCTTGCGGACAGGGACCCTGAGACTCATGAGAACAGGTATCCGCGTCTTGAGCTGCTGAGGCTGGCCGTTGCCAGGAGGGTATACACAAACAATCACATGGACTATGTCGCTGCCGCCCTCCGCAATGTCTATGACAGGAGGGACAGCATTACGACGGGATACCGGATAGCAAAGGAGCTGCCTATAATGAGACACTTTACCATAGAGCTGGAAAAGGTCTGAAATACATTATTATACGCAGGCCCTACTCCCCGAGTTGGGCCTGTTCTTCTGCAGACAGGGAATCGAGCTGCTGGTCGATGACCTGTCTGTAGCTTATCTTCTTCTTGTAGTCTTCGATGATTCTCATCCTGGCATTCTCCTTTATGGCATTGTCTACGCCCTGCCGGAATATGTCGTGGATGGATTCCCTGAGATTGACGCGGGTCTGGTCTATCACACTGGAGAATACAGGTACGTCAGTGCTCTTGTATTTGGCTTTTCCTATCCTGAACCTGAAGTCTTCGAAATTGCCCGACAGGTCTATCCCGACGCGGAACGGGATAGGGGAGTCGATGACAGATACATGGTACTTGAAGCTTGTATCCAGATTCTGGACACCGCTCATTGCAAGGGTGTATCTGTCTACTGTCAGTACGAACGGGAACACTTCAAGCCGGCTGTCGGAGATCAGTCCTTCAACTGACATCCTGTCGATATGGCCGCTCTCCCGGTCCTTGAACCTGAGTTTCCGGGCTATTTCGGTAAATGCCGTACTTTCGGAAAGGGTCAGGTTATCTCCGGTAATACGGATAACGCCATTGATGCTTGGCATATCGATATTCATCAGTGTGTCGATATCTGCTGTAGCCGATATCATGCAGTTGAGCATTCCCCTGAAAGATTTGAGCATAGGCATCACTGAGTCGACGGCCGGCATCATCTCAATAACCTTCTCTGCCGTTATGTCCTTGAGGGCAAGGTCGAAGCCTGTCCTGAGATCCTGCTTGGTCCGGGTTGAATAGAACCCCTCGAACTCTATGTCTCCGACATTTGAGTTGGCGATGGTATTCGTCAGCTGTATGCATCTCTCCTTGATGACCAGGTCTGTTGTCATTGTATCGATTGTCAATGACGAATATGTCACATTGGCGGCTTTCAGAGAGATGTCGGCGGTAATATTGCCTGGCACAACAATAAGTGGGGATGTCGTTATTGAGGCATCTGCCAGCGTATCTGTCACATACATCTCCATGTAGCTGTCATCGTCAATATCCAGTGTGGCTGCGGATGTGTCTTCCGGTCTGAAGCTGCTCCCGGCGGAATATGCCCCGAGCAATTCATTTATATTCAGCCTGCCGGAATTGATGTCCATATCAAGGTTGATGAAGCCTCTTCCCAGCAGGGCACGTTTCAGGCCTGTAAGCTGTCCGGCTACCTCCAGATCCGATGTCCCGCTGCGGAGATTGAAGCTGTCGAATCTTATCTCGTTGTTGCTGAAGCTTGCCCTTATGTCGGAGAGCCTGTTGCGGAGCGGGAAGTACGGACTCATGATATTGGCTCTGGTCAGGGATAGCGAGCCTTCCAGGTCCCATTCCCTGAAATACTTGGCCATTGTATCATCGAGTCTCAGGCTGAGGTCTTTCTTCATGAAGTCCTTTTCGCTGAGCCAGTCCGGGACAGGTCTGGAGCCTCTTGTCCTGCGCAGATGCCCGAAAAGCGAGTCCCTCGGGATGTCAGGATATTTCCTTGACAGGGAATCTATGAATTCCTTTGCCCGCTGTCTCCGCTCAATGGAGTTCATCGCGGCAACGGCATCCAGGTCCAGGCCTCTGAGTGCAAGCCTGTTGACCGGATCCCTGAGAAATACCCTGTCTGTGGAGCTGTCCAGTGTAAGCACCGGTATCTCGCTGTTGGAAGGCTTCGGGGAAATCTTGAATATATTGCTGGAATTTGCCACTGCAATAAATGACGTGTCGGTCCCTGTCATGGACAGTATCCCGATGTCGAGCCTGCCCCCGAACGGATAGAATCTGGATGAATCGGCCTTGTTGAGGACGGCTGCTGAATTCTGCGCCTTAAGCGACAGCCTTTTCCCCGTTATCCTGACCATGTCCTTATATGAGATGCGGGTGCTGTCCAGATATGCCGTGAGTGCAAGCATCCGTTCCCCTTGCGCGACACTGGAGTCCCGTGTGTTGCCGACTGCCCCTAACCATACGTTAAGGCTGTCCGCGAACATGTCAAGTGTGTCTTTCTCCGATATTACATGCAGCCCGGATGTCCTAATGTGGCCGGAGATGTCCGCCTGTGCCAGTTGGTACGGGTCAAGCTCCGACAGGGATGCATGTCCCTTCAGCCCGGCTGAAAGGCCTCCCGAAACAGACAGTCCGCTGTTCTTTTTCAGATATCGGGAGAGTGTGTCGAGGTTGATGTCGGCGCTGGCATCAAGATCCAGTTCCGGGTCTTTCCCGAGAATGTCTGCGGCTTTTCCTTTCGCATTGATTTCAATAGCCTTTCCACTGATATGAAAGTCATGGAGGCTGATATCCATTTTCCCGCTGCGGCTTCCTGACAGGTCTGAATCCAGGGCGATCTCATGCCTGATGTTGAATGCCTTGTTGCCTATCGATGAATGTGGAATCTCGAGATGTGCGGTTATCTCCGGTATTTCTCCTGCAGAAGAGTCGTAATACCCGTCAAAGGCCGCTGAAAGGGATATTTCTGCATCGGTGTCTATGTCGGCAGCCTTTTTCATTATATTCTTCCGGAAATAGTCAAGTACGTCATTGACCTTGCACCGGTCTATGGATGCCGTCCCTTTCACGTAGAGGCGGTCGCCATAGCTGATGTATCCGTTGGCCTTGAGCGGAATGTCCGCGACAGTGGCCCTGAATTTCCTGACATCCACCGAGAATACGGAATCCCTCGGGAATGCCACTTCTGCCTCGATATCGAGAGGGAGCCGCATCCTGCCATATGAACTCATTGCCATATAGGTGGTTGCCGAGGCATTCAGGTCTATGACACCGCGTTGTGCCCCGATGGAAAGCCTGTCGAGCTTAAGTGCGAGAGTGTCGGACGGAAGCCGCCCGGAAACGAACATGCTGTCTATTTCGAACCCTATCCTGTTCCTTCCCTGCCTGCCCATTGCAAGGCGGCCGTTGAATCTGAACCTGCTGAGGCTGGCCATGGCGAATACAGTGTCCCCAGGGGCGGAATATACCACATGCGGCCGGCCATTCAGGGTAATCCTGCCGAGTATGATGCGGGGCATCTTCCCGGGAACGGTATCCTGCTCTGCTACGGTGTCTGCAGGAGTTTTCATTATATCCCAGTTGACTTCCCCGCCCGGGAACTTGCGGGCAAAGATACGCGGCCTGTTCAGCATAAGTCCCGGAACCTTTATGGTCCCGGCAGCCAGGGCAGTAATGTCGACAGATGCATAAAGACGCCTGAAAGAGGCAAGCGTATCGGCTGTCTCGCCGCGTCCCTGCCTTGAATAGAAGCTGTTGTCAGTGTATCCGTACCTGTCATGCGGATATGTTACGGATACATCCGAGAAGCCGATGTTAAGGTATGGGAAGCTCCTGAATACGGAGAGCCTGACATCCCCGAACGAGACATCGGCATCGATATAGCTGTCGGCGAACCTGTTCGCCATCCTTGTCAGTACCGACGGGGACAATGCCACCTGTATGACAATCAGAATCAAGGCCCATATCCCGGCAATCCAGAACAGGACTTTCCATACGGTCTTCAGTCTTTTCCTGTTTTCTTTCATGGCATCTGTATATTCACATCCTTACAAATATACTAAATTACATGACCGGATATAGCCTTTGGGCAATAAAAAAGAGACCATGCCATTATGGCACGGTCCCCGTCTGCTATCAGGTAGTACTGATTATCCATGTGATGCCTTCTTGTGAAGGCCCGGAGATGAACTATTTCTCATCCATCAGATGCAGATGCTGGACATAGATAGCCTTCTTGATCTCCTCTCTTCTCTTCACTGACGGCTTTACGAAAGCTTTCCTTGCACGAAGCTCACGGATAGCACCGGTCTTCTCGAATTTCCTCTTGAATTTCTTAAGAGCTTTCTCTATGTTCTCGCCCTCTTTGATTGGAACTATAATCATCGCTGTATCACCTCCTTTTTATTTGCGGCTGCAAAGGTAATCAAATTATTTCTTTTTCAAAATTTTTTCGAGGATGCGCAAGTCTTTCATGCCGGCGCGGCTGGGCATATCATCTGCGGCTGATGATTTCGAGGAACCTTTTCATCCCGGCAGTCGCCACGTCCTGTATATGGACAATCCTGGGGTCGCTCAGAGGAACATCCTTAGGGTCAATGATATATATAGGTGTGTCTATGCCTGCATATCTGAACAGTCCTGCGGCGGGATAGACCTGCAGGGATGTCCCGACAATGAGCATAATGTCAGCTTTCTCTACAGCCGTGATTGCCTGTCCGATTTTCGGCACGGCTTCCCCGAACCATACGATGTTCGGCCTCAGCTGGGCTCCGTTCGGGGCCTTGTCCCCCATGTGGATCTCCTGGTATCCGATGTCGAATACGGAGGCCTCGGAAAATCCGTCCCGTTCATTGCAGCAATTTTCAGGGCGCACCTTCGTCAGTTCACCGTGCAGATGGATTATCCTCGTGCTTCCGGCCCTTTCATGGAGGTTGTCCACATTCTGAGTGATCACTGTCACGTCATAATCCTTCTCGAGGCCGGCTATGTCATAATGTGCAGTATTCGGCCTGACCTCTTCAAGCTGTTTTCTCCTCTGGTTGTAGAAGTCGAGCATCAGGGACGGGTTGCGGTACCATCCGTCTATGCTTGCGACATCCTCGACATTGTAGTTCTCCCACAGTCCGTTGCTGTCGCGGAATGTGCTGATTCCGCTTTCTGCGCTGACGCCTGCTCCTGTCAGCACCGCTATTCTCTTTTTCATCTTATCAGTAATTCTTGAAATAATGATTCCTGAGCCAGTACTCGTACAGCGGGTCCAGTATTACCGGTTCGTCCTTCCCGTTGAATGTGACAATCTCCTTCTTCTTCAGTGCATCCTTTACTCTCCTGACATTGGCTGACGAGTTGAGCCTGTATTTTTCAATGACATCTGTTGCGCTGAACCTTGTCTCCCCGTCGAGAACCGCCTTGAGGAGGCTCAGCTGATGGTCTGTCAGATTGTTCGTGATGGCATGGAAATGCGCCTCGTGAATTGAGATTATCGAGCGCAGCGCATCCATCAGTACACCTTCATTCATGTAGCCTTTTGAAAGGGAATCGCAGATGGCGAAGAAATGGTTCAGATACCATATGTCCGACCTGAAAAGCCTTGTCGCCCCTGCTGCAAGTTCACGTTCGATTACCTTGCCGCTGACGAGAAAGCCCTTGACGATATGCTCTACAATCTCCTTGTCATCAATCTGCTGCAGAGGAAGATGCTCGACAAGGCGATAGAAATATTTCTTTTCCTCGAATATGTATTTCATTGCATTGACCCTGGAGCCCGTAATGATGAATGTGCATGAGAATTCCCTGTTCCTGTCCTTCCCGGCAAGCACTTGTTCCATCGCCTTGAATATCTCCTCGTATCCCGGAATCATCATGATGTCCTGGAAATCTTCTATAATCATGAATATCTGCGTCTTCCGCTCCATGGCTATTTTCTCTGGGAGTTCCAGCATTCCGGTCATGTCGTCGAATCCGGTGTCCCAGTTCAGGGATATGACTTCCTCGAAATCAGCGAATCTCTGCCGGTCGAATATGAAATGGGTGCCGCCGAGGTGCCTGGAAATCAGGTCTGCATATTCGTCCGGAGAAGAGGCGACGGCGCGCAGGACAGCTGAACCGAACTTCAGGAGGAACCGGTTCCTGTCCCTTACGTTGAACATGCCGGTCTCCCCGACGACGAACTGCTGCCCGCCAATCCTCATGTCAAGGAATGTCTGCTGGATTACGGACGTCGTGCCGCTTTTCGGCGGTTCATATATTACCGTATCTTCTTTGCCGGCAAGCAGATTCCTCAATGTGTTGCAGTCGGTTTTCCGGCCTATGAAATTCCGGTCGGTCACATATCTGTCATAAACGAAAGGGGAGTATATTGTCATGGCCATTCCTTTTGTCTCACAAATCTACGAAAATAACAAAAAAGTTATACCGCATGCTGCGGAAAGATTCCGGCAGCAGAAGAAAAATTTCCGAATTTGAATTGAATGATATATCTTTACATTGACTGGCAGGGCAATCGGTTTTTATTTCCATATTTATTCTTAAACTGTTCTATGATGAAAAAATTGTTTTTGATGACGCTCGTATTGGGCGCCCTTGCGGTAGCCGGATGCAAGAAGGATGAAATGAAAGACAGCTTCCAGCTGGGGGGAAAATCCTACACGGTAACCGGTGCAGTGGCTCTGTATTCCAGGGATGCTGACGGAACCAATTATGAACTCTATCTGCTGATGGACGGGACTACCTTGGAATCCGAATATGGTTCGGTAATGTGCATCGACCTGTATTTCCCGTGGTCTGTCAATGAACTTCAGGCCGGGACGTACCGGATAGGAGAAGTTGTATGCCAATGGGCTGAATTTACTTCTTATACACAGACTGATGAAAGTTATCATGTGATAATGCCTGGCTCGGTAACCATAGAAAAGTCAGGGGACAACTATACGATATCCTGCAGCGGGACTGCCGACAACATGGAATCCGTATCATGCAGCTATACCGGCCCTGTACAATATATGCAGGATGAATACAGTGAAGTGAGTTATGCGAAGAGAATGTCTGCCCGGAAAAAATAACCTGCCATGACATTCCGATAACCGATGAAGGGCTGGCCCAAAAGGTCAGCTTCTTTTTTGTCCGTAATTCTTTTGTACATTCGGATAAATGTGTTATCTTTGCAGACCAAAATTTTACAGGATTGACAAGCCGTTGAAAAAGAGTCTGTTGAGAAGCAGGCCGCTTGCAGTCGGAACTTTTAAGTTTATTTGATTTATGTACGCAATCGTAGAAATTGCTGGCCAGCAGTTTAAGGTAGAGGCTGGCATGGAGATTTTTGTTCAGCGTCTCGCTGCCGGAAAAGGCGATGCAGTCGAGTTCGACAAGGTGCTTCTGGTGGATGCTGACGGAGCTGTGAAGGTCGGGTCCCCTTATGTTGAGGGAGCGGTAGTCAAGGCTACAGTGCTTGACGACACCTGCAGAGGAAAGAAAGTCCTCGTGTTCAAGAAGAAACGTCGTAAAGGCTATCAGAAGCTGACCGGACATCGTCAGAATTTCAGTAAAATCCAGATCAACGAGATCGCTTAATTACACAGGAGGAACAGATTATGGCACATAAAAAAGGCGTCGGTAGTTCAAAGAACGGTCGTGAGTCAGAGAGCAAACGACTCGGTATCAAGAAATTCGGAAGCCAGGTTGTAAAGGCCGGCAATATCCTTGTACGTCAGAGAGGGACAGTTCATTATCCTGGACAGAATGTCGGGATGGGAAGAGACCATACTCTTTATGCCCTTGTGGACGGTACGGTAAGCTTCCGCAAGAAAGCTGAAAACAGGTCTTACGTTTCGGTGATTCCTTTCGAGAACTAGGAACGGAGTGACAGAATAACAGGACAGAGGATTGCTACTCCGGAAGGGGTCAGTCCTCTTTTCTTTTTCAGGATGCCGGCACGAGTTGTTCCGGTTTATCAGGCAATAATAAAAAGATATAATCATGTTGACACTTAAATTGCTTCGGGAAGATCCCGAATTCGTGATCAGGAAGCTGGCAGTCAAGAATTTCGATGCCCGCGAGATTGTAGGGAAGATAATAGCGCTGGACGGGAACAGGCGCCGTCTTCAGGCGGAGCTTGACACATGTCTTTCCCGGCAGAAGCAGAAAGCTGCTCTTATAGGAGGATTCATGAAGGAGGGCAGGAAGGACGAGGCTGAAGCTGCAAAGGCCGAGGTCGCTGCATTGAAAGAGCGTTCGAAGGAGCTGGAGGCGCAGTCGGATGAAAATAATACCGAACTGAACTCCCTGATGGTCCTGCTTCCGAATATCCCTTGTGACCTGGTCCCTGAAGGCAAGGATTCCAATGACAATGTAGTGGTCAGGATGGGGAATGAGATCCCCGACCTCGGCCCTGATGCCCTGCCCCACTGGGAACTGGCGAAGAAATTCGACATTATAGACTTTGACCTCGGTGTCAAGCTTACAGGGGCCGGATTCCCTGTATACAAGGGCAAGGGAGCAAGACTTCAGCGCGCCCTGATAAACATGTTCCTTGATATCAATACTTCCGCAGGCTATCTTGAAGTGGAGCCTCCGGTAATGGTAAATGAGGCTTCAGGCTTCGGTACAGGCCAGCTTCCGGACAAGGAGGGCCAGATGTATCATGCCAACCTCGACAACTATTATCTTGTGCCTACCGCAGAAGTCCCTGTGACCAATATCTACAGGGATGTCATTCTCGGGGAAAACGACTTCCCTGTGAAAATGACGGCATACACCCCGTGCTTCCGCCGCGAGGCAGGCTCGTACGGCAAGGATGTGAGAGGTCTTAACAGGCTCCATCAGTTCGATAAGGTCGAGATTGTCCGGATCGAGAAGCCTGAGAACTCCTATGCGGCCCTTGACGATATGATAGCCCATGTCGAAGGCATAGTGAAGAGGCTCGGCCTGCCATACAGGATTCTGCGCCTGTGCGGAGGAGACCTCAGCTTCACTTCGGCGATTACCTATGATTTCGAGGTGTATTCCGCAGCCCAGGGCAGGTGGCTCGAGATAAGTTCCGTGTCAAACTTCGAGTCGTATCAGGCGAACAGGCTGAAGCTCAGGTATAAGGATGCCGAAGGCAAGATTCATCTGGCGCATACTCTGAACGGAAGTTCCCTGGCTCTTCCGAGGGTGGTCGCAGCCCTGCTCGAGAACAACTACAAGGACGGACGCATCGTGATTCCAGAGGCTCTCAGGCCTTATACAGGCTTTGACTATATAGACTGACATGCTGCCGGACAGTACTGCACCGCAGATAATAATGGGAATTGACCCCGGAACTTATATCTTAGGTTACGGGGTCATTCGTGTCGGTAGGCGTCATCCTGAGTATGTGGCGACAGGAGTGCTTGACATGCGGAAGATAGACGGCCATTTCGAGAAGATTGCATACATATACCGCGAAGTCTCGAGGCTCATAGCCGAATATGTTCCCGATGTCATGGCCGTCGAGTCCCCGTTCTACGGCAAGAACCCCCAGGTCATCCTTAAGCTCGGAAGGGCCCAGGGGGCGGCCATAACGGCTGCCGCAAATGCGGGGATTCCCGTATATGAATATGCCCCTCGAAAGGCCAAGTCGGCGATTACCGGCAACGGGGCGGCCTCCAAGGAGCAGGTCAGTGTCATGAGCCAGAAGATTCTCGATGTGGCCCTTGACCCTGGACATTTCGATGCCACCGATGCTCTTGCCATAGCCCTGTGCCATTATTTCCATATCAAGAGCCCGCTGCCTGCCGCCTCCGGGGTCTCCGACTGGAAGAAATTCATAGAATCGCACCCTGAAAGGGTAAAAAATAAATGATTTATTGAAAATAGTTTACGATAATTAAACTTCGGACCTTCCCGGGTGTCTAATTATCGTTTTTGCCGGTTGAATGCCGTCATAATGTAAATTGAAATGAACTTTCCCCGAAAACTGGCCGTAGGCGTTGTCCTTGCCATGCTTATGGCGATGCTCACGAGCACTGGCGTGTTCGCACAGGTCGGCTTCCCTGTCAAAATGAAGCTGTCTGACAAGTCGACAGACGAGCCTGTAGGTTTTGCCACGGTGTCCATGACCCTGAAAGGGGCTCAGGAACCGCTGAAATATGTAATGAGTACCGAGGCCGGGGAAGTCGATTTCGAGGGCATCGTCAGGGGGACATATATCCTGAAAGCCGAGCTGATGGGATATAAGCCGTATCAGAAGGAGATAGTCGTTGACAGGCTCATAGACCTCGGGACAGTGCAGATGGAGCCCGATGTCGAGGTGCTGGAAGCGGCAAGTGTCTCCGCCATCGGAAACCCTATCATCGTAAAGAAGGATACGATTGAATACAGCGCATCGTCATTCAAGACATCCGATAACGATATGCTTGAAGAGCTTCTGAAGAAGCTCCCTGGCGTGGAGGTCGGGACAGACGGGTCCATCACGGCAAACGGAGAGACAATCACGAAAGTAATGATCGACGGGAAGGAATTCTTCCTTGACGACCCTCAGCTTGCCACAAAGAATATACCGGCAAAGATAATCGAGAAGGTCCGTGTTGTAGAGAAAAAGTCCGACCAGGCGGAATTCACGGGAATCGATGACGGGGAAGAGGAGACGGTAATCGACCTGTCCGTAAAGCCCGGCATGATGGACGGCTGGTTCGGCAATGTGATGGCAGGAGGCGGACATGACCTGCCGGCCGAGGAGTCCGGAATCAACGACTGGCGCTATCAGGGTGCCGCGATGCTCGGACGGTTTACCCAGAACAGCCAGATAAGCATAATCCTCAACGGCAACAATACCAATAACCGTGGCTTCAACGACTTGGCGAGCAGTATGATGCAGACCATGCGCGGAGCGCGCGGCATGGGTCGCGGCATGGGCGGCTGGGGCCGGAACGGTATCACAACATCCTGGATGGCCGGTGCCAACGGGGCTTTCAACTTCTTTGACGGGGATATGGAGCTCAACGGCAACTATATGTACGGAGGTTCTGACCGCTATGTCGAGGAAAGAAGCTCCGAGACCACATATAACGATGACGGAAGTCTCCGCGTATATGAATACGAAGGCGCAAACATGTCCAGGAGTGACGGGCACAGGTTCGGTATAAGGCTTGAGCATAAGTTCAGCGAGAATACATCCATCCTGTTCGAGCCGCAGTTCGATTTCGGTACGGGGAACTATAACGAGTACAATATATTCAATACCACCCTCGATGACGCCGATGTCAATGAAGGTTTCAACGAGAACATAGGCACCAACCGCAACTGGAGGGCAAGGGGATTCTTCCTTTTCCGCCAGAGGCTCGGGAAGCCCGGCCGTACGGTGTCCGTGTCGTTCAACTATAACTTCAGCAATAATGACCTCTGGGGCTTCAACCAGTCGCTTACCTCCAATCTTGAAGGCGAATCGCCTGTAAACGATATTGTCAACCAGCGTTTCGACCAGAATTCGAGGAGTTCCTCCCTCTCGGGAAGAGTGGTGTATACCGAGCCTCTCGGGCATGACTTCTATCTTGAGGCCAATTATTCATACGGCTGGAACAAGAGCGTGTCCCTCAAGGACACGTACAATTCGGGAGGCAATGCTGCAGACCTGATAGATTTCGACAATCTGCATATGACATATGACTTCTCCGGGGAATCGAGGGATGAAGACTATTCCAACGACATTACCAACCGGTATGTCAACCAGAGTGCCGGAATCAATTTCATGTACCAGAAGGACAAGCTGCGGGCTCAGCTGGGTGCGTCGGTGCGTCCTACCGATACGGATAATGTGACAAATGGCGAGACTTATGAAAGCAATGTAATCAACTGGTCTCCGCAGGCGATGCTGAGATATGACCCGGATGACAATACCAATATACGCCTGTTCTATTTCGGACGCTCGTCACAGCCGTCCACATCGCAGCTTATGCCTGTGCTTGACAATTCCAATCCGGTCAACGTGTCACTCGGTAACCCGTATCTCATACCGTATTTCAACCATAACATACGGGCCATGTTCGGATATACTGACACCGATACCTTCCTGTCAATCCATGGCCGGTTCGGAGGAAGCCTGGTGCAGAATCCCATAGTCAATGCCCAATGGGACAATTCGGGTGTCAAGTATTCCATCCCTGTCAACGGGCCGTCTTCATCATCGGTCGACGGGCGCCTGATGATCAATTCCCCGTTCGGAAGAGATTCGAAATTCTCGGTGTTCTCAATGACATATGCAAGATACAATGAGGCTTCGTCGTACATCGGAAGGACAGACGGCGGACTCGACATGGGCAAGTACGGGACTCCGGAAGAATTCAACTATGACCTGTTCCATGAGGATTTCGAGAGTGCCAAGGACCGGATGTTCATCTCCAACAGGACACAGAGCCTTAATTTTACCCAGAGGCTGAGATTCACTTTCCGCAATGAGCTTGTGGAGATCAACCTCGGAGGAAGGACAAGGATAAGCAAGTCATGGTATACGGTCTCCGATTATAACCAGAGCGCTACATGGAACAATCAGATAGATGCATCGATGAACTGGACGATTCCGGGTGGAGTCAGCATCATAGCCGACTGCGACTATAACTGGTACAGGGGATATACGCAGCCACAGGATGATGAGTTTGTGCTTAATGCGGAGATAAACAAGCTGCTGTTCAAGGACAGGTTCACCCTTGCATTGAAGGCATATGATATCTTGAGCCAGTCGAAGAACCTGTCAGTATCCGATGAGTCGAATACACATACCGAGACGTGGAACAATACGCTTGGGCGGTATATCATACTATCCCTTACATGGCGCTTCGGCAATTTCGGTGGTCCTGGCGGCGGATACGGGCATCGCGGACCTATGGGACCTCCGCCAAGGAGATAGTCCGCTCTTTCAGGCCGGCCGGCATTATATATTCAGGGTAAAGTGCAGAATCTCATTCCAGTTCCGGAGTGAGATTCTGTGCATATTTCCTCCACTTGTCGATGAGAGCCTGCATGTCTGCAGGAACAGGGGAGTCGAATGACATGTATTCCTTTGTCCTCGGATGGATGAATCCGAGTGTCTTTGCGTGCAGGGCCTGGCGGGGCAGCAGCTTGAAGCAGTTCTCGATGAACTGGCGGTATTTGGCATATATGGTGCCTTTCCTTATTTCCGCACCGTCGTATCTTTCATCGTTGAAAAGAGGATGCCCGATATAATTGAAATGCACCCTTATCTGATGTGTCCTCCCGGTTTCGAGCCTGCATTCGACTACTGTCACGTATCCGAATCTTTCAAGGACCTTGTAGTGGGTCACTGCATGCTTGCCGTGTTCCCCGTCAGGAAATACCTTGAATCTCATCCTGTCTGACGGGTCCCTGCCGATATTGCCTTCGATTGTGCCTTCATCTTCCTTGAGGTTGCCCCATACTATTGCGACATACCTCCTGTCTATTGAATGCACGAAGAACTGTTTCGCAAGATCCAGCTGTGCCTCCTCGGTCTTTGCCACGACAAGAAGCCCTGACGTGTCCTTGTCTATCCTGTGTACAAGTACGCCCATCCTTTCGTCCTCGGCGTCAGGTCCCTGGGATATGCCGAGATGAAATGCCAGGGCATTGACGAGCGTACCGGAGAAATGGCCGTGCCCGGGGTGTACGACAAGCCCCGCCGGCTTGTTCAGCACCAGCAGGTCATCATCCTCATACACTATGTCAAGCGGGATATCCTCAGGAAGAATCTCAAGTCCGCGTCTCTGGTACGGCATCACGAATGTAATCACGTCTCCCGGCCTTACTATACAGTTGGCCTTGGCCACCTTCCCGTTGACCCTTATGTATTCTTCCTTTATCGCCAGCTGTATCCTGTGCCGGGATGTATTCTCCATGTGGGTCGCAAGATATTTGTCTACCCTCATCGGAGCCTGTCCCTTGTCGAGCTCGAAACGGAAATGCTCGAACATTTCCTGCTCCTCGTCTTCAGCCGGGATTTCATCTTCGTATGGCCAGTCTTCAGTCCGCATTTTCAAGAGGAATCATATCAACGAGAGTGGAATCTGAAGGTTCCGGTCTTTCCGGTACCTTGGTGGTGTCTGTCGTGAGATACAGTGTGACAGGGGAGCCCATGAGGAGCCCTTCCTCTGACTCTTCCGGAACCTGCCTGTACACGACCGCATCAATCGAGTCGGCATAGTCCCTGACCGTATAGTCGAATATGAGGTCCTCGATGTTCAGTGAATTGTCCTGTACTGCATTGACAGCCGCAAGATATTTCATGCCTGTGACATACGGGACATATGTCTTGTTGTCAAGACTGTTGAGCCCGACAACGAGGTCTATTCTCGATTCGCTTTCAATCGGGGTGCCAGGCTTGATTTCGCGGTTGCCGTGGAGCTGCTTGAGGACATTGTTGGTGGCTATGTCTTCAACATAGATAAGTGTGCCGAGGCTCAGCCCGCGTGAGAGGATTTCCGCCTTTGCCTGCCGGAGGGAATACCCGATAAGGTTAGGCATGGTTACCTGCTTGGGATTCACGGCATTTATCGTAAGCAGAATCCGTCTTCCCTTCTTGACATGGTCCCCGGGCTCAGGGTTCTGCCTGTAGACCACGCCCCTTTCCATGCGCTTGATATATACGGAGTCTGTAATCTCCATCCTCATGCCTCTGGCTGAAAGGTACTGTCCCGCTTCATCGACGGACATGCCTGTAAGGTCAGGGACCCTTATCTCCTGGTTGTGTTTTGTAATGACTTTCAGAAGCATGTTCGCCCCGACAATCAGTACGATGAAAAGTGCGGCGGCACCAAGGATATTGAATATTATCCAGCCGCCGGAGAATTTCCTGCTCATTTCACAATTATAAGTTTATATGCCATATTGCCGAGGCCTATCTTTTCCCCGTGTTCTACACCTGCCTCCCATCTGGTGTCGGGATGTACTATGTGGAACTTGTCTTCTCCTTCGTGATGGCTGTGCCCGCATCCGTCCCCGGACTTGCTGTCCAGATCCGCAATCACGTTCTTCTCAAGGGTAGGGGCAGCCTTCACAAGGTCTGCGCATGCACAGTCAAGTGCAACCGGGTCAAACGAAGCTGCAATGCCGAGGTCCGGTATGATGGCCGCATCGTTGTGGTTCCAGCAGTCGCAGTTCGGCGATACATTCATTATGAAGTTGATGTGGAATGCCGGCTTGTCCTTTACGACAGCAAGGGCATACTCTGCTATCTTGTAGTTGAGGGTCTCCGATGAGTCCCAGTCTTTTACCACTGCACCTCCGTGCTGGCATACGGCGACACACTGTCCGCATCCGACGCATTTCCCATAGTCTATCCTTGCCTTCCTGTCGATTACCTTGACAGCATCGTGACGGCAATATTTCTCGCATATCCGGCATCCTATGCAGCTGTCCTCATCAATTACAGGCTGGGACGATGAATGCAGCTCAAGCTTTCCCCCGACACTTGCGGAGCCCATGCCGAGATTCTTGAGTGCGCCTCCGAACCCCGTCTGCTCATGACCCTTGAAATGATTCATGGATATGATGATGTCGGCATCTGCTATTGCGGCGCCTATCTTTGGGGACTTGCAGTATTCTCCGTCGAGAGGGATTTCCCTGTAGTCAGTCCCTTTCAGGCCGTCCGCGATGATGACATCCGCATGTGCGGAAATCGGATTGAAGCCATTGTCCATTGCGGCCCTGAGATGGTCTACTGCATTTGACCTGCCTCCCGAGTACAGGGTGTTGCTGTCGGTAAGGAATACCTTGCCTCCGAGGCTTCTTATGAGGTCGGCTATCCTTGCGGCATAATTGGGCCTTATATATGCCAGGTTCCCCGGTTCTCCGAAATGGATCTTGATTGCCGTGAACTTCCCTTCAAAATCTATATCCTCTATCCCGGCCCTTTTTACGAGACGGATAAGTTTTGTCATAAGGTCGTTGCCCGGAGATGTCCTCAGGTCGGTAAAGAATACTTTGCTGCTTTCCATCATGTCTTGTTTTAGACTGCAAATTTAGATGCAGTTTTGGTTTTTGTCAATATAATCGGTCTTGAAATCACCGTTGCCGTTACCAGAGGGGAATCCCCATGCAGACCACCCTGAAAAGGCCTTCGCCGAGCAGTGCAAGCCCGATGATGATGACGGCGATACCTGTAAGCCGACTTATCCACAGCAGGGACGATATCCTGAATCTCTTCCTGAAATGGCTCAGGAGCCATGTGAAGAAAAACCAGTAGGATGCAGCACCTAAGCTGACCGAGACGATTATAGGGAAAAGTTTCCAGTCATGCGGCTCTGACGACCCTATCCCGAAGAATGCGAAAAGTCCGAAAATGACAAGGATGGCCCCGGGGTTCGACAGACCCATGGCTATCGCCTGCATGAAATTCTTCATTATGTCCGTGGAGCTCTGGCTGTCGGACTTCATCTTGCGGAAAGGGTCGGACCTTGTCATGAATATCCCCAGGACCGTCACTATTATCCCCCCGCAGATAAGTATGAGTTCCTTGTTGTCATCCAGGAATTTCTGTGCTATGGCGAGGAAGAATATGGCTATCACCGAAAAGAACGTGTCCACGAGACATGCCCCCATTCCTGTTATGAAACCGGCCTTATGTCCCCGGCTGAGGGACTTCTGTATGACAAGTATGGAAATCGGCCCTACAGGTGCGGATGCACATATCCCGATGAGAAAGGCTTTCAGTATATTGATCAGCATAAATCCCCTCAATAATCCTGCAAACTTAAGAAAAAATTATGATGTCTGCTACTTATATTTTTCCGATAAGACTTATATTTGCAGGGTCATTTCATAAAGCCGACCAGATGAAGAGAAACTCATACAGGGCGTCAGTACATGAGCCCGGGGCTCCGGTCCTGCTGGTGTGGATTCTTGTGCTGCTTTTTGCAGGGCTGATGTCGCTTCCTTTCCTTGTGCCTCACTGCGGCTTTGTCTCGCTTTTCGGCATTGTACCGCTTCTGATCATGGAAAGGATCGTGACATTGTCCGGCATGAGACGCGGATGGATCTTTCATTTCAGCGCATTTGTCCTGTGGAATGCAGCCACTACCTTCTGGGTATGCAATGCCACGATAGGGGGCGGTATCTTCGCCATAGTTGCCAATGCTTTCCAGATGTCAGTGATTTTCGGGCTTTTCCGCTACAGCCGGAAGTATTTCGGAGGGGTATTGCCATATGTATTCCTGGCTGCGATGTGGATTGCATGGGAGAGGGCATATTTCGATGCGCAGATTTCCTGGCCATGGCTTGTGCTTGGCAATTCCTTTGCCCGCAGCGTACAGTCTGTACAGTGGTATGAATATACCGGGCAGCTCGGAGGCTCGCTGTGGATATGGATTTCCAACCTGTTCATTTTCGGAATCATGGTCGCTCTGTCTGACGGCAGGTGGGCGTTCCGGTGGAATATAAAGGCCAAGGTTGCATCATTGGCCGGGCTTGTCATCGTCATTGCGACCCCGCTTGTGCTTTCAAAGGTCATGTATGAACGCTACAGCGAGACATCGGATCCTCTGGAGGTGCTGGTCCTGCAGCCGAACATAGACCCGTACAACAAGTTCGTGGCGATGTCGCAGGACCGCCAGAATGCACTCCTTATGGATCAGATGCGCAAGGCTCTTCCGGACAGGAGGGCGGACAATTCATCAGCATCGGCAGACAGCCTGCATGGCAATGCCGCCGGATATGCCGCTCCTCTCCTTGCCATAGCCCCGGAGACCTTTACCAATGACGTGATTACCAATAATGTCCAGGGCGGCAGGACATTCCGTGCCTTCTCGACGTTTCTTGAAGACTATCCCGGTGTCAGCCTCATATTCGGGGCTTCATCCTATACATATGTCTACAGTCCCGAGGCCCCGTCATATACGGCAAGGCGGATCGGGGACAAATGGTATGAATCCCATAATTCCGCCCTTGTCACTGACGGAACAGGCAGATACGGCATATATCACAAGAGCCGGCTGGTACCGGCAGTGGAGATGACCCCGTATCCTGCATTCTTCTGCAAGGTGGATGACATGCTGGGAGGAGTAATGGGCCGGTGCATAGGCCAGGATGAGGTATCGCTGCTGGATGTCGATGTCAGTCAGCCTGTTACCGATTCATTGTCCCGGACGGATGCGGCACTGCAGCAGTCCGTTCCAGTGGGATGTGCCGTATGCTATGAATCCGTATACGGCGAGTATTTCTCGGAATATGTGAAGGCGGGGGCGAAGCTGATGACGATTATCACGAATGACGCGTGGTGGAAAGACACCCCGGGTTATCGCCAGCATCTGTCATATGCATCCCTTAGAGCGATTGAGACCCGCAGGGACATAGCCCGCAGCGCGAATACAGGTATCTCCGCCATCATAAACCAGCGCGGGGACATAGTCGCATCGACTTCGTGGTGGCAGCCTGCAGTCATCCGTGGCAAGGTAAATCTCAATGACAGCATGACATTCTATGTCAGGCACGGGGACATTACCGGCCGTGTCTCCACTTTTGTATTCGTATTGCTTCTGCTTGCGCTGGTCATCCGCAGGGTCACGGCAAGATGATGCCGGGTCTTGGTTTCCGGAAACTTTTGTATATTTGACGGATAGAAAGGATATTAATTCATAAAACTTCTGCGTATGAAAAAGATTTTACTGTTTATGCTTCCTGCCCTTTTCTTCATTGTGTCGGTCACGGATGTAAAAGGCGAGGATTTCCGCAGGAAATACAGGAATTTCAGCTTCTCGGGAATGAAGCTCATGTCTCCTGACGGAGGCGGCAGCCTTGACGCCAACTTCGGTGCGGCATTTACTTCAGGACGCACCTATTTCCTGCATTCGAGGCCTATTCTCGGACTGATGAAGATAGGTCTCGACGCAACATGGGTTGACCTGAACTACAGCAATTATACACTGACGGCAGGAGATGCAAAGACTCCGTGGCATCAGCTCGAATATTCCCTGCATGTCGGTCCTTCTGTCGCCATCAATCCGATAGGCAAGCTCAATATCAATGCCTATTTCCGTTATGCTCCTACTTTCTCATTGCAGTATATCGGAGGAGAGGACATCTCCTTGAGAGGGAATTATGCCACGATGTTCGTTACCGGAGGCATGGTTTCGTGGGGCGTGATAGGTATCGGTGCCGAATACAGGTTCGGGGACTGCAATTACAGGAACTTCGTCGGCGAAGGTGCCGGAGCTCTCGACATGACCGGATTCAGGACATTCATTACCCTGAGATTCAAGTAGAAGGGGCTATCTGCCGCTGACCAGGCTCAGGTATTTTCCTGTGATGATGCCTTTCCTGTCTGTCGAGATTATGAACGGCAGGCTTGTCAGGTCGAATGTGTCGAGCAGTTCCTTTGCTTCTTCAGGATACGAGGAGAATATCTCGTCCATGTCAATCATCAGTACGGCGCTGTCTTTCAGTGAGTCTGCAGCGGCAAGCTCTGCCTTGCATATCTCGCAGCCTTCCGTATGGAATATTATCAGTGCGTCGCGGTGCAGCCTGTCGAGCCTGAATTCCCCGTATCTGGCTTTCTTTCCTGTCTTCAGGGTCGCATGGACTTTTAATGGACTGATTTCCGTCCCGACTGAAGCCCTTCCGAGGAGATCTTCCATGATTTCCGCGAAACTGACTATCTTGAGGGTGTCGTCCGGAGTATTCCATATTCCGGGCCGGCTCAGTATCTTGTCCCTGATGACATATTCAGCCCCGTACTTGAATGCCTGCCCTCTCTGCCCCGAAAGGTAATACAGCAGGTCTCCTGTCATCTGCTTGAAGAGCATCGTGTCTCGGGCCTGTTCAAGGGTGCGTTTCTCAATATGGTCCGCGGCATCCCTGATGTCGTCGCTGTCCGTATCCGTGCCGTTGAAGATGCCTGAGTACAGGGCTTCGGATTCATCCGAACCGTATTCTATCCCGGCTGGTGCCAGCAGGATGTCGAGCATCTGTTCCAGTGCCTGGCTGTCAAGGCCTCTGCCGGCGATTTTCCCGTCTGGTGTTATCAGGAACATCCTCGGGGTCTCGGTCACGCCGTATCTTATCTGGAAGTCGGATGTGAAGTCCGGGTCCCAGAGGTTGACTGTCTTCGTATCCGGGGCGGAAATGCCGAGCTGCTCCCTGATATATCCTGTCCATGCTTCCCTGTCATCGCCTGTGTATACGGCGTACAGGTCAACCGGGAAATTGCGGTTCTCCAGCACATTCCGCAGCATTATTGTCTCAATCTTGCATCTGGCGCATGATGTATCGTAGAAATAGAGGATGCAGAACCTTCCGTCGCGCCCCGTCAGACATGTCTGCGCATCTGACGTCTCCTGTTCCGGGAACAGGACCGTCTTTTTCCCGGCAGTGTCACGCAGGCATAGTTCCGGTGCATCCATCCCTATCAGGGAGCTGCGGTTGAACCCTGCAAAGACTTTCGCCGCCATAAGCTCTTCCTGGCTCCGCATGCTTATCTTCCCTGGAATGAACCATTTGTCACAAAGATGCACTGCGACCGTTTCCGCCCCCATGAGCCTGGAATCCCTGTAATAGTCGAATATCGTGAGGGCTACGGCCTGGCGCACGACCGGATCCGTGCAGCTTTCTATGAGAAAGTCCGCTTCCCGGCACTGGACATCAAACGGTTCATTGCCGATGGCATGCAGGTATTCATTGAGTTTCGTTTTCAGCGCTCCGCTGATTTCGGCAAGGCTGAGCCCGGACTGTCTGTCCTGACTGCCTGTATCTGTCTGCAGGCTGTCAGTGAGGACGGGCATGTCCTGAACGGTCTTCCATGCTGCGAAGGCATTACATGCGATGACGGCATGGATGATAAGCGCTCCGGTTATGGCTATGATGTCTTTCATGCCCTGTCCAGTGACTGTCCCGTTTCCCTGCATCTCATCTTTTCCGCAAGACTGTGCAGGTCTACCCCTTCAGGTATGAACATGGAAGTGTCTCCATGATGCTTGAGTATGTCCCTGACGGCAGTGGATGATATGTGGGCGTATTCCTGTGCCGTAGGGATGATTATTGTCTCTATTTCCGGTGCAAGTTTCCTGTTGGCATCGGCGATTGAGCGTTCTGTCTCGAAATCTATCATGTTCCTTACGCCACGCACTATATGCCTTATGCCCAGGGCCCGGCATGCATCCACGGTAAGATTGTCATAGAAGATGACATCGACCCCCTCAAGACCTCTGGTCGCTTCCCTGATGATGTCCATCTTCATCTCGGTCGGGAAGAATCCACGCTTGTCAATGTTTACGCCGATTGCTACGGTCACTTCATCGAACATTGTCAATGCCCTTTTAAGGATATTCAGATGTCCTGATGTGAACGGGTCGAAAGAGCCTGGAAACAAAGCTTTGGTTTTCATCTTATTGTATGTCAGTGGTTTCTATGTATCGGCTACAGCTGCCAGTCAACAGGTGTCCTGCCTTCCGACTCAAGTATGGCATTCGCCCTGGAGAAATGTCTGCATCCGAAAAATGCACCGCCGGCCAGGGGGGAAGGGTGTGCCGCCTCAAGCACGTGGTGGCGTGTCTGGTCGATGAGCGCTTTCTTGCTGCGGGCGAAATTTCCCCAGAGCATGAATACGATGCCGTCCAGATTGTCCGATATGTATTTTATGACTGCATCCGTGAATTCCGTCCATCCTATCCTGCTGTGGGATGCGGCTTCTCCGGCACGCACTGTCAGTATGGCGTTCAGCAGCAGGACCCCCTGCCTTGCCCAGCCTTCAAGATTGGGCCGGCCGCTCATCGTGATGCCGAGATCGTCATGGATTTCCCTGAAGATGTTTTTCAGGGACGGGGGAGCCGGCATGTTGTCAGGTACCGAGAATGAGAGCCCCATTGCCTGCCCGGCCCCGTGATACGGGTCTTGTCCAAGGATGACGACCTTTACCTCATTGACCGGAGTGAGCTCAAAAGCCTTGAATATCTGTCTGCCGGGAGGATAGATTGTCTTACCGGCAGACTTTTCCTCATGGAGGTACCGTACGAGATTCTCAAAATACGGTTTCCCGAACTCATCCTTCAGAGCCTCTTTCCAGCTCTGTTCAATTTTCACGTCCATGTCCGTATACCATATGTGCTGCTGTCAGAAAATGGCTTTCATGACATCATCGATTGACTTCACGTATATGAATTCAAGCCCTTTGATATAGATTTCCTTGATGTCCTCTATATCCTTGCGGTTGTCTTCGGAGATGATGATGGTGTGGATGCCGGACCTTTTGGCGGCAAGTATCTTTTCCTTGATGCCTCCGACCGGCAGCACGCGTCCTCTCAGGGTCATCTCGCCCGTCATGGCGATGCCGCTCCTGACCTGCTGCTTCCTGAGGGCAGACACCATTGAGCTGACCATTGTTATTCCGGCAGACGGACCGTCCTTAGGTACGGCTCCCTCAGGGACATGCACATGGATGTCCTTTTTGTCGAACTCTTCCGAAGTGATCTTCGCCATCTCCGGATGGGCCTTGATATACTGCCATGCTATTGTCGCGGATTCCTTCATCACGTCTCCGAGGTTCCCTGTCATTGTCAGTACGCCTTTCCCGTTGCTTACCGAGCTTTCAATGAAAAGGATCTCTCCGCCCATTTCTGTCCATGCAAGACCCGTAACCACTCCCGGGGCCTCGTTCCCTTTCTGCACGTCATGGAAATTGGTAGGCAGCCCGAGGTATTCCTTGAGATGCTCTTTCTTTATTACTTTCGGGTAATCCTCCCCGAGTGCAATCTTCTTTGCCGTCACTCTGGCAATCTTGGCAATCTGCTTCTCCAGTCCGCGGACTCCGGATTCCCTCGTGTACCGGTCGATGATTGCGGTGAGGGCGGACTTGTCGATGCGGAGCTGTTTCCTGTCAAGCCCGTGTTCCTCAAGCTGGCGCGGAATCAGATAGTCCTTGGCTATGCACATCTTCTCCTCGGCGAGATAGCCTGACACGGAGATCATCTCCATCCTGTCCCTCAGAGCAGGCTGTATTGTTGCCGTATTGTTGGCGGTGGTTATGAACAGCACGTTCGACAGGTCATAGTCTATGTCGAGATAATTGTCGTGGAACGTGGTGTTCTGCTCCGGGTCGAGCGCCTCGAGAAGAGCCGATGACGGGTCTCCCTTTATGTCGCTGCTTATCTTGTCTATCTCATCCAGCACTATGACAGGGTTGGATGTCCCGGCCCGGTTGATGCCGTTCAGGATTCTTCCCGGAAGGGCTCCGACATATGTCTTCCTGTGGCCTCTTATCTCGGACTCGTCATGCACGCCTCCGAGTGCAATCCGGATATATTTCCTGCCGAGCGCTCTTGCGATTGACTTTCCGAGGCTGGTCTTTCCGACCCCCGGAGGCCCGTACAGGCACAGTATCGGGGACTTCATGTTCCCCTTAAGCTTCAGTACTGCAAGGTATTCAATGATCCTGTCCTTTACTGTCTCCAGCCCGAAATGGTCTTCGTCCAGGATTTTCTGCGCATGCTTCAGGTCCAGGTTGTCCTGCGACATCTCGCCCCACGGAAGGTCGAGCATGAACTGTATATAATTGAACTGGATGCTGTATTCAGGCGAGCTCGGATTGTATCTTTCGAGCTTGGCCATCTCCTTCTCGAAGATTTCCTTTACACTGTCAGGCCATATCTTCTCTTCGGCACGGGCCCTGAGCTTCTCGAAATCCTCCATTTCGTCCATCCCGAGCTCTTCCTGGATGGTCTTGAGCTGGCTGTTGAGGTAATATTCCCTTTGCTGCTGGTCGATTTCTGTCTTTACCTTCTGGTTGATGTCCTGCTTGATTTTCAGCAGCTCTATCTGCGTGTCGAGCACTGTCAGAAGCTTCATCGCACGCTCCTTGACATCCCCGTACTGCAGCAGCTCCACCTTGTCCATGAAGTTCTCGGCCTCCATTGTGGAGGCTACGAAATTGACGAGGAACTCGAAGTTGTCAATCGACTTGAGGGCAGAGGCTGCCTCCCGCGGCATATAGGCCGACATCTTGATCATTGTGACCGCCTTGTCCTTGATGGATTCGCCTATCATCCTGACATCCTTTCCGTTCTGGTCCGGAACAATGTCATTGAGATAGTGCACCATGCCGAGCATGTATGGCTCATATTCCGTAATGGAATCGATTTCGAAGCGTTTGAACCCCTGCAGGATGGCTGTGATTGTGCCGTCAGGCATCTCCAGTGTCTTCAGTATCTTGGACACCGTGCCGTACCTGTACAGGTCCTCTTTCTTCGGGTCCTCCACCGATATGTCAGTCTGCGGGACTGCACCTATATAATTGTTGTTCTTCTCGGCGTCCTCTATGAGCCTTATGGATTTTTCGCGTCCGATTGTGATAGGATACACTGTCCCGGGGAACATCACGGCATTTCTGAGGGCGAGAATCGGAAGTGAATCAGGAAGTTCCGTCTCGTCTATCTTCATGAACCCCTCGCCCTGCATCACAGGTATTATGTTTACCTCGGTCCCTGATGGAGATAAAATGTCTTTGATGGTATTCTTCATAATATGGTATTTCCTTTTAGGCATCACAATGCGGACTGCCATTTTGGCAGACTTGTCCCGTAGAGGATGCCGGCTGCCATTATGGTCAATCTTTATGCCATACGTTGCATCTTCTGTCTGCGTCATGCCTGTTTCTTCCCGAAATCTGTGCTGTACATATCTCAATCGGGGGTAAAATGTCCAAAAAAAGCTAATAAAATACTGCTGCAATTTTGATTATTGAAAAAATAAGTCTAATTTTGCGCCCTAATGACTGGAAAGAAACTGGGTTTTTAAATTCTATATTGTTATGACAAAGGCAGAGATTGTAAACGAGATTGCGAAAGCAACTGGTATTGAGAAAATCACTGTTCAGACAGTGGTAGAGTCATTCATGGAGAGTGTAAAGGAATCCCTCGCAAAGGGCAATGCAGTATATCTCCGTGGATTTGGCAGCTTCATCATCAAGCACAGGGCAGAGAAGGCTGCAAGAAACATTACCAAGAACACCACGATGACTATTCCTGCTCACAATATACCGGCATTCAAGCCTGCAAAAGTATTTGTGAACGTAGTAAAGAAATAATTTGTTAAATTTTTAGAGTATGCCAAGCGGTAAGAAAAGAAAGAGACATAAGATGGCTACCCACAAACGTAAGAAACGTTTGCGTAAGAATAGACATAAGAAGAGAAAGTAATCTCTGGTGTCTGCCATTTTAGCAGTCTGCTAATTAAAAGGGTGACCGGAACTTTTGGTCGCCCTTTTGTGATAAAGGGGGGCATCCCCCTGCTGTCTAACGTTCTTGAAAATGAATTTTCCAGATGGAAACTGTTAAGGAGCTTATTGTCGATGTCAATCCGACAGAGGTCTCGATAGCATTGATGGAGAACCACCGGCTTATCGAGCTCAACAAGGAGTCCAGCCACGGGCATACCTTTTCAGTAGGGGATGTATATCTCGGAAAGGTAAAGAAGATTCTTCCTGCCCTTAATGCTGCCTTTGTCGATATCGGCGATGAAAAGGAAGCCTTTGTTCACTATCTGGACCTGGGGTTGAATTTCAGGGCATTCGATGACTTTGTCAGGAGGCTCAATCCCAATGTTACCCCCGGAGAGATATACAGGTCGATAAAGATCGGTCCGATCCTCGAGAAGGAAGGCCGTATCGAGAATGTCCTGACACCCGGGCAGATGATAATCGTCCAGATTGTAAAGGAGCCGATTTCGACGAAAGGTTCACGGCTGACTGCGGAAATTTCATTGGCAGGACGGAATATTGTACTCCTCCCTTTTGCAGAAAAGGTGAGTGTATCCCAGAAGATCTCTTCAAAGGAAGAGAAAAGGAGACTTGAGACGCTTGTCAGGAATATTCTCCCGAAGAATTACGGTGCAATAATCCGTACGGCGGCAGAAGGAAAGAATGCGGCTGTGCTGGATGCCGAGCTGATGTCGCTCATTGATAAATGGGAGACATCCTGGGACAAGCTGACAGGATCCAAGTCCGTGCAGCTGCTGTTTACCGAATACAGCAAGACCACAACCATTCTGAGGGACCTTCTCAATGACTCGTTTACCAGCATATATGTGAATGACGAGGCAATTTATGAAGAGACAAGGAAATACATATCTCTGATATCGCCTGAACAGGAGAAGATTGTCAAGCTGTACAAGGACGCTGCTCCCATCTTTGACCATTTCGAGGTCACCAGGCAGATCAAGAGTTCCTTCGGCAAGGTTGTACCTATCAGGCAAGGGGCGTATCTCGTCATAGAGCATACGGAAGCCCTGCATGTGATAGATGTGAACAGCGGCACACGTTCCAAGAATAAGGAACAGGAACAGAACACGTTTGATGTCAACTGCTATGCGGCGGAAGAGATTGCCCGCCAGCTTCGTCTGAGGGACATGGGCGGCATCGTGATAGTCGACTTCATCGATATGGAGAGCAATGAGCACAGGAACCAGCTCTTCAAGCATATGCAGGAACTCATGCAGTCCGACAGGGCCAAGCATAATGTGCTGCCTCTTACAAAGTTCGGGCTCATGCAGATAACAAGGCAGAGGGTGCGCCCTGCAATAGAGATCAATACGACTGAAGTATGTCCTGTATGTCACGGAACAGGGAAGATCACATCGAGTGTGGTCATTGACGAGGCGATAGAACGCCGTCTGGCCTATTATGTGACAGAGAAGAATATCAGGTCCTTCATCTTGAAGGTAAGTCCGATTCTGGGGGCATATCTGACAAAGGGGATGTTTTCATCCATCCTCGGAAGATGGAAATCAAAGTATAAATGTAAGATCAGGCTGATGGAAATCACTGATTTTACAGTCCTGCAAAATGAATTCTTTACTGAAAACGGGGATAAGCTTGACAGCTGATCCCCGTTTTTTCCATGTCCGCGGCCGGATTCCTGGCGCAAGTGCCCTGACTACAGTTTCCTGTTCTTGTAGGATTCGATGCAGGCAGGGATGATTTTCCTGTACTCGGTGCTCGTATAAAGAGGTGAGGATATGATGAAATCCGCCGTGCTCCTGTTCGTGGCGAACGGGATGTTATAGAGCGATGCGAGACGGACAAGGCTCATGACATCGTTCTGGTGCCCCTGCATTATGAGGTTGTCGCAGAAGAATACAAGCATGTCCACCTTGCCTTCGCCAATCATTGCACCGATCTGGGCATCTCCTCCGAGAGGTCCGCTCAGCAGGCATGTGACAGACGGGATATTCTCTTCCCCGAGCACTTCGACAAGTGCTTCCCTGATCAGCCTGCCGGTGGTCCCGGTGCAGTAGAGGTTGCAGTTTTCCAGGGACCTGGCATTGAATTTTACCCAGTCCACGAGTTCGGTTTTTCTGGCATCATGCGCCACAAGTGCTATATTCTGTATCATATCGGAAAAATTATCCGTAATTATAATGAAAATTATCCGCATAATTGTAATTTTGCCGCTTCAAATTTTCAAGGGATGACAGGGGATCAGAGCAGGGGACATCTTTCGATGCTGGCTGCGAGCATCATGTGGGGAGCGATGGCTCCGATATCAAAATTCGTCATGTCGGCCGGGACGGTAGGGTCGATAGTCGTCACGGATGTCAGGATTTTCGGGGCGGCGGTGCTGTTCTGGCTGTTTTCCCCGTTTGCGCCGAAGGAAAAGGTAGACAGGAAGGATTACCTCAGGCTTTTCGGTGCGGCGATGTTTGCAATTGTCCTTAATCAGGGGGTATATATTACAGGGGTGTCCATGACATCTCCGGTGGATGCCTCGATAATCACGACATCGCTGCCTATAGTGACAATGATTCTCGCCGCCTTTTTCCTGAAGGAGCCGATTACATCCAAGAAGGCCGCAGGTGTATTCCTGGGGGCCTGCGGTGCGCTTCTTCTTGTGTTCGGCAATCGTATCATGCCGGGAGCGCATGCAGTCCAGACCCAGTCCGGAGACTCGAATGTATGGGGCGACCTGCTGTGCCTGTTCGCCCAGTGCTCCTATGCGACTTATCTTGTGATTTTCAAGGACCTGATTGCCAGGTATTCCCCTGTGACGCTCATGAAATGGATGTTTACATTTGCATCGCTCATCATGATGCCGTTCACTGCCGGGAAGTTCCTGTCCGAGCCCTGGGCCGAGCTTCCGCTGGACCAGATTGCAGGCCTTGCCTTCATCCTTTTCTGCGGCACCTTCCTGTGCTATCTTCTGGTCCCGGTCGGCCAGAAGACACTGCGTCCGACACTTGTGGCCATGTACAATTATGTCCAGCCGGTAGTCGCGACGTTCATCGCTGTCCTGTGGGGTATGGACTCTTTCAATATAATAAAGCTTCTGGCAATCATACTGGTGTTCTCCGGAGTGCTGCTTGTCAACCGGAGCAAGTCCAGGGCTGATGTCCTGAGGGAGGAAAAGTCAAAGGCACATATCGGATAAACTGAATGAAAAAGAGAAAGAAACTTCCAGGCGCGGTTGACCCCGAGTATCTCAAGAAGCAGAAGGCTTCGCTTGTCCGCAGGCACAGGCAGGTAATTTATCTGAATGACTGCGAAATGGCAGCAATCGACAGATATTGCAGCCGTTTCAATATTCGTACGAAGTCCGTCCTGTACAGGGAGGCGGTAATGGAGAAGGTCCTTTCAGAGCTTCAGGACAGTCATCCGACTCTTTTCTGAATCCGGGGAGCTCAGGATGCATTTCCGTCCGGTTCCTTGCGGTAGAATGATGCTACCGGCAGCAGGGCGATCAGATAGCCTATGGATGCGACACTCGCTGCAGTAATCAGTATGTCCGACCATGAGATGATTACAGGATAGGCCTGCACAAGGAAATTCCCCGGCATCTTTATGAAGCCGAAATGCTGCTGCAGCAGCGAGAACCCTATGCCGAGCACAAGTCCTGCCGCCAGTCCTGCGAGGGAGATTAGCCATCCTTCAAGCACGAATATACGCCTCAGAAGCCTGTCCTGGGCACCGAGACTCCGGAAAGTCAGGATGTCATCCCTTTTCTCGATAATCAGCATGGAGAGCGAGCCGAATATATTGAAGGCTATGATTATTATTACGAAGACAAGTATCAGGTATATCGAGGCTTTCTCATATTTCATCATCCTGTAGAGCGCGGCATTCTGCTCGAACCTGTCGCTGACATTGAAATCCGGGCCGAGCATCCTCGACATTTCGTCCTTTACACGCCTTATCTCCTTGTCGGAGGCACCGGTCATGCGCAGCTCCACTGCCGAGACCTCGTCATCGTATTCCAGCAGCTCCCTCATCTTCCCTATAGGAAGTATGAGCAGCGAATTGTCCGTGTCGCTGTTGATTGAGAATATGCCGGACGGGAAGACCCGTATGGATTCTACGGATGCGGCAGGGTTGGAGAGGGATATGTTGCCGGTCCTTGACGGGAAATATATCTCGATAGGGGATAGGAACCTGGGGTTTATCCCGAGATTATATGCGAGACCCGCCCCGGATACGGCCAAAGGCACATCCCCCCTGTACAGGGAGAATTCCCCTCTTGTCATATGCTCCTTCAGGGGAGACTCTTCCATGTATATGTTGTCCACCCCCTTGGCGTCCGCAACGCTCTGTCTGCCTTCATAGCTTATGAAGACCTTCTCCTGCAGTACCGTGCATATGCTTTTTACCGATTCCTGCCGGTATGCCCAGTCGTAGGCTTCTCCTTCCGGGACGAAGACCTTGCCTTTTGCCGGTGTTATCATGAGTTCGGGCTCGACGTTCCCCAGCATTGACCTTACCAGGGAGTCGAACCCGTTATAGACTGACAATATGATGATGAGTGCAGCTGTACCAGTCGCCATGCCGGCGGCACTTATTGCCGAGATTATGTTTATCACGTTATGTGATTTCCTGGCAAACAGATAGCGCCATGCTATGAACAGCGGCAGATTCATCTTCTATTTCTTCAGAAGTTCCTCTATATGCTCCACATAGTCCAGCGAGTCATCCCTGAAGAAGGTTATCTCCGGCACTATCCTCAGCTGCTTGGCAACCCTGTTGCCAAGTTCGCCCCTGAGCGCCCGTGAATTCTCCTCCAGTATCTCCATTGCCTTTTCTGCCTTCGAGGACGGGAATATGCTGACATATACCTTTGCCGTTGACAGGTCAGGGCTTATCTTGACGCCGCTTACTGAGACAAGGGCCCCGTCGAACATCGCCATCCCTTTGCTTCTGATGATTTCAGCAATGTCGCGCTGGAGTTCTTTGGCTACCTTTAGCTGTCTTGTGCTTTCCTGTTCCATATTTCTTGTTTCTTTTTGACGATAACTGCGTTGGACTCGATCCCGAAATCCTCACAACCATGAGGTTGCTGCGGTTTCATGCTCTCGTCCGCCTTGTTCTCGCCCAAAATAAACTGCGAACCGAAGTTCTGTATAATTTATTGACGATAACTGCGTTGGACTCGATCCCGAAATCCTCACAACCGTGAGGTTGCTGCGGTTTCATGCTCTCGTCCGCCTTGTTCTCCATGAGGTTGCTGCGGTTTCCGCGTCCCTTATTTCAGGCGTATGATGAAATAGTTCTTCTTGCCTTTCTGTGCAAGTATGTACTTGCCGTTGAGGACGGATTCCTCGCCTATCATCGCATTGATGTCCGAAACCTTTTCCTTGTCGATGCTGACACCGTTTGACTGCACCATCTTGCGGCATTCTCCCTTGGACGGGAAGACAGAGGTCTCTACGGCGAGCAGGTCGAGGATATTCAGCGGAAGCCTGGACGCCTCCACCTCAAATGTCGGAACCCCGTCGAAAACCTGCAGGAAAGTCTTCTCGTCGAGCTTCTTCAGGGCTTCAGACGTGGCGTTGCCGAAGAGCATCTCCGAAGCTGCCACTGCCTTCCCGTATTCCTCTTCCCCATGAACCATTATCGTGATCTCCTTTGCAAGCAGCCGCTGAAGCTGTCTCAGGTGCGGAGCCTCTGCATGTCCGGCAATTGCCGCCTCGATCTCTTCCCGGGAGAGCATTGTGAATATCTTTATGTATCTTGCCGCATCTTCGTCGGAGACGTTGAGCCAGAACTGGTAGAACTGGTACGGGGATGTCCTTTCCGGGTCGAGCCATACATTCCCCTTTTCCGTCTTGCCGAACTTGCCTCCGTCCGCTTTTGTGATGAGCGGGCAGGTAAGTGCATATGCCTCCTTCCCGAGCATCCTGCGTATGAGCTCGGTGCCGGTGGTAATGTTGCCCCACTGGTCGCTCCCTCCCATCTGAAGGGTGCATCCCTTGTGCTCGTACAGCCACAGGAAGTCGTATCCCTGGAGAAGCTGGTATGTGAATTCCGTGAATGACATGCCCTCCCTGGATTCGGACGAGAGTCTCTTTTTCACGGAGTCCTTGGCCATCATGTAGTTGACTGTTATATGCTTGCCGATGTCGCGTGCGAAATCGATGAAGGTGTAGTCTTTCATCCAGTCGTAATTGTTTACGAGCTCTGCCCTGTTCGGAGCATCTGACTCGAAGTCAAGGAATCTTGAAAGCTGTCTCTTGATGCAGGCTACATTATGTGCAAGTGTCTCCTCGTCAAGCAGATTCCTTTCCTGGGACTTCATCGAAGGGTCCCCGATCATGCCGGTAGCTCCGCCGACAAGTGCGAAAGGCTTGTGTCCGCAGTTCTGGAAATGCTTGAGAATCATCACACTTACCAGATGTCCTATATGTAGTGAGTCCGCTGTAGGGTCAATGCCCACATATGCAGCAGTCGGACCTTCCATCAGTTTCTCTTCAGTCCCAGGCATGATGTCCTGTATCATGCCGCGCCATTTGAGTTCCTCTACAAAGTTTTTCATCGGATGAATAATAATTTTATGATTGCGGTCTGCAAAGATAGCTAAAATTCAATATAGAATTTGCGAATTATTGCTAAATTTGCGCGGCTTGAAAAGTCATAACTTTTAAATTATATAATTATGAGAAAGAATATTGTTGCCGGGAACTGGAAGATGAATACATCCGTTCCTGAGGGAATCGAGCTTGCAAAGGCTGTCGTGGCAAAGGCTTCAGAAGTTCCAGCTTCCGTTAAGCTCATCATCGCACCTCCGTTTACCCATCTCTATCCTGTGGCTGAGGTTGTGAAAGGCTCAGCAGTGGGACTTTCCGCACAGAACTGCGCAGACAAGGAGAAAGGTGCATATACCGGAGAGGTTTCAGTGGATATGCTTTCATCGGTAGGATGCGGATATACCATTCTCGGACATTCGGAGAGGAGGCAGTATTACGGCGAGACTGATGCGAAACTTGTGGACAAGGTCAAACTTGCAATTGCTGCAGGGCTTTCCCCTATCTTCTGTGTAGGCGAGAATCTTGAGGAACGCGAGGCAGGGCGTCATTTCGAGGTGGTTTCAGGACAGGTCGAGAATGTCCTCTATACCCTTTCAGCCGAGGAGATGTCCAAGGTAATCGTTGCCTACGAGCCGGTATGGGCCATCGGTACAGGCAAGACTGCAACAGCTGAGCAGGCACAGGAAATCCATGCATGCATCCGCAAGGTCCTTGCAGACAAGTTCGGGGCTCTTGCCGGGGAGATCACTATCCTTTATGGCGGAAGCTGCAAGCCGTCAAATGCAAAGGAGCTCTTTGCATGTCCTGATATTGACGGCGGCCTTATCGGTGGCGCTGCGCTGAAGGCAGATGATTTCATAGCTATCGCACAGTCATTCTGATGCCGGCCATGTATCCGATGAAAAGATTTACAGTCTTATGTGCGACGGCAGCCGGAATGGCTGCTGTCGCTTCTTGTTCCGGGGCTGGGGACAGCAACCTGCAGGCAAAGGTAGACGAATATGCGGTGGTCGAGGTCAGCTCGCCTCTGCTGGAGACACTCTCCGACAAGGACATGCAGGTCCTGAACCTGTTCCGCTCGGCGGCGAGGGTAATGGATGACCTTTTCTGGAAACAGACTTTCGGGGACAGGAGCCTCATGGAAAATCTCGATGATCCTGCAGCACGTGACTATGCTATGATAAATTACGGGCCATGGGACCGCCTTGCCGACAATGAGCCGTTTGTCGACGGCTATGGGGCAAAGCCTCTCGGCGCGAACTATTATCCTGCAGATATCACGGCAGAGGAGTTCGAGGCTTTTGACGATCCGGACAAGAACAGTCTCTATACAGTGCTGAGGCGCGATGAAAACGGCGGACTGAAATGTGTCTGGTACCGCGACGAGTACCGTGCCGAGCTGGAGCAGGTATGCAGGTATCTCGAGGAGGCTGCTTCAATCACGGAGAATGAAGGCCTCAGGAATTATCTCCTGAAACGCGTCCAGGCTTTCCGCACAGATGACTACCTTGAAAGCGACATGGCCTGGATGGATATGAAAGACAGCAAGATAGACATTGTCATAGGTCCGATAGAGAATTATGACGACAAGCTCAACGAGGCCAAGGCATCATACGAGTGCTTCATCCTGTTGAAGGATGAGGAGCGCAGTGCCGAACTTGCGAAGTATGTATCCATGCTTCCGGAGCTTCAGAAGATGCTGCCATGCAAGCCTGAGTACAAGACTTTTGTGCCCGGGACCTCTTCAGACCTGAATGTATACGATGCAATCTACTATGCCGGGGACTGCAATGCCGGCAGCAAGACGATAGCCATCAACTTGCCGAACGATGAACGTGTCCATGCCGCAAAAGGGGCACGCAGGCTTCAGCTCTACAACAGCATGAAGGCGAAATTCAGCAAGATTCTTCTTCCGATAGGACGGCTTCTGATAGAGCCGGAGCAGCAGAAGCATCTGCGTGATGAGGCTTTCTTCTGGAATGTGACATTCCATGAGGTCGCCCACGGGCTCGGGGTAAAGGAGACAGTGAACGGAAAGGGGACTGTAGATGAGGCTCTCGGTTCGGAAAGGACTACATGGGAGGAGGCAAAGGCAGATATCCTCGGTCTCTTCATGGTGTGCAAGCTCGTTGATATGGAGGAAATCCCTCTTATTTCCAAGGAGGATGCCATAACTACCTATATCGCCGGGCTCGTGAGGTCCGTGCGTTTCGGCTCGGCATCGTCACATGGCAGGGCCAATATGATGTGCTATAATTTCATGAAGGAGAACGGGGCTTTCTACCGCAACAGCGACGGATTTTATCATATAGATTATGAAAAGGCCCTCAAGGCTATAGATTCATGGGCAGAACTGATCCTGACTGTGCAGGCAGAAGGCAATTACGAGTTTGCCAGGACATATGCATCGGAGAATGCTGTTGTTCCGGAGGCCCTGGCAGCCGACATCGCCAATGTCAACGGGCATAATATACCTCGCGATATCCGTTTCGATTTTGTGTGGTAGGGACGTTAATACTGTATAGCGGAAACACCGCTGATGAAACAATATTTCCAATAAAAGGGCGACTGAAAAGGTGGAATTTCATGCGTAACGCAGAAAATACCATTTTTAGTCGCCCTCTTTGGAGTATCCTCACAGGCTTCAGTCCTGTTTCATGAGCTCTTCAACGACAGCCTGCATTTCAGCGTACTGCTCTTCCATGCTGCGGAGGAGCCTGTACTGTGCACGTGTCCTGACAAGATTGTGTTCAGGGTAGGCGGTCTTGTAGTATACGTCCCCGTCGATGTAGTCCATGAGGAAACGCAGAACCTGCTCGAATGTGATATATCTCGCCGAGAAAGCCAGATTGTCGGCTTCGCTCCTGCACAGCGTGCTCTTGCGCTGTGAAAGATAGCCTGCCGTATATGCCTTGAACATTTCCATTGACATGGATACCTTGCCGAGATCCCTGTCGTCTTCTGCCCCTGTGTTCGTATACGACCTGATGGCATCCCCGAAGTCATTCAGGGACGTGCTGCTCATGCAGGTGTCAAGGTCTATGACACATAGGACATTCCCTTCCTTGTTGAAAAGGATGTTGCTGATCTTTGTGTCATTATGGGTAACTCTTGTCGGGAGGGTGCCGTTTTCCACAAGGCTCCAGAATGCAAGCATCTCGTCTTTGCGGGATTCAATCCAGCCGATTTCCTCGGCGACATCCTTTGCTCGTCCGGCAGCATCCCTTTTCAGGGTCTCTTCCCACTGGCTGAATCTCCAGCGGATATTGTGGAACCCTTTTATCGTCTCGTTGAGAGGTTCTGTAAAATCTGCGAGCATGGACTGGAACTTTCCTATGCCTTCCCCTCCCTTATAGGCAAGGGCCGGGCTGTCGGCCTTCTCATATGTTACCGAACCTTCTATGAACAGGCACATTGCCCAGAAGTTGCCATGACCGTCCCTGTAGTAGAGGTCGTGTCCCTTGGACTGTCTTTCAGCGTCGGTAATGCTTTCCGGTTTCCTCCGGATGACCTTAAGCACTTCCCTGTCCGGGTCGCCTCCGGCCTCCAGGACTTTCCTGCGCAGATGCCCGGTTACCATGTCGATATTCATCATCATTCCCGGGACATCAGGGAACACATTGTGGTTCTTGCGCTGCAGGATATATCGTGAGACATGCCCGTCGGAGTCCGGTCTCGTGGAGACAATCATTGTGTCATTGATAAAGCCGGGGCCCATTGCCTTGATGGTATCGGCTTCTGAATCCAGTTCGAATCTCGATACGATTTCTCTCAGTTCCTGTTCAGTGTACATGATATGGTATTAGTTTTATGTTATTGATTGCCGTAATATACGAAAATTATCAGAAAGTCAGTTCCCCGAAGAATTCCGGCCTGTGGAAATCAGGCGACGGGACGTCTATCGGATTCCAGCTTACGAAGTGCGGGTGGGCGCTCCTGTCTGCGCATTTGTAGAAATTCGCCCTTGCTGATGCCGGCAGATTGTCCGGGTCGAATCCGATGAGCCTGAACGGAATGCCTATCCCGGTCTCCCAGCTGAACAGGCTGTCGGATATGTCGTATCTGCCGCGTGCCAATGAACTGTATCTCGATATCATTGCAAGCTGTTCATCTGTGAACCTGACAAATTCGCTCCGGCTTTTCCGCTTTGATGCAAGCAGGGTCCCTATGCAGTTCATCTCGAAATTGTAGTATGTGCCGTCAGACGGATCGGAAACGAAGAACTCGCAGCAGCTGTCTTCCCATACTGGCCCGTTGTCTTCAAGGGCTTCAGCCCGCAGGTCGAGCCCCCTGACATGATACATTATGAAAAGCATTGTC
Organism: uncultured Bacteroidales bacterium; assembly: GCA_944323805.1. GTDB lineage: Bacteria > Bacteroidota > Bacteroidia > Bacteroidales > UBA932 > Cryptobacteroides. The sequence goes on along the minus strand of CALUTW010000002.1, from coordinate 83,320 downwards.
TCCCCTCTGGCCGCATGGAAATCCATTATCGGGCAATAAGGCCATTCAGCAGGCCAGTTTACGGTGTCGGCAGATGCTTTCGCAGCATGGAGGGCCATCGCTTTTTCCCGTGCTTCCCAGGACATTGAATCCAACCCTTCTATAAAGGGTATCCTTAATGTTTTCATATATTGCTTCAATTTAATGGCATTACTACTATCCCTATCTGATATCTTTCATTCCACAGCCAGATCTTGCCGCTGTTTTCATCGATACCTGTCACTTCCAGCTCGAGTCCCGGCCTGGATTTGATGTCGTCAGGGGTGGTATATTCCAGGTCGGCCTTTATGACCTGGCCTGTCATCGACGGGAGCTCGTTGCAGGTAAGGAAGAAATAGTCGGCCATGTTGTCATCCGACACGCGGAATTCGCATCTGTCCCTGCTGAATCCGAGCTGGTGCGTATTTGGGGAATACTCCAGCAATGTGGAGCCTTTTATGACAAGCGATATCTCATCGACAGCAGTGAACTGCTCTACGGTAAAAATGCGCCTGTCGCACCCGGATGCCGCCAGGAGCAGTACGGCCATTGCAAGTGAGGCCGGGATATGTCGTGCAGTTTTCATTCCTTACCTATGATTATATCCTTTACCACTGTATCCGTACTGCCGTCCTCATATGTGATGACAGCTTTCAGCCTGCCTGACGAGGACGGTATGAAGTATCCGCTGTTCCCGGACTTTACCGGCTTTTCATCCATGCTCCAGCGTATCTCTGCTGCGTCTGTCGCATTATACAGGCGCAGGGGGAACCTTGAACCGATAGGGAATGATCCGTCATCATTCCGTTCCATGTATCTCAGGTACATGTAGGGCTTCCCTTTTGCAACTGTCTGTTTCGTGGTAAAGCTGCAGTAGGCTGCATTCCCGTCTGTCCCGTCACTGTTCCGGCAGAAGATCCTGACGTCATATCCTGTCCCCGGAGTCAGGCTGTCAAGGACAATCGCATAATTCAGGACATTCCCCGTTGTTGAATGCGGTTTCACGGTAATGGAGGTCTTTTCCTCTTCCGGCCTGCCCCATTCTGCCATGACATCCCCCTGGAAGCTGAGGTCGATGCTCCAGCTGATGATTGCCGCATCCTGGAAGATATCCGACTTTGTCACAAACGGGACAGGGATGTCGGCGGATGAATTTTTGGTTACATTGAATATTATGTCCCTGCCGTCACGTGTGATTCCTGAAATCTCGAATGGAGGGTTGTCCCCGTTCCAGAATGTGAAAGACGGTACTGTACAGGAATTGAATGCATCGATGTCCCCGTAGGGGAAGAAAATTGAACTGATTGATGCCCCGTCCGTACCGGATGAGACAGGCCTTGAAGCTTCGATAAGGTCGGCGCACTGATGTTCCGGGTTGCAGTTTACCGAGTTGGACTTAACCTGCCACCGGTCGAATGCCGTCAGTCCGTTCCCTGCATCGTTACCGGACTTGTCTATATGGTATATCAGCATGCCGGACCCTCCGGAATATCTGTCCCATCCCTCTTCGGCACGGCATTCAAAAAGATAGTATTCGCCCGGCTGTTCCCCGTCTATCCTGTAGAATTCCATGCTTTCATTTATCGGGGAGAGCCTGTATGTGCCGCTTTCCGTGACAGGCACCGCTTCTGCCATGCCGAGGATTTCGCGTTCTATTGCATTGAAATACGGGGGAGTATGCCCGTTATCGTTGGTATTGCCCGAATCCATGAGCGAAGTGGAGCCCCATAATGCATCTGCCAGTCCGCCGCTCCCCATGTAGTCGGTATCGTACAGGTCGGGAAGACCGAGTGTGTGGCTGTATTCGTGGCAGAATGTCCCTATTCCGGCAAGGTTGCCGCCGGAGAGCTCGGAGGTGCAGGCGTACCTGTCGATTTTTACTCCGTCGAGGCTCAGGCTGCGTCCTGTCCCGGAGCTGAGATACCACGAATGGGACCAGATATGGAAGTCTCCCGCCCCTTCCGCTTCATCCGGACCGGCGTAGAAGATGAATATGTTGTCGACGGTCCCGTCCCTGTCATCGTCATAGCCGGAGAAATCGATTTCATCGTCGGCCAGGATGCATGCCTCCCTTACCATTTCGGCCGGGTAGGCATCTGTCCCGTTTTCGTTGTTACGGTTCTGCCCGTAGTATCTGTAGCTTTTCGATACGGTTACTATGCTGCTTACATCGAACGAGAATTCAAGGAGACCCCCGAACTGGTCGTTGAAATATGTCTCGGCGCCGTTATTCCCGTCACGCCCGCTGTGAAGCAGGGTAATGAAGTCGTCCCTGGAATATTTGAACCTGAGGTCGGGAAACTGTACGAGCAATACTATCCCGTGTTTTCTGGCTGGTGTGCCGGACTTTGTCCATGACCCGGTGGCACCCTTCATCCTTTGCACGACGTTGTATTCTTCCCGGACTGCGTTGTGCCTCAGCATGGCAGCCTTCTCATATATGGCGTCATACGGGATGTCGCGGCTGTATGAGGCGGCATTCCCGCTTATGGCATTGCCGACTCTGCATCCGGTGCTGGACCTGGAACCGTCGGATGAATATTCTGCATAGCAGTACCATCCGTCCTGGTCCTGGATTATCGGATTACCCTGGATATCAGTGAGAATCTTGGCAAACTCGTCCCCTTTCAATATTGCCCTGAATGTGCTTCCGTCCGGCTGCTGCAGGACTATGTCTGTCTTTCTTGCCGGGCTCGCTTCTGACAGGAACTGGCACAGGAGCAGCAGGACAGCCAGAAAAATATGGACCCCGTTAGATTTCATAATTAGCACATCCTTTTCTATCTTTGCCGATATAATCTGCATAGTTACGATTTTTTTATGAGACGGACAATTTTTTTAACCATTTTGACCGGACTTTGCAGCTGTATCCCCTTGTGTGCTCAGAATCATATAGTTGAGGCATTGAATGAGTACGGGACACTTGACAAATGGAGTGTCAGGGCTGTCAAGGAATCAGGCATAATAGGAGGAAGGACGAAATTCCTCCATGAATTTTTCGGGGACAGGGATACGGTAAATACAAGAGAGCCGTTCATTGCCCCAGAGGGCTATTACTGGCGTACCAACAACGTTCTGGCTGTTGTCGCAGGGATTGTGAAGACCAGCAATACGGTATTCCCTGAAAAAAGAGGCGACGGGTACTGCGCCAGGATAGAGACACGTATCGAGGAAGTCAAGGCCCTCGGGATTGTGAATATGGATGTTACGTGCCAGGGCGCATTCATCCTCGGCACGTTGCCGGAACCTATACGGGATACCCGCGACCCGATGTCAAAAGTGCTGTATGGAATCGGCTTTAACGGCAGGCCTTCTGCCCTTGTCTTTGACTGCAGGGCGGATGTGGGGCATGAGACTGTAAGAGGGACAGGATTCAGCAGGCTTAAGCGTATGGGATATCCCGACTATCCGGAGATTGCCGTAATCCTTCAGAAGAGATGGGAAGACGAGGACGGGAATGTGCATGCACTGAGAGTCGGTACTGGCTATGAAGTCATCAGGGAGGATATACCTGAATGGGACAACGGGCACCGGATAGAGATACATTACGGGGATATTTCAAGGGAAGATTTCTATGAGGAGGGGATGATGCTGCAGAAGGCGGACAACGTGAGGACTTTCCACACGCTCAACAGCAGGGGAGAGAATGTCCAGGTCATCGAGGAAGGCTGGGCAGCCCCGGACGAGACTCCTGACGTCATGATAATCAAGTTCCTTTCAAGCTGCGGGGAGGCATTCTATGGAGGAGTGGGCAATACCTTGTGGATAGACAATATAAGGCTTGAGATGCAATGAAAAAAGGGACCGGTAACTTCTGTCTCCCGACCCCCTGAACGTGTACTAAAACCTAAACCTGCAATATAGATGCAGGAATATGTTGAAAAGTTGCTTCGCTGCGGAAATTTTCTGAAAAAAGGAGACCAGGACTGATTCCCGGTCTCCCTTCAGGGACAGTTTGACTGTCCTCGCTCTTTTTTCAGAGAAGGCAGATTATTTGGAGCTCTCCACAGAGACTTTCCTGAACTCCTTCATCATCTTCATGAGATTCAAAGCTGCCTTACGAGCGCGGGCGCCTGCTGCTTTGTTCCCTTTCTCAACCTGAGCCTCTGCGTTCTTCTCGAAAACTTCGTACTCTGCCTTGATCTGATCTACAAGCTCTTTCATTTCTGTTAAATTTTAATAGTTCGTTAAACTTTAAGCATCAAAGTTCGCGCAAGTTATGCATAAAAAATATAAAATGCAATAGAACAGGCGCTTTTAATGCCGGTATATCAGTCTTCTACGGGTGTCCTGGGGCGCGTGTTCACGCTGTTCATCGCCCTGTCCGGCCCTACGGTCGCGAATGCCTTTACCCCTTCTATTACCCGGTGGCAGATTTCAGGCATCTGCTTCATCTCATCCTCGCTGAGTCTTCCGAGGACAAAATCGACCTGTCCGCCACGGCTGAAATTATTGCCGATGCCCATTCTTATCCTTGCGTAGTCCTGGGTGCCGAGCATCTCATTGATGTTTGCAAGTCCGTTGTGGCCTCCAGCGCTCCCGTTCTTCCTCATCCGGATTGTCCCGAACGGCAGGTTGAGGTCATCGGATATGACAATCAGATTCTCTGTCGGCAGCTTGAGTTCATTCATCCAGTACCTGACGGCTTTCCCGCTCAGGTTCATGTATGTCGAGGGCTTCAGGAGCAGGAATTTTCTGCCTTTGAAGCTGACCTCGGCAGTGCTTCCGTATCTGCCGGACTGAAAAATGGCATTGGCCTCCTGTGCCCAGGTGTCCAATGCCATGAATCCCATATTATGTCTGGTCTCGGCATATTCGGCGCCAATGTTACCTAATCCTGCAACCAGATAATTCATATTTCAAGGTTTTTGTCAGACTCAGGCCTGCTGTGCCTGGGTGTTGCTTGCACGTGTAGGCCTTACTGAACATATGATAGTGGCTTTCGGCGATACGATAGTCACACCGTCATAATGAAGGTCTCCGGCTACAATCTGCTTTCCGATCCTGAGTTCGGTAGTATCGACTTCGAGAAGATCCGGAAGCTCATGCAGATGTGCGCTGATACGGAGCTTGCGGGTTGACACGAGAAGCTTTCCTCCCATCTTCACGCCTTCTGAGTGTCCTGTGATCTTGACAGGTACATCGATTGTGACGGGTTTCTCCTCAGAAACCGCAAGGAGGTCCACATGGAGAGCCTCGTCGGTTACAGGATGCCACTGTACCTCATGGAGGACAGCATAGAATTTCTTCCCGTCATTGAGCTCAAGGTCAATGATGTAGGAATTAGGTGTATGAGTGATGTTCTTAAGGTCCTTTGCGTTGACGGTAAAGAGGATATTCTCCATTCCGAGACCATAGATGTTGCAAGGGACAAGACCTGCCCTGCGGATAGCCTTGACGGCTGCCTTGTTGCCGACCTCACGGATCGTGCCTTTCAGTTCAACGTGTTTCATCGTCTTTAGAATTAAAATGTGTTACTCAGTCCGTTATCCACGGACCCCATTGCACCAAAAGCATCTGCTTTTTCGGGGCTGCAAATATAATCCAAAAATATTGTTCTGCAAAAATTTAGTTGTCAAAGAAATGCAAAGGAATGTCCCTCGCACCTACATGACGAGACCGGTAGCCTGATTCCATGCAAGCTTCCGGTATTCATTGTCCAGGTATGCCGACCCGTTGCAGGGAAGATACATGCTCAATCCGCAGCTGGTCTCGATCGGTATGCCCAGGAATCTGTCTGTGGCGGCCTTGTAGATTATGCATCCGTCTATCGCGTCCTGGAGCTCTGCAAGCTCCTCCCCGGATGCTCCCGCATGTACCGCGATGTCGTACAGGTCGTAGAACCAGTGGTAGCGTCCCGTGTAGTATTGCTGGACTTCATCCGGCATTATCCCGTCCAGACCTTCCCTGTGACTGTCGAATATCCTGCTGCATACTTCCGCAAGATGCCCGGTCCCGGCACAGTCGACAAGGGAGACGGTAGCTGACCGCATGTAGCCGCCGTCCTCATGATTGCTGTAGTATTCGTAGTAGTCGCGGCATATGCCCTCGAGATCGGGGGCACCGCTGCGGAGCAGCCTCTCTCCCATTGTCCTGTAGTCGAATCCTTCCGCGAGCACCTCGGTAGGGGAGAAGATGAGCCTGTCGCATCTGTCACGCAGTTCATAGGCAACTTCGATGCCTCCCATCAGGCAGCAGTCGAAGAATATGTAGTCCATGTGCATCGGAAGGGCTGCGGCGAATTCCTTCAGGTCCATTTCATATGACACCATTCCGGAAGTGCCGTATACATAGTCGGCGCCTATGCTCTTTACTGGAGGCAGGGCCGGGTCGCGTTCCGGGATTACGAGCGGGACACAGGTCTCTCCGCCGATGCCGGCCGGCATCGCCTGTCTGCCTGTCCCGTACAGGTTGTCATAATAAGAGGAGTTGGAATAGTATCCTGCCGGAAGCCAGCCTGTGGCGTGGGAAGAGAAAAGCATCCCGTAGCTTCCTGCCGGGAAATTGTCCCTGACGTATGTGAGTACTTCATTCATGGTGGCTGCCGACGCCGCATTCCTGTCCGCCGGGAATCTCTTCAGCGTATCCGCCGCCAACCGTCCGTTGAATATGCTGTACCTTATGAGATATGATTCCGCAACCGAGGTGGTGTAGCGGCTGTTGAGCCTCTGGTAAGACAGGAACAGCACCCTGTCCCTGCTTCTTGGCAGATAGCCTCCGCACAGGTCGCCGATGTCCTCGGCAAGGGCTGCTGCAAGGTTGTTCTGGCCGGCACTGTACATTATCAGTACCTTGTCTATTGTCTCCGGATACGGTGTCGGCAGGGACGATACCACGTGTTTCTCGCACGACACGGCTGCAAAGACAGCGGATATGCATGAGACGGCTGCAAATATGCGTGCTGCAACCGTTCCCGTGAATTTTCTTATGGCTGTATCTGGTCTTCCTTTCATATCATGTCAGTCGTTTCCTGTCATTGCAACGGACTGCAAAAGTCCTAATTTTATCCGATATGGTCAATATGTTTTCTCTTTTTTGATGCTGATTTTTCTGATTTTTTAAATCATCTGTCCGAACTTTCGTATTTTTGCGTTTTCATGAAATTATGGAAGATATGAAGATTGCAGAAAAACTGATTATCATTGCAGGGGTTGCCGTATCGGCTGCTTCCTGCACATCCGGTACCGGCGCGAATGATGGCGGTGACGGTTTCAGATATCTTATCGATGAGTTCGCGGACCTGAAGATCATGAGGTATCAGGTGCCCGGATGGGACGGACTGTCGCTCAGGCAGAAGGAATATGTGTACCATCTTGCCGAGGCTGCAAAATATGGCCGCGATATAATCTGGGAGCAGAACTGCAGATACAACCTCCCTGTAAGGAAAGTGCTCGAGAACATACTCGAGAATTATGGCGGGGACAGGGAATGCAGGGAGTTCCAGGATTTTACCGTATATGCCAAGAGGGTATTCTTCAGTAACGGCATCCACCACCATTATGCCGAGGACAAGATATTCCCGGCATGCCCGGAGGAATATTTCCGGTCCCTCATGGAGGCTGTCGGGGACGGGGACCTGTGCGCTGAACTTCTGCCGGTCATCTATGATCCGGATATTTATCCACAGAGGAAATCCAATGACCCGGACAAGGACATTGTCGCTGCCTCTGCCGTGAATTTCTATGAGAATGTCACACGGGAGGAGGTCGACCGGTTCTACAAGGCCATGGCGGACCCTTCCGACCCGACCCCGGTATCGTACGGGCTGAACAGCAAGGTCGTGAAAGGACCTGACGGTGTCATAAGGGAGGTTCCTTATACTACGGAAGGCCTTTATGGGGCTGCATTGTCAAAGATTGTCGGGGAGCTCGCCAAGGCGGCCGAAGTCGCTGAGAATGATGCACAGAGACAGTATATATCGACTCTCATCGAATACTACAGGACAGGAGACCTCAGGCTCTGGGACAAATATAATATCGAGTGGGTGCAGGATACCATAGGTACAGTCGACTTCGTGAATGGCTTTGTCGAGGACTATAATGACCCGCTCGGACGCAAGGCTACATGGGAAGGGCTTGTGAGCATAAAGGACCATGAGGCTTCAGAGCGTACGGAAATCATCAGTTCCAATGCGCAGTGGTTCGAGGACAATTCCCCTGTGGACCCGCGTTTCAGGAAGCCACATGTAAAGGGCATCTCTGCAAAGGTCATCAATGCCGTGGCACTTGCCGGCGACTGCTACCCGTCGACCCCGATAGGCATCAATCTCCCGAATGCGGACTGGATCAGACGGGACTACGGGTCGAAGTCGGTGACCATAGCCAATATAACCCATGCCTATGACCTTGCTGCAAGGGAATCCCCGAAGAACACTCTTTCCGAGTTCGCATGGTCAGAGGAGGAGATCGCCAGGGAAAAGAAATATCTTTCCCTGACAGATGAGATACATACGGACCTGCATGAATGTCTCGGCCATGGTTCCGGCCAGCTGTTGCCGGGGACTTCCCCTAATGCGCTCGGAGAGTACAGCTCGACTCTCGAGGAGGCAAGGGCGGACCTGTTCGGCCTGTATTATATGGCGGACCCGAAGCTTGTCGAGCTCGGTATACTTCCGGACATGGAAGCCTACAAGGCCCAGTATTCCAATTATATCAGGAACGGCATCATGGTCCAGTTCACACGTGTCGAGCCGGGAAGGAAGAACACCGAGGCCCACATGCAGAACCGCAAGCTGATTGCCGAGTGGTGCTATGAGCATGGCAGGGATGCCGGAGTCATTGAGAAAAAGGTAAGGGACGGAAAGACATATTTCATAGTAAATGACCATGAGGCATTGCGCGGGCTCTTCGCCGAACTTCTGGCCGAGGTGCAGAGAATCAAGTCTGAAGGCGACTATGCTGCAGGAAAGGCTCTGGTGGAGAAATATGCGGTCAATATAGACCCGGACCTTCACAGGGAAGTGCTGGAGAGGTATGCGGCTCTCGGGCTGAAGCCTTATGGAGGATTTGTCAATCCTGACATAGTGCCTGTGAAGAAAGGTGGAAAGACCGTTGACTACAGGATAGTCTATACCGATGACTATCTCGGGCAGATGCTGCTGTACGGCAGGAAATACGCTACATTGTAGAATGTCTCACAACAGCATATTGCTGAGGGATTATGCCGTCTATCTGAAGATAGAGAGATCCATGTCTCCGAATACGGTGGAGGCATATCTGTCGGATGTCTCGGCGTTTCTCTCGGAAGCAGGTATTCCGGCGGAGGACATCACTTACGATGACCTCGCCGGATATCTTTCTTCGCGGCAGGGAATCAGCAGGCGGTCGCAGGCAAGATTCCTCAGTTCCGTAAGGTCGTTTTTCAATTATCTGCTGATAGAGGGACTGATAAAGGAGAATCCGTGCGACAGGGCCGATGCTCCGAAGCTCGGAAGATACCTCCCCGGTGTACTTTCAGTGGAGGAGGTCAATGATATCATATCATCCGTGAATACTGATACATGGCAGGGACTCCGTGACAAGGCTATACTCGAGACCCTGTACGGATGCGGACTGAGGGTGTCCGAGGCCATATCCCTTAATATTTCTGACATATATTTCAATGAGGGATATCTCAGGATAAGGGGGAAGGGGGACAAGGAGAGGGCAGTCCCTCTCGGCGATATGGCCACGTCGGCTCTGAGGGCCTACATTGAAAGACGGCCAGAACCGGCAGACAGGCAGAACGAGGACCGCCTGTTCCTCAACCGCACGGGAAAATCATTGAGCCGTGTATATGTTTTCAAGATGATAAAGAAGCAGGCTGCCGCAGCCGGAATACACAAGGAGATATCCCCGCATACGTTCCGTCATTCGTTCGCCACACATCTTGTGGAGAATGGTGCCGACCTCAGGGCCGTCCAGGAGATGCTGGGACATGAGAGCATACTTACGACGGAAATCTATACCCACATAGACAGTGCGGCATGGGAGAATGCCGTAAGGGAACATCATCCCCGGAAATAGTCCCGGTCATTCCGTGGCTTTGCCTGTAGCCTTGTTGTAGCAGTGGCGGCACAGCGGCTCGTATTTGTCCTGCTCCCCGAGTACCACAAGCTTGTCATCGGACGAGAGCCTGTGGGAACGGTTTGCAAGACTGCCGCATTTCACGCATATCGCGTGTACCTTCGTCACGTCTTCGGCAACAGCCATCAGTGCAGGCATGGGCCCGAATGGCTTGCCTGCAAAATCCGTATCGAGCCCTGCGACTATCACACGGACTCCGCGGTCTGCAAGAGCCTGCGCAACCTCTACAAGAGTATCGTCGAAGAACTGGGCCTCGTCAATCCCTACAACATCTACATCTCCCGAGAGAAGCAGCATGCTTCCCGGGGAATCTATCGGAGTGGATGGTATGCTGTGCGAATCATGTGACACGACTTCGGCTTCGGAATACCTGACATCGACCGCCGGCTTGTATATCTCGACCTTGAGATTGGCGAACTGGGCGCGTCTCAGCCTCCTTATGAGTTCCTCCGTCTTGCCTGAGAACATTGAACCGCAGATGACTTCGATAGAGCCTGTTTTTTTTGTGTTTTCTAAAAACATTTCCTTAATTTTGTAAGGTTGTGATGTTGAAGAGCGACTCCAAAGATAGTGTTTTTTATGGAGAAAACGGGAAGAACCGGTAAACTTTATATTGTGCCGACACCTGTCGGCAATCTCGAGGACATGACTTTCAGGGCCGTATCAGTACTGAAGTCCGTTGACCTGATTCTCGCCGAGGATACAAGGACAAGTTCCGTGCTTCTGCGGCACTACGGGATACAGGGACGGCTGGAGTCGCATCATAAGTTCAACGAGCACAAGACTGTCCCGGCGATAAGGGACAGGATTCTCTCCGGGCAGGATGTCGCGCTGATAAGCGATGCCGGGACCCCCGGCATATCTGATCCGGGGTTTCTTCTGGTCAGGGCCTGTGCAGAGGAGGGGATTGAAGTGCAGACACTTCCCGGGGCCACGGCATTTGTACCTGCCGTCGTGAGTTCTGGGTTCCCGTGCGACAGGTTCTGTTTCGAGGGCTTCCTTCCTGTAAAGAAGGGCCGTCAGACAAGACTCCAGTCCCTGACGGAAGAGACACGGACAATGATTTTCTATGAATCCCCGTACAGGCTGGTCAGGACACTGGAGCAGTTCATGGAATATTTCGGCCCGGACAGGCCCTGTTCCGTGGCAAGGGAGATATCGAAGATACATGAGGAGCACAGAAGGGGCACATTGTCGGAAGTGGCGGAGTGGTACAGCCGGCATGAACCCAAAGGAGAGATTGTCATAACGGTCGGTGGAGCCGTATCGGAAAAAAAGAGGAAGGAGAGATATGTTGAGGGGATGGATTGCGGGGAGAATGAAAAAGATTAGGGTTTCGGCTTCTTTCATGACAGGGGCGGTCGCCCTTGTATTTCTTATTATCGGTTATCAGACGGCACTTTTCCTGCACAAGTCGGCAATGCTGAAGATTCTCGGGAACAGGGATCGTCCGGATACAGTCTATGTCATTGACCCGGAGATGGCAAGGGCAGTCCTTGCAGAAGCCCGGCCGGACAGTGCGGCTGCATTCCGGTCTGTTCCCGGACTGCCGGAGAAGCCCGCAGCGGCAGACGACAGGCTGTATGTGCGTAAGGATTCGGAGCATCATCCTGCTGTAGCAGAGATCCGGTCTTCCATCCCGTCACGCAATGTCGAGTCGTTCAGGTTTGACCCCAATACGGTCACTGTCAATGACCTGATGCGTCTGGGATTTTCAGAGAAGCAGGCTCTTTCAATCGACAATTACAGGAAGAAAGGCGGACGGTTCAGGCGCAAAGGCGACTTTGCGAGGTCCTATGTCGTGGCGGACTCAGTATATGACAGGCTTGAGCCGTATATTGATATCCCGCTGATTGATATCAATCTTGCAGACTCCGCAGCTTTCGATGACCTGCCGGGGATAGGCGGTTATTTCGCTGCCAGGATGGTGGATTACCGCTGCAGGCTGGGCGGCTCATATTCCTTCAAGGAGCAGCTCATGGACATATGGAGATTCGACAGGGAGCGGTTCGACGGCCTTTCGGACCTGATAACTGTGACCCCTGAGCATGTCAGGCCTTACAGACTGTGGACCCTGCCTGAAGATTCCCTGCGGTTGCATCCGTATATCGGCTCGTGGGCTGTTGCTCATGGGATAGTCCTGTTCAGGGAAAACAATCCGGCTTCAGAGTGGACTGTCGGGTCACTTTCTGAAGCCGGTATACTGAAGCCTGAAATGGCGGAAAAGCTGGCAGGATGCGTGATTGAACCTCCTCCTGCCGCAGTGCAGGGACAGGAGCCCTAAAAACAGCTCGATCCGTCAAAGCAATGTGTGCAGACCTTGCACTTAGGCAGGCCTATAGCCTCTACCAGTGTCTCTATAGTGTTGAATTTCAATGATGTCAGTCCGAATCTCCTGGCAATCTCATCCACAAGTCTCTTGTATTCCGGGGAGCCGGTCGTCGCATATTTTTCAAGGTTCCTGTCCGGATCTCCCTCAAACTCTTTTATTATCCTCCGTGAGATGAGTTCCAGGTCGGTCTTTGATGCGGAGAATCCGATGAATGGGCATCCGTATATCAGTGGCGGGCATCCTATCCTCATGTGCACTTCCTTCGCCCCGTAGTCGAACAGTATCCGGACATTGTCCTTGAGCTGCGTCCCGCGGACAATCGAGTCATCGCAGAAAAGTATCCTCTTGTCCTGGAGCATTGCCCGGTTCGGGATGAGTTTCATCTTAGCGACCAGGGAGCGCATTTCCTGGTTGCTCGGGGTAAAGCTGCGCGGCCATGTCGGAGTATATTTTGTCACGGCCCTGTGGTATGGCACGCCCTTGCCTTCGGAGTATCCGAGCGCCTGCCCGACTCCCGAGTCAGGGATTCCGCAGATGCAGTCCACATCGGATGAGTCCTGTTTCCCCATCATGTAGCCGCTGGCAAACCTGACCTCCTCGACATTTCGTCCTTCATACCCCGATGTCGGGAAGCCGTAGTATACCCAGAGGAATGAGCATATCTGCATCTTTTCTTCAGGCTTTCTCATCTGCTCCACATGGTCCGGGAATATCCTCACTATCTCTCCCGGCCCGAGGTCGCGCTCGACCTCGAAGTCAAGGTTGGGGAAACTGCATGTCTCGCTTGTGGCTGCATATGCCCCGTCCTTCCTGCCGAGTATGATCGGGGTCCTTCCCCATTTGTCCCTTGCCGCAATGATGCCGTCTTCAGTCAGCAGCAGCATTGAGCAGGAGCCCTTTATATTGTTGAATACATTCTCTATGCCTTCAACGAAGTCTTTGCCCTGTATTATCAGCAGGGCGATGAGTTCGGTCTGGTTGGTGCCGCCGGAGCTCAGCTCGGCAAAATGCATGTTCTGTGACAGCAGCTTCTCCTCAAGCTCGGCCATGTTCACTATCTTCGCCACCGTGACAATTGCAAATTTCCCGAGATGGGAATTGATGACTATAGGCTGTGGGTCAGTGTCGCTGATGACACCGATTCCGGATGTGCCGTTCCTGAACTTATCGAGTTCGTTCTCGAACTTGCTTCTGAAATAGGCACTCTGCAGATTGTGGATGGACCTCTGGAAACCGTCTTCCTTGCTGTAGGTGGCAAGTCCGCCACGCTTGGTCCCCATGTGTGAGTTGTAGTCCGTACCGTAGAACAGGTCATTGATACATTTCTGCCTTGAAATGGTCCCGAAGAATCCGCCCATATAGAAATCCTTTTAGTCGTTTATGAAAATGATGTACGGAATACCGCCGGCTGTCGTTTCCGCGGCGCAAAAGTACAAAAAAATCCATAAAGTGCACCAATATATCATGACGCGTATCTGCCCCGTCCGGTGCATCCTATCTGAGGAAGAGCCTTATCAGTTTCTCCTTCAATGCCGAATACGGCTGGTATCTCATCGGAAGGTCTACCAGGAAAGGCTTGTCGACAATGCTTTTCATGTGAGAAAATGTATCGAACCCGTATTTCCCGTGATAACATCCCATGCCGCTTTCCCCGACACCGCCGAACGGGAGATATTCGGAGGCCAGATGGATTATGGTGTCGTTGACGCATCCTCCCCCGAAATGCAGCCTTTTGAGCATCGTCTGCTTCATCTTCCTGTCTTCCGTGAAGATATAGGTCGCCAGCGGACGGGGACGGCTGTCTATGTAGCTGATGACATCTCCGGCGCAGGACCATGTAAGTACAGGCATCAGAGGACCGAAAATCTCTTCCTGCATGACTGCCAGATGCTCATGTCTCGTATCCGCTATGTCTCCGAGCCTTATGATTGCTGGAGATATCCGTAGCCGGCTTTCATCGCTTTTGCCTCCGTATATTTCCTCTGCTGTGTCCCGGCATTCTTCCAATGCAGCCGTCAGCCTGCGGAAATGCTTGATGTTGACAATCTTACCGTAATCCGGATTCCCGAGCGGGTCTTCCCCGAACATACGGCGGATTTCGGCCTTGCATGATTCCACGAATTCATCCGCGATGCTTTCATGCACCAGTATGTAGTCGGGGGCGACGCAGGTCTGCCCGCAGTTGAGGTATTTGCCGAAAACAATCCTTGCTGCCGATACCCTGATATTCGCCGTCCGGTCGACTATGACAGGGCTCTTGCCGCCGAGCTCCAGTGTTACCGGAGTCAGGTGGATGGCAGCCTTTTCCATCACGAGCCGTCCGACGGTCTTGCTCCCTGTAAAGAATATATAGTCGAATTTGCTGTCAAGCAGGGTGGAGTTCACATCTCTTCCGCCTTCTATTACGGAGACGTATTCCCCGGGGAATACCTGGCTGACAATCCGTTTCACTGCCGCAGAAGTCGCAGGCGCATATGCGCTCGGCTTGATGACCGCCGTATTCCCGGCGGCAACAGCGCTTATGAGAGGTGAGATGCATAAAAGGAACGGGTAGTTCCATGGGCTCATTATCAGGACATTGCCATATGGCTCTGGTATGATGCGGCTCTTGGCCGGGAATTGTGCAAGAGGTGTCCTTACCTTGCGGGGACGGCTCCAGCGCCTGATGTTCCCAATTGCAGATGAAAGCTCTGACAGGACCATGCCTGTTTCGGTCATGTATGCCTCAGTGCCGCTTTTTCCCAGGTCGGCTGCAAGTGCCGCGGCAATCTCGGCCGTCGCATCGAGGATGGCCTTGCGCAGCTTCTTCAGGTAACCGAGCCTGAATCCGGGCTCCAGAGTCTTTCCGCTGCGGAAAAACTCCCGCTGCATTCTTATGATGTCGCGAGTTATGTCCATGATCCCTTCAATCCGAGAGGGCGGTGTGTTATAAATGAAAATTGCTGCGTTATTATCGGGATTCGGGCTAAGTCATTTACGAAAGCCCTAACCATCAATGCCCTGCATTTTATCAATTCTAACACACCTCTTCTGCAGTCTCAGTCCTTTACAGCCTTGAGCGCCTCACGTATCTTTCCTTCAATCTCATCGCAGAGCTCTACATTGTCAGTGAGCAGTTGCTTCACGGCCTCCCTGCCCTGGGCGAGCCTGGTGTCATTGTAGCTGAACCATGAGCCGCTCTTCTTTATGATGTCGAATTCGACACCGAGGTCGATGACTTCCCCGACATGGGATATCCCTTCCCCGAATACGATGTCGAACTCGGCTTTCTTGAAAGGAGGTGCAAGCTTGTTTTTCACAATCTTTACCCTTGTCCTGTTGCCGAGGGCCTCTTCCCCGTCCTTTATCTGGGTGGTGCGGCGGACATCTACACGGACCGAAGCATAGAATTTGAGCGCGTTTCCTCCGGTGGTCGTCTCCGGGTTGCCGAACATGACGCCTATCTTGTCACGCAGCTGGTTGATGAATATGCAGCAGGTGTTGGTCTTGCTGATGCTTGCCGTAAGCTTTCTCAGCGCCTGGCTCATCAGCCTTGCCTGCAGTCCCATCTTTGCATCCCCCATTTCCCCTTCGATCTCGGCCTTCGGCGTAAGTGCGGCAACCGAGTCGATCACTATTATGTCGATTGCTCCGGACCTTATAAGGTTCTCGGCGATTTCAAGGGCCTGCTCCCCGTTGTCGGGCTGTGAAATCAGGAGGGAATCCAGATCTACGCCCAGATTCTTCGCATATGTCCTGTCGAATGCATGCTCGGCATCGATTATGGCTCCTATGCCCCCGAGCTTCTGTGCCTCTGCTATGGCATGGATTGCAAGTGTCGTCTTTCCGCTTGATTCCGGCCCGTAGATTTCAATGACCCTGCCTCTCGGATATCCTCCTATCCCGAGTGCATGGTCGAGTGCAATCGAACCGCTCGGAATCACAGAGACATCCCATTTAGGCTGATCTCCAAGCTTCATGATCGTGCCCTTCCCGTAGTCTTTCTCAATCTTGTCGATCGTCGCCTGTAAAGCCTTGAGTTTCGCGGCATTTACATCTGTCCCTTCTTTTTCTGTCTCTTTAGCCATAAAAATAATATTTAGGTCGTTGAACAATGCGGCTGTCCCGGACGGTATGATGCCGGCAAGCCGGACACAAAGTTATGAAAAAAGCCGGTTTCTCTTACCATTATTTTTGTTTAATTTTGCAAAATACGGCATGTGTCATCCGGTGCCATGGGAAACCAAGACATGTGCGGTTAACGGACAGAAAGAAGGAGCAGAAGATGAAGAACAGACTGATCGGGATGACCCCGGACGAACTGAAAAGGGTGGCGGAAGAAACCGGATTGCCGAGATTTGCCGCCGGCCAGATTGCCCGGTGGCTGTATGTCAGGAAGGTCCGCCGGATAGAGGACATGACGGATATCTCGAAGGAAGGCCGGAAGAGACTTTCGGAAAGATATGAGGTAGGGGTTACCGGGTATTCGGAAGTGCAGGAGTCTTCCGACGGGACAAGGAAATACCTTTTCCCGGTGCTTGGCTCGCACAGGAAGGGGCTGCAGATCTCCTCATGCGGAGATGACGCATCGGGATATGAGCAGGGTGCCATAGAGGCAGTGATGATTCCCGACAGGGACCGTGCCACGCTATGTGTCTCGTCGCAGTCGGGCTGCCGTATGGGCTGCCGTTTCTGCATGACAGGCCGTCAGGGTTTCCATGGGCATCTGCAGGCGGCGGACATCATATCGCAGCTTGTCGCCGTGGACGAGAGCGATGCATTGACAAATGCCGTGTTCATGGGGATGGGTGAGCCGCTCGACAATTATGAGAATGTGATGCGTGCCATAGACATACTTACAGCGGAATGGGGTTTCGGCTGGAGTCCGAAGCGTGTCACATTGTCCACAATCGGAGTCCTTCCCGCATTGAAGAGGTACCTTGACGGGAGCCGCTGCCATATTGCGGTCAGCATGCACAATCCGTTCAGTGATGAACGGCTGTCGATAATGCCTGTGGAGAAGGCCTACCCGATAAGGGATGTCGTGGAGCTTATCAGGCGCTATGACTTTACCGGGCAGAGGAGGGTAAGTTTCGAATACACGATGTTTTCAGGGTTCAATGACACTAAACGTCATGCCGATGCGGTAATACGCCTGCTTTCAGGGCTCGAGTGCAGGGTCAATCTGATAAGGTTCCACAGGATTCCAGGTTTCCCGTATACGACATCCCCTGATGCAATCATGGAAAATTTCCGCGACAGGCTGAACAGGGCCGGGATTACATCTACAATCAGGGCCTCCAGAGGGGAGGATATCCTGGCCGCATGCGGGATGCTTGCCGGAAAGCACGAAAGACAGTGACAGATGATAAGGAAGTATACCATAGCCCTGGCGTTCTTTTCCGCCCTGATGATAATGCATCCGGTGTCTTCGTCATGCCATGCAGCGGGCTCTGCCGTCGTCCCTGACGGTGTCGTGCCGGAGAGCGCCCTTGTTACGGCCGCGGATTCCGCTGCAGTCCGGGATATACGTGAAAGGATGGCCCGGATAAGGGAGAAGCGTCCTGCTGTGGCCCTTGTGTTGAGCGGCGGTGGGGCCAAGGGGGCCGCCCATGTCGGGGTCATAAGATATCTCGAGAAAATCGGGATACCGGTGGATATGGTGGTGGGGACAAGTATGGGAGGCCTTGTCGGAGGCCTGTATGCGTTGGGCTACAGTGTTGATGCACTGGACTCTCTGGTCCGCAACATGGACTGGTCATATGCCATGAGTGACAATGTCCCGAGGGAATATATATCATACAGCGAGACAAAGTACAGGGAGAAGTATCTGCTTTCATTCCCGTTCTATTACAGGGACGGGGGCCAGGAGAGTTCCGGGGAGATGGATTATGCCACGGAAAAGAGGCATGAGGGGTTCGACATAGGTGCTGATGCCGCTTCCGGGGCATCCGACATCGTAAGGGATAATCTTCTCGGGAGTCTCCCGTCGGGATATATCTACGGACAGAATGTCAGCAATATATTCAGCAGCCTTTCCGTAGGATACCAGGATTCGCTGTGTTTCAATGACCTTCCATTGCCTTTCGCATGCGTGGCGACAGATCTCGTCTCGGGCACGGCCAAGATATGGCATAACGGGAAGATAAATGTCGCCCTGCGGTCCACAATGTCTATCCCGGGAGTATTCGCCCCGGTAAAGATAGACGGCATGGTCCTGGTCGACGGAGGCATGAGGGACAATTACCCGGCCGGGCTGGCAAGGGAGATGGGGGCTGACATCATCATCGGTGTGGACCTTTCGAGCGGGCGCAGGCAATACGATGAAATAAACAATATCGGGGACATAGTCAGTGCCGGGATAGACATGCTCGGCAGAAGCGTATACGAGAAGAACATATCTGTCCCGGATGTGACCATAAAGCCTGACCTGCAGGGATATAATATGATGAGCTTCGATACCGGCAGTATCGCAAGAATCATACAGAAAGGGTATGAGGCCGCATACGCACAGGAGGCGGCCCTGCTGAATGTAAAGGCCAGGACAGGGGAGTCCGGCCCTTATCTGAACGGTTCTCCGGCACTTGACATCAATACAGACTCTGTCTATGTCAGGAGCATTGACATAAGGGGAGTGTCTGCCAAGGAGAAGGCCATTCTGATGAGGGATATCGATATCATGCCCGGGGACAAGGTATGCAGGAAGGATATCGAGAATATTGTCGCCAGGATGTTCGGGACCCAGGCCTACGACTATGTGACATATGAGATGAAAGGGGAGGAACAGCCTTTCGACCTTGTGATAAGTTGCCGGCAAGGGCCGGTACACCAGTTCGGCATAGGCGTGAGGCTTGATACCGAGGAGATAGTCTCGGTCCTCCTCAATATCGGCCTGAATGCCCATTCCCTGCAGGGGTCGAGGTTCGACTTTACAGGCAGGATCAGTGCAAGCCCGTATTTCAGCTTCCATTATTCCTATGATGCGCCGAAATCCCCGACACTCAATGCCACTGCATCGGTAAAATATACCGACATGAACCTTTTCAATATATCGCAGGGACGGTTCAACATGAGCTATCTGAATGTCTGGGAGGAGTTTTACCTGTCCAATCTCAAATGGGCCCTGTTCGATATGAAGGCCGGGATAAGGAACGACTATTTTACCGTGCGCTCACTCCTGTCCGCTTCCCCGATTTCCGGGGATTATGACCTCAGGCAGCTGAGCAACGACTATGTGTCGCTGTTCTATGATATCCAGGCTGATACATTTGATGACGGATATTTCCCGAAAAGAGGCTTCAGGGTCGGGGCGGGGTATGAGTGGGTCTTTGCCGCCTTCCCGAACGATTTCCATAATTTCCATGCCGTCAATGCATTCGGAAAGTTTGTCGTATCTGCAGGGGATGTGTTCGCCTTTATCCCTTCTGCCAACCTCCGTTTCCTGTTCGGGCCTGATGTGCCGGTGGCATATATGAACTGTATGGGAGGAAGCCTTGAGGGCCGTTACATGGACCAGCAGATTCCGTTTATCGGGGTTACGCATGTGTCCTCTATGAGGAACATCCTCAGTGTCTTCCGGGCAGACTTCCGCTTCAATGTCGCCAGGAACCATTATGTCAGCGGGATAGTCAATTATGCAAGGGACTGTGACCATCTTAAGGATTATCTTTCCGGGGACGGTTACTTAGGTGCCGGTGTGGAATATTCCTATGATTCCATTTTCGGGCCTCTGACAGCCAACCTGCACTGGTCGAGCCTGACGAAGAAGGCGGGATTCTATATAAGTCTCGGATACAGTTTCTGATATCCGTCCGGTAATCGTATGTGGCAATGGAAAAGGAAAATGATATCCGGGGGCAGATTCTTGACAGGATGCGCAGGCTCTGTTCTCGCAGGGAGTATTGTACCGGGGATATTCATCGCAAGGCAATGGATATCGTAATGAAGAAAGTCGACATGGCCGATGACGCATATGCCCGTGAAACCGCTTCCGGCATTGTTGCCGTGCTGGTCTCGGAGAAGTTCCTCGATGACAGGCGATATGCCTCTGCATTTGTCCGGGACAAGTCTTCACTGTCAGGCTGGGGCGGGATGAAAATCCGCAGGGCTCTTGCAGCCAAAGGGCTTGACAGGGAGTTGATTGATGAGGCTCTTGCCGATATCGACGGGACAGCTGCCCGGGCCAGGATGCGCCGGGTCCTTGAAGTCAAGCTGCGCTCATTGGAGAAGACTGCCGTAAGGCAGGCTCCCGCATCATCCATTGACAAAACTCCCGGACCAGATACGGCCCGGGAGACATATGCTCTGAAGACAAAGTTGCTGCGTTTTGCCATGAGCCGCGGATACGGCTATGAAGAGGCTCTTCAGGAGATAGAGGAGCTTCTTTCCGGGCGTTGATTATTTCAGCGAGGCAAGGCAGGCTGTAACGTTGTCTCCTATTCTCTTGAGGATGGATTCCTTATCTTCGGCAGTATTCCCGTCAATCAGGAACTTCTCCCCGGTAATATTCTCGTAAAGCTCTACGTATCTGTCAGTGATGCTGCGTACGATTTCAGGTGTCATTTCAGGAACCTGCTGCCCTGTCTGTCCCTGGAAGCCGTTTGCCATGAGCCATTCACGTACGAATTCCTTCGACAGCTGCTTCTGTTTTTCGCCTTTTGCCAGCCTTTCCTCATAGCCGTCTGCATAGAAATACCGTGATGAATCAGGAGTGTGGATTTCATCCATCAGATAAATCTGTCCGTCTTTCTTGCCGAATTCATATTTTGTGTCCACGAGAATCAGTCCTCTTTCAGCCGCAATCTCGGAGCCTCTCCTGTAGATGGCCCTTGTGTATGCCTCCATCTTCTCATAATCATCCTTGCCGACGAGCCCTGAAGCTATGATCTGTTCCTTGGAGATGTCCTCGTCGTGGCCTTCTGCTGCCTTTGAGGTCGGGGTAATGATCGGTTCAGGGAATTTCTGGTTCTCGACCATTCCGTCAGGCATCGGGACACCGCAGATTGTACGTTTCCCGGCCTTGTATTCTCTCCATGCATGCCCGGAAAGATATCCCCTGATGACCATCTCCACCTTGAACGGCTCGCATCTGTGGCCGACAGTGACCATAGGGTCCGGCGTGGCTATCTTCCAGTTCGGAAGAATGTCAGAGGTGGCATCAAGGAACTTTGATGCTATCTGGTTGAGTACCTGTCCTTTGTATGGGATTCCCTCCGGCAGGATGACATCAAATGCGGAGATTCTGTCAGTTACCACCATAACAAGATATTTCCCGTCGATGTCATATACATCACGGACTTTCCCGGTGTATTTGCCGACCTGTCCCGGAAAGTGAAAATCTGTCTTGACTATTGCTTCCATCTGTTTGTGAGTTAATAGTTTGTCAGTGAACTTCCGCAGCCTGCACCAGTTGTCTCGCAGGAATGTCATGCGGTAATATGCCGCGCAAAATTAATAAATTTGAGGGAAGAATGCAGGTCTGTCCCCGAATTTTCGCAGCGATGCCTGTCAGAAATCCCGGCAGATTTCAAGCCCTTTCCCGACAGCTTCCGATATTTTCCTTTCTATTTCTTCCGGGGAGCTGTAATCCAGGTTTTCAGCCGAGACCACATGGAGTTCCCCGAGCCCCCACAGATACCCGAGTGCCCGGATGTACGGGGTGCCCTGCTCAAGAGGGTCTCCAGTATGTATGTCCATGCCGCGGGTGGTGATATACAGCACTTTCCCGCAGCGGCACAGTCCGAAACACTCCTTGTCATTGCTTCCGAATGTGATGTTGTACAGCGACATGTTCTCTATGAACACTTTCAGCGCGGCAGGGAAGCTCATGTCCCAGAAAGGGGCTGCGATAACAATCCTGTCGGCGGCGGCGAGCCGTCTTGCCATGTCCGCATATTCATCAGGGACTATGCCGTTATTCCTGTCTTCAAGTATACGGCTTCCTACAGCCGGGAATCCGGCATCGTCCAGCCTTACTGTCTCGATTTCATACCTGCTGCCAAGCTCCGCAATAAGAGGCTCGGCAATACGTCGTGTGCGGGATTCCTCCCGCATTGTGGCATCAATGTAAAAGAGTTTCTTCATGACAATCATTCATTATTAGGCACATATCTGTATCTGATACTCCCGAAATTCTCGAAATAGAGGAGGCTATTCCGGGATTCCGGTGCTGCTGTCCGTCCGTCCGCAGCCCCGGCAAGCCTGGATACCGGACATCTCTTCCAGTCGGCAGGGTCGATGGCGTACATGACAGGGCTCTTCCGGTCCTCGGCCCTGAATCCGAGTTCCCTGTATACTCCTCCGTCGGACCATTCGAGGTCGGCATAGCTCATTATGTCAAGGTCTCCGTCATCTTGCCTTATTCCTGCATCGGCCAGGAAATATGCCATGATCTTGCCCATCCCTCCCGCAACCCTCACGTCCGGCAGCGAGGCATATCTTATCCACTGGTAGGACCTGTACATCCGGCCGCCCCTTTCCATCAGCCTCCCGTTGGAGAATGTGGCTGCTGCGACCATTGTCCCGGCCGGAAGGTATCCCGTATGCATGCAGCCTGTACTCTCTCCGGCCGGGTCTGCCGTTACCGGGGCGATGCCATTCCCGGCAGCCTTTTTCAGGAACAGCCCGTACCTGTACCTGCAGACGGTGCTCCCGTAGCTGTGCCATGCATCCATGAATGCTTTCGCCTCGTCATTCCTGATTCTTCGCACTTCGCAATTCCTGGCAAATACATGTACGAACCTGCCAAGATGTGCAAGAAGCCGTCTCCTGATGCATTCCCCCTCACTTCTCCACCTGTCCTCTGCTACGGCAATGATTCTTCTCCCGCTGCAGATTCCCTGGCTGCAGTCCTGTCCTGACAGCACTTTCCCGGCCCTTATCCTGTATGCGGATGCCTCTTCCGGAGACTTTGCCGTTATCTCAAGCGGCAGGATTCCGATGCCGTATCCGGTATCGATGAGCGTCAGTCCGGAGACCGTCGCCTTGTCATATGCGATGTCGGCGGCATCAAGGAATCCGCATATCTCATCATCCAGACATGCACCGCTTCTGTGTCTGTATACCTCCGCTTCCGGCCCCTGCACATCGGGCAGTCCGGAACGGCATTGTGCTCCCTGTGATATGTCCGTAAGTGAATCCATTTTCCCTGATGCAAAATTACGGGAAATTTTGTAAGTTTGGCATTTGAAAAATTTTCCGATGGAAAAATCTTTCTATGGTATGAAAAGACTGTTCCCTATTTTGTTGCTGGCGGTTGCAGGCCTTTCATGTTCTGACCGCAGGCCGGAATTTGTCATAGGTGTTTCCCAGTGCAGCGACGACGAGTGGCGTGAGAAAATGAATCTGGAGATGGTAAGGGAATCAAGATTCTATCCCGGTACCGAGAGAAATCTTTGAGAATCAATAAAAATACAAGAGCATCGCTATGAAGAAGAATATTGTAGTCGGGATGGGCGAAGCCCTCTGGGACATGCTTCCCGAAGGCAAGAAGCTCGGAGGAGCACCGGCAAATTTCGCCTATCATGTATCGCAGTTCGGCCTTGACAGCTGTGTGGTCAGTGCAGTCGGGGATGATGTCCTGGGGCATGAGATCCTTGAATGTCTCGACGCCAGGGGCCTTGATCGCCATATTGATGTCGTCCCGTATCCTACCGGGACAGTCCAGGTCGAGCTTGATGACGAAGGCGTTCCACGGTATGACATCAAGGAGGGCGTAGCATGGGACAATATCCCGTTTACTCCAGGGATTGAAGAGCTGGCATCCAGGACGCTGGCTGTATGTTTCGGTTCGCTGGCCCAGCGCAGCATAGTGTCGCGCGAGACCATCAACCGCTTTCTCGATGCCATGCCTAAGGATGACGATGTCCTGAAGATATTCGATATCAACCTGAGGCAGAATTTCTACACGAAAGAGACTCTGTGTAATTCCGTGAAAAAGTGCAACATCCTGAAGATAAACGACGAGGAGCTCGTTACGGTAAGCCGTCTCTTCGGCTATCCGGGTATAGACCTGAAGGACAAGTGCTGGATTATCCTCGCCAAATACGGTCTCAAGATGCTGATTCTGACATGCGGAGTCAACGGCAGCTATGTCTTTGTCCCCGGGGAAGTCTCATTTGTCGAGACCCCTAAGGTCGAGGTTGCGGATACGGTAGGGGCCGGAGATTCATTTACGGGAGCATTTGTCTCCGCTGTCCTCAAGGGCCTTTCGGTTCCTGAGGCCCATCGCCTTGCCGTTGAAGTCTCTGCCTACGTCTGTACCCAGGCCGGAGCCATGCCGGTCCTTCCGGAGCGCTTCACGGCCCGGCTGAAGTGACGGGTCATAATAATAGAGAAGAGGCTGTACGTACGACATGTACCGTGCAGCCTCTTCTCTATTATACGGCGGAAAGACAGAGATTCGAACTCTGGGAACAGTTACCCGTTCACCGCATTTCGAGTGCGGCCCGATCGACCACTCCGGCATCTTTCCTTTTGTTCTGCAAAAATAAGAATAATTTCGGTACGTTGTCATTGTCCGGATAAAAATACCGAAAATTTGACTACCTTTGCTCCGGTTTCAGAGTTTCATGTGCGATGTGTGGTGCATGGCTCTGACAGTCATTGCAGTTCAACGCACAATTCACTGATGCTATGAAAGTTGGAATCATCATGGGCTCCACCAGCGACTATGAGGTAATGTCCGGTGCCGTAGCGATGCTCGATGAACTGGGCATCGCCTATGAGAAAAGGGTGGTAAGTGCCCACAGGACCCCGGACCTGATGTATGAATATGCCCGTACCGCCAGGTCGCGCGGAATCGGGGTAATTATTGCCGGGGCAGGCGGGGCGGCCCATCTTCCGGGCATGGTTGCTGCAATGACGACCCTTCCTGTAATAGGGGTTCCTGTCAAGTCCCGTGCTCTCAACGGGCTGGATTCACTCCTTTCGATAGTGCAGATGCCGGCAGGCGTGCCTGTTGCCACGGTTGCCATCAACGGGGCGAAAAATGCGGCTCTGATAGCTGCATCTATTCTTGCTCTCGGCGACAATGCCATTGCAGACAGGCTCGAGAAGTTCAGAAAAGACCAGACTGAATCAGTCTTGAAAGCGGAAATCTGAGGATGAGGAAGAGGATAGGAATAATCGGCGGCGGTCAGCTCGGACTGATGATAGCACAGGCGGCCCACCGCCTTGATGCAAGTGTCGTGGTCCTCGATCCGGCATCGGATGCTCCGGCATTTGCCGAGGCGGATGCCCGGGTGGTAGGGGCCTTTGATGACATCGATGCCCTTGAGCGGCTGTGCGAGGCATCGGATGTCGTTACATACGAATTCGAGAATGTGCCCGGGGACATCCTCAGGCATCTTGAAGGGAAATACAATATAAAGCAGGGGATTGCCCCCCTGTTCGATTCGCAGGACCGGCTCAGGGAAAAGGACAATGCGAGGAAGCACGGTCTTGATACACCTGCATATACACCACTTCCTGTCGTGAAGGACGGGACTCCGATGGAGGAGAAGGAGTGCCAGGCCCTGACCCCTCAGGAGAGGATGATACAGCTTGGTTTTGCAGTCGGCCGCATGGGCTTCCCGTGCGTGCTGAAGACAAGGACATTAGGATATGACGGCCATGGACAGGTGGTCATCAGCGGCTTTGAGGATATCGGGAAGGCATCGGAGCTGCTATCTGTCCCGTGCATACTTGAAGAGAAGGTCGACTTCGATTTCGAGGCCAGTGTGATCATGGTATGCAACGGACAGGATATCATACACTTCCCGGTCGCAAGGAATATACACCGTGACGGCATACTCGATTTGAGTGTAGTTCCGACATCGGGGCTTCAGCGTGACGGCAGGGAAAATGACACTTGCCGCAGGATGACGTCTGCATGCGAGAATTTCATGAAGAGCTGCGGTTACAGGGGAATCCTTGCAATCGAGCTTTTTGTCAGGGGAGACCGCTTCTATTTCAACGAGATGGCCCCGAGGCCTCATAACAGCGGACATTACACGATAGAAGGGTGCACCACCAGCCAGTACAGCGAGCTGTGCCATTTCCTTCTCGACATGCCTCTCCGGAAGCCGGAGCTCATAGCGCCGACGGTAATGAAGAATATCCTCGGGCAGGACCTGGATTCAGCCAAGGATATAGTAGCGGAGTCATTGAGAGGGGCAGGCCCTGGTATTGAGGTTTCATCGTCATCGGATGTCGTCAACGCCTTCTGCGGGGAAGCCGGCAAAGGGGTATATGTGCATCTGTACGGGAAGACACAGTCGCGTCCGAAGAGAAAGATGGGGCATATGACATTCGTCCCTATGACTCTTGACAGATTCTATTCCGAATGGGCTTCGAGATTTGTCTGAACATGGAAGTCTCCGGATGCCGCAGCATATTGAACAGCAAAATAAGAACTTCAAATACAGCAATATGGGTAATTACCGTGTCTATGTAGAAAAATATCCTGAGTTCCAGGTAGAAGCCAGAAGCCTTAGAAATGAGCTGAATGAGAATCTTCAGCTTTCGCTGGAAAGCCTCCGGCTTCTCAATGTATATGACCTGTTCGGATTTACTCCGGACCTTCTGGAGAAGAGCAGGTACAGCGTTTTCGGGGAGATTGTAACCGATAATGTATCAGACGAATGCGATTTGTCCGACAGCAAATATATTGCAGTGGAATATCTCCCGGGACAGTTCGACCAGAGGGCGGCATCGGCGGTGGACTGCGTCAGGCTGATCGCCCCTCAGGCAGATGTCAGGATAAAAAGCTCCAGGCTGCTCGTCTTCGACCGGAATGTCTCCGATGAGGACCTGGCAAAGATCAGACATTACTATATAAATGCAGTCGAGTCCAGGGAAAAGGACCTTTCCGTCCTGAGTGATACCGAGCAGGCCCCGGTCATCCCTGTCAAGGTGCTTGAAGGGCTGACTGCAATGAAGGAGGAGGACCTCGGGCCATACTGCAGGAAGATGGGGCTGGCAATGAACAGCGATGACCTCAGAGAGGTCGTAAACTACTTCCGCAAGGAAGGCCGCGACCCGTACGAGACAGAGCTCCGGATACTTGACACGTACTGGAGCGACCATTGCCGTCATACTACATTTACGACGGAGCTTCAGGAAATCGGCATTGAGGAATCGTTCATCAAGGATGAGATTGAAGGCACCTATAACCTCTATCTCCGGATGCGCAAGGAGCTCGGCAGGGAACACAAGGGACTGAACCTGATGGATATGGCCACAATAGGAGCCAGGTATCTGAAGTCTAAGGGACTGCTCGATGACATGGAGGTCAGTGAAGAGAATAATGCGTGCAGCATATATGTGAATGTCGATGTCGACGGGAAGACTGAAAAATGGCTTCTCCAGTTCAAGAACGAGACCCACAACCATCCTACTGAAATCGAGCCTTTCGGCGGGGCCGCGACATGTCTCGGCGGAGCCATCCGTGACCCGCTTTCCGGAAGAAGTTATGTATATCAGGCAATGCGCGTGACCGGCGCAGGCGATATATATCAGAAGGTCGCGGATACGATACCGGGCAAGCTGCCGCAGAAAGTCATCAGCCGTAAGGCGGCTGCGGGATATTCCAGCTATGGCAACCAGATAGGCCTTGCCACGACACATGTCAGGGAGATATACCATCCCGGCTATGTGGCAAAGAGACTTGAAGTAGGGGCTGTTGTCGGGGCTGTCAAGGCAGAGAACGTCCGCAGGGAGAGTCCTGTGCCGGGAGATGTCATCCTCCTTCTGGGAGGCCGTACCGGCCGTGACGGCATAGGCGGAGCTACCGGTTCGTCCAAGGAACATACGGAGGCGTCCCTGGAGACATGCGGAAGCGAGGTGCAGAAAGGAAACGCCCCTGAGGAAAGAAAGCTCCAGAGGCTTTTCAGGAGGCCGGAAGTCACAAGACTCATAAAGAAGTCCAATGATTTCGGGGCAGGAGGAGTCAGCGTAGCAATCGGAGAGCTTGCCGACGGGCTTGACATATATCTTGACAGGGTCCCGGTCAAATACAGCGGACTCAATTCCACCGAGCTGGCAATCAGCGAATCCCAGGAAAGGATGGCAGTCGTTGTCGAAGCCGGGGACAGGAAGGCATTCGAGGAATTCTGCGCCAGCGAGAATGTTGAGGTAACACATGTAGCCGACGTTACGGATACCGGGAGGCTGAGGATGTATAACGGGGAAAGGCTTGTCGTGGACCTTTCACGCGAATTCATTGACAGTGCAGGCGCAAGGCATTATGCCAAGGCTCTTGTAGGGGCTGTCGAGGACAGGAACCCGTTCGAGAGGAAAGTCGAGGGGGATACACTTGAAGACAGGATATTCAACAACCTTGAGGACTGGAATGTCACATCCCAGAAAGGTCTTATAGAGATGTTCGACTCGACGATAGGACGTTCAACCGTCCTTATGCCTTTCGGCGGATGCCTCCAGACTACAGAGACACAGGTCTCTGTGCAGAAGCTTCCGGCAGACGGGTACACTGATACTGCCAGTGTCATGGCATTCGGGTACAACCCGTACATATCGTCATGGAGCCCTTACCATGGGGCAGCCTACTCGGTTGTAGAGGCTTGTGCAAAGGTCGTGGCATCAGGCGCCTCATATGAAAAGATGCGTTTCTCCTACCAGGAATATTTCGAGAGGATGCATGACTCGAAGTCATGGGGAAAGCCTCTTGCAGCCCTGCTCGGGGCAATAAGGATGCAGGTGGAGCTCGGGCTCCCGTCTATCGGCGGCAAGGATTCCATGAGCGGGACCTTCGAGCATATCAACGTCCCTCCGATGCTCATGGCATTCGGTATCACTACAGTCAATGCCGGTAAGGTCATATCTCCGGAACTGAAATGGGACGGGGACAGGCTTTATATCGTAAGGCATACTCCTCTCGGGAATTACATGCCTGATACGGAGCAGCTCAAGGCTAACTTCAGGTATGTCCATGAGCAGATAGAAACCGGAAATATCGTCGCCGCCTATGCCATAGGTTTCGGTGGCGTGGCCGAGGCCCTCTGCAAGATGTCATTCGGAAACGCTTTCGGCGTGGATGTCAATGTCCCGGAAGATGAGCTTTTCAACTATAGCTACGGTTCCATCCTGGTTGAATGCGAGAAGCCTCTGGATATCCCTTCTGCGGAATACATAGGGGAAGTTACCACTGGCGAGGACGGCATGTTGCGTATCAACGGGGTCAGGATGCCGATATTCGACCTCATGGAAGCCAACGGGGAGAAGTTTGCCGGGATTTATCCGGATGCCTGCGAGCCTTCCCATAAGGCAGTGGCACCGTCCGGAATGCAGGGGACCCCTCTGAAGAAGAAAAGGTCGGAGATGAAGTATAAGGGCGAGCCGGTCGACAGGCCACTTGTATATATCCCTGTCTTCCCGGGTACGAACTGTGACTATGATACAGCAAAGGCGTTCCGCAAGGCCGGGGCAGAGGTGCGCATGAGCGTCTTCTGCAATCTGAGCGGAGATGACATCTTCCGTTCAATCGCAGAGATGAAAAAGAACATAGCCGAATGCCACATATTCGCCCTGTGCGGAGGCTTCTCTGCCGGAGACGAGCCTGACGGAAGCGGTAAATTCATAGCGAATGTCCTTAACAACAAGGATATAGCGGAGGAAATCCACGGACTTCTCGACAGGGGCGGCCTCATCCTTGGCATATGTAACGGGTTCCAGGCCCTTGTGAAGTCGGGACTCCTGCCTTATGGCCGTCTTGGAATGGTCACGAAAGATTCTCCGGTCCTGTTCAGGAACGATATCAACCGCCATATATCCCAGATGGTAACCACAAGGGTATCCTCTGTGAACTCCCCTTGGCTTGCAGGGTTCTCAATCGGCGACATGCATACCATAGCTGTCAGCCACGGGGAAGGCAAGTTCGTTGTCAACGAGGAGCTTGCAAGGCAGCTGTTCGCCAACGGACAGGTCGCTTTCCAGTATGTCGACCCTGTTTCCGAGGAAGTGACCATGACCTCTCCATATAATCCGAACGGCTCATATTATGCCATCGAGGGAATCGTGAGTCCTGACGGGCAGATACTCGGGAAAATGGGACATACGGAAAGGTATGAACGCAATCTGTTCAGGAATATTGAAGAGGAACTCGAACAACCTCTCTTTGAGAATGCCGTAAGATACTTCAGGGGAAAGTAAAATGACATACAGAAGCTTGAATGAAGAATGCGGGGTATTTGGCATCTGGGGTGTGCCGGATGCCCCGAATCTTGCATATTACGGACTGCATGCCCTGCAGCATCGCGGGCAGGAAGGATGCGGCATAGTGGCATCCGGGCCGGACGGCAAGATGAGAAGGATCAAGGGGGAAGGGCTTGTCACGGAAGTGTTCAGTGAAGCAAGACTTTCCGAGCTCCATGGAAATATGGCGATTGGCCATGTCCGGTATTCCACAACCGGCGGCGGAGGCCTTGAGAATGTCCAGCCTTTCCTTTTCCGGCACCATACCGGGGACTTTGCCCTGGCCCATAACGGGAATCTCGTGAATTACAATATCCTCAGGAAAGAACTCGAGGACAGGGGTAGCCTTTTCCAGTCCTCTTCCGACAGTGAAATCCTGGCACATCTCATCAAGAAAGACAGTGCCGGGGCACATAAGCCGAGGATATTCTCGATTGTGAATGCACTCAATGCGATTGAAGGGGCATTCGCATTCCTTATAATGACATCGGAAAGGATATATGCATGTCGGGACAGGCACGGGCTGCGTCCGCTTTCGATAGGACGCCTGGGCGACGGGTATGTCGTCAGCAGCGAGACATGTGCATTCGATGTCGTGGGGGCAAGCTTTCTCCGGGATGTGGAGCCGGGGGAAATTGTCACTATTGACCATCACGGGCTGAGAAGCAGGAAGTACACGGAAGATTGCCGCCATGCGATGTGTGCAATGGAATATGTCTATTTTGCCCGTCCTGACAGCGATATAGACGGCAGGAACGTGCATGCCTTCAGGAAAGAGACTGGGCGTCTCCTGTACGGGGAAGCTCCGGCTGACGCTGATATCGTAGTAGGTGTGCCTGATTCGAGCCTCAGTGCTGCAATGGGTTACAGCGAAGCTTCCGGCCTTCCGTACGAAATGGGGCTTGTAAAGAACAAGTATATAGGCAGGACATTCATTCAGCCGTCCCAGGCCATGAGGGAGAAAGGCGTCAGGATGAAGCTTTCGGCAGTCAGGACCATAGTGGAAGGACAGCGTGTCGTCCTTGTGGATGACTCCATAGTACGCGGGACGACGTCAAGGCGCATAGTCGGCATGCTCAGGGAAGCGGGTGCCAGGGAGGTGCATCTGCGCATAGCAAGCCCTCCGATAATGAAGCCGTGCTTCTATGGCGTGGATATCTCCACATATGACGAGCTCCTCTGTGCACGGAAAAGCATTGAGGAGGCATGCCGGATTATCGGGGCGGACTCCCTTGCCTTTCTTTCGGAGGAGGCGCTGTACACGGCCGGCAGACGCAGCGACCTGTGCCTTGCATGTTTCAACGGACGTTACCCGACCGCGCTTTTCCAGCCTGTAGAGGATGCCAACAAGGACGGTAAATTCTGAAGGATATGGTAATAGGTATAGATGTGGGCGGAAGCACCACCAAGATAGCCGGGATAGAGAATGGCATTGTAAAGGCTCCGCAGCTCATTACGGCTGCGGACCCTGTGACATCTCTTTTCGGGGCTTTCGGGAAATACATATACGACAACAGGATTGACCTGGGGTCTGTAGAGAAGGTAATGCTCACAGGTGTCGGCAGTGCATATGTCGAGGGGGATCTCTATGGCCTGCCTACCGGACGGGTCGAGGAGTTCGTCGCTAATGCTCTCGGGGCCAGGGCCGGAAGCGGCCTGTCCAGGATGATTGTTGTCAGCATTGGTACCGGGACATCGTTTGTAATGGTGGACGGGGACAGTATAGAGCATATCGGAGGAATGGCGATAGGCGGCGGTACATTGCAGGGGCTGTCCAGGCTTCTTTTCCATACACATGATATCCGCCATGTGATTGAGATGGCATCTGAAGGGGACCCTTCCAGGGTGGACCTGCAGATAAAGGACATATCAAGGGCCGAGATTCCGGGACTTCCAGGGAATGTCACAGCCTCTAATTTCGGCAAGGCTGACATAGGTGCCGCCCCTGCAGACATTGCTGCAGGAATTGTCAACATGGTGCTTCAGGCGATAGGAAGTGCATCCAATCTTGTCTCATGCAGCACATCCGTCAAGGATTTTGTCCTTATAGGCAACCTTTCCATGCTTCCGCAGAGCCGTACTGTCTTTGACAGGATAGAGGCCTTGTACGGCATCAGGATGCATATCCCGGAATATCCGGAGTACCGCACTGCAATCGGTGCGGCTCTGAGCTGTACCGGTCGCTCGATATGACTCCAGGCAAAGCCGGGTCTGGCAATATCGTGGAAATGTGTTATCTTTGCAGAATGTGGCTTTGTGGCCTGGAACGGACATTTAGGGAAATAAATCATTCAATCAGATAAGATACTATGGCAGTCAGTTATGAAAAGGCGGGAGTCAACCTCGAGGCAGGCTATGAGGTTGTCCGCAGGATCAAAAGTCATGTGGCTTCCACTGCACGTGCAGGAGTCATGGGAAATATCGGGTCATTCGGAGGAATGTTTGACCTTGCTTCCCTCAATATTAAGGAACCGGTTCTTGTCAGCGGTACCGACGGTGTAGGGACCAAGCTGAAGTTGGCTTTTGCCATGGACAGGCATGACACCATCGGGATAGATGCAGTGGCAATGTGTGTCAACGATGTGCTCGCACAGGGTGCGGAACCCCTTTTCTTTCTCGACTATATAGCTGTAGGCCATAATGAGCCGGCCAAGATAGAGGCGATTGTCTCCGGTGTGGCGGAAGGCTGCCGTCAGGCAGGGTGCGCTCTTGTGGGCGGTGAGACAGCCGAGATGCCGGGGATGTATTCAGATGGCGAATATGATATCGCCGGATTCACGACCGGAGTCGTGGAGAAGTCCCGTCTCATAGACGGAAGCAAGGTAAAGGCAGGCGATGTCCTTGTCGGCATAGCATCCTCAGGAGTACATTCCAACGGATTCAGCCTCGTGCGCAAGATATTTTCCGATAATGCCCTTGACCTCAAGGCATCGTATCCGGAGCTCGGAGGCCGTGTGCTCGGCGAAGTGGCGTTGACCCCTACAAAGATATACGTCCGTCAGGTACTCGATGTCATCCGCAACTGCGATGTCCATGGCGTGGCACATATTACCGGAGGGGGGTTCGACGAGAATATCCCGCGCATCCTCAAGGATGGCCAGGGAATCGAGATTCATGAAGGGACATGGGAGATACTTCCGATTTTCCGTCTTCTGGAGAAATACGGCAAAGTCTCTCATCGCGAGATGTTCAACATCTTCAACATGGGTATCGGAATGGTTCTCGCCCTCGATGAATCCGAGGCGCAGAAAGCCATCGCTATCCTTGCATCTCACGGAGAGAAAGCATCTGTCATAGGGAAAGTGACATCTGTCCCTGGAGTGAATATAATAATGGTGTCGGAGTGACACACAAAATAATTAGCTATGCGTGCACTATTTTCAGTAAGCGATAAGACCGGCGTGGTAGAATTCGCCAGTCAGCTGGAGTCCCTCGGCTGGGAAATCATCGCCACCGGGGGAACAATGAAGCTCCTGCAGGATGCAGGTCTCAAGATCATCAACATCAGTGAAATCACAGGTTTCCCTGAAATCTGTGACGGCAGGGTAAAGACCCTTCATCCGAAAGTCCACGGGGCGCTCCTCGGCCGCAGGGACCTTGAAAGCCATCGCCGTCAGCTCAAGGAGAACGGGATAGAATACATCGATCTCGTATGCGTCAATCTCTATCCTTTCAAGGAGACGATAGCCAAGCCTGACGTGACCATGGAAGATGCCATTGAGCATATCGACATAGGCGGCCCGTCAATGCTCCGCAGTGCAGCCAAGAACTGGAACGATGTCACTGTGGTATGTCATCCTGAAGACTATGCCACAATCATTTCCGAAATCCGGGAACATGGAAGTACCACCAAGGAGACCCGTCTCCGTCTTTCAGCCAAGGCATATACCCACACGGCCGAATATGATATGATGATTGCCTCCTACATGAGGCAGCAGGCAGGCCTTAACGAGAAGCTTTTCCTCGAATACGACCTCAGGCAGTCCCTCCGGTACGGGGAGAACCCTCATCAGCAGGCGAAATTCTATGCCTCCACGGAAAAGGTCCCTTATTCCCTCGCCACGGCAGAGCAGCTTAACGGCAAGGAACTGTCATACAATAATATCCAGGATGCAAATGCGGCACTCAACATCGTCAGGGAATTCGATGTGCCGTTCTGTGTAGGCCTTAAGCATATGAACCCTTGCGGAGCGGCAATCGGCAAGGATGCAAAGGAAGCATGGGAAAAGACATTCGAGGCCGACAAGGTCAGCATATTCGGCGGTATCGTGGCATTCAACAGGGAGGTAGACCTGGCCACTGCCGAGCTTCTCAAGCCTGTATTCCTTGAAATCATCATGGCCCCGTCATTTTCGGATGAGGCGCTCGCACTGCTCTGCACCAAGAAGAATCTCCGTCTCCTCAAGGTGGACATGACACGGGATGACAAGGTAAGGAAGCAGTATGTCAGCGTCAACGGCGGACTCCTCGTCCAGGACCAGGACACGGTCACAAAGACAGTCACTCCGGACATGTGCGTTACCGAGGCGAAACCTCAGCCTGAAGACATGGACGACCTCAATTTCGCATGGCGTATCGTCAAGCATGTCAAGTCCAATGCCATAGTCGTTGTGAAGAACGGCATGACCTACGGTGTCGGTGCAGGCCAGATGAACCGTATCGGTTCGGCAGAAATCGCCCTCAAGGAAGCAAAAGCCACACTTGAGGCACAGGGCAGGAAGGTGGAGGAGGCCGGTCTTATCCTGGCTTCCGACGGATTCTTCCCGTTCGATGACTGTGTCACACTTGCCGCACAGTATGGTGTCAAGGCTATCGTCCAGCCAGGCGGAAGCATCCGTGACAATGATTCCATAGCCAAGGCAGACGAAGCCGGGATTCCTATGCTGTTCACAGGAAACCGCCATTTCAAGCACTGAGTCTCTTCTTGTTCAGGTAATGCATTCATATGGAAATCATCAATCGTCTGCAGCCGGGTCCTGACGGGCGGGCTGCAGTATTTACACATATTATAAAGGGAATAGAGATGGAACATCCTAAGGAAGCCACTGTCCTTGTTGTAGGCGGAGGCGGACGCTGCCATGCGATTGTAGACGCGCTTTCACGCTCTTCTCAGGTGGGGAAGATCTACTGTGCCCCAGGCAATGCAGGGATAGCAGCCCAGGCCGAGTGCGTGCCTTTGAAGGATACGCAGGTCATGGAACTCAGGGACTTCGCGCTGCAGAATGCCGTAGACCTTACAGTCGTCGGTCCGGAAGTCGCACTTGCCGCAGGCATCTCCGATGTATTCAGGGAGGCCGGGCTCCGTATCTTCGGCCCTTCCAAAGCAGCGGCGACCATCGAGTCAAGCAAGGACTTCGCGAAGAGGCTTATGGCGAAATACGGTATCCCGACAGCATCATACAGGACATTCGATGACTATGAAGAGGCCCTCGGATATGTCAGGAACGGCTCTTTCCCTGTTGTCCTCAAATATGACGGACTTGCCGCAGGCAAAGGCGTGGTAATTCCTGAGACATTGGAGGACGCGGACACGACATTGAAGGACATGCTTCTGGACGACAGGTTCGGCAAGGGCAAGGTCGTCGTCGAGGAATTCCTTACCGGTCCTGAATTCTCTTTCATGTGCTTTGTGGATGGCGAAAAAGTATGGCCTATGGCCCTTTCCCAGGACCATAAACGTGCATACGAGGGGGACAAAGGCCCGAATACCGGCGGTATGGGAGCCTATTCTCCGCTTCCGTTCATCACTGAAGAAGACAGGGAATATGCGCTGGAGCATATCATGAAGCCTGTGGCAGCGGCAATGGTCGCTGAGGGCTGCCCGTTCAAGGGTGTACTTTACGGCGGTCTGATGAAGACCCCTTCCGGCATAAAGGTCATCGAGTTCAACTGCCGCTTCGGGGACCCGGAGACGGAAGTAGTGCTCCCTCTCCTCGAGTCGGATATCTATGACATATTCTCTGCCGTGGCGGATGATGCCCCGATGCCGGAGATCAGATGGAAGAATCAGGCTTCAATGGGATTCGTGATGGCTTCGGAAGGCTACCCGGGCCCATATGGCAAAGGATTTCCGATAGAAGGCCTTGAAGACGCATTGTCAGACCCGGCTGTCCGTATATATCATATGGGTACGGCAGTCAAGGACGGACAGCTTGTCACTTCCGGAGGACGTGTACTCATGGTAATCGGCTCGGGGGATACGCTTCTCCAGGCACATGACAAGGCTCTCGAGGCAGTGGGCAAGATAAAGTGTGACAACCTCTTCTATCGCAGGGACATCGGCTGGCGGGTGCTCTGATAATGCGGATGCTCTGATAATGCGGATGTTCTGATATAAAAAAGTACGGAAATGATAATCAGCGGAAAAGAACTTTCAGCAAGACTTAAGGCGGAAATGGCGGAACAGGTCGCCTCTTTCCCCGGGAAATACGGCCGTGTGCCGCACCTTGTCGTGATTCTTGTCGGGGATGACCCTGCAAGCGTATCGTATGTGACCGGCAAGGCGAAAGCCTCCGAGGTCACAGGTATAAGGAATACCACCATCAGGAAACCGGATACCATATCCGAGGCGGAGCTTCTTGACCTGATACGCCAGCTCAATGAAGACGACACTGTCGACGGTATCCTTGTCCAGCTTCCTCTTCCGGCGCATATATGCGAAGCCAGGGTCATAGAGGCCATATCAAAGGACAAGGATGTGGACGGATTCCACCCCCTCAACGTGGCTGCCCTCTGGCAGAAACAGCCTTGTGTCCTCCCGTGTACTCCAAAAGGCATCATAAAGATGCTCAAGGCTGCAGGTGTCGGGATTGCCGGCAAGAGAGCCGTGGTAATAGGGCGCAGCAATATTGTAGGGCTTCCTGTCGCAAAGCTCCTTCTCGATGAGAATGCGACTGTCACGATAGCCCATAGCAGGACTGCCGACCTGCCTTCCATTACCCGGCAGGCTGAAATCCTTGTCGTTGCCATAGGCCGTCCGAAGTTCGTTACGGCTGACATGGTCTCTGAAGGGGCCGTAGTGATTGACGTGGGCGTGAACCGCGACCCTGAGACCGGGAAATTGTGCGGGGATGTGGATTTTGCCGCAATCGAGCCAAAGGCTTCCGTCATCACGCCTGTCCCTGGCGGAGTCGGTCCGATGACTATATGCTGCCTCATGGAGAATACGATTGAATGCTTCCTGCGCAGGCAGGGATGATGCCCTGAGGGCAGCCTGCATGGCTTTTTTATCTTTCAATATTATTTTAGATTTTTTAATAGGATAATTAGCGATAAATCCTTATATTTGCAATGAATTTGACCTGCGTCAGGCAGGTCGCTTTTTGAGCAAGGAGTTATAATTTTTTCTAATATTATAAAAGCTATGAAAGGCATGATGAAGGTTGCTGTCCTGTCAATGGTATTGGCTGCGGCAACGGGCTTCACTCTTAATGTGAATGCCCAGGAAAACGGAAACCGTGACGAGAACGGAAAGATTGTCAGGGGTCCGTACGAGACCAACAGACTTGGGGATAATATCTGGATCGGAGTCGCCGGAGGTATCAATGTCTTCGAGAATTCATTCACGGACATAGGCGGTGTCAATCCCGCTCTCGATATAAATGTCGGTAAATGGTTTACTCCAAGTATCGGTGCACGTATCGGCTATCAGGGGCTTACCGCTTCCACATGGTCTGATGCGCAGTATCCTTATTTCAAGAAGATGGGGGACAACGGCAAGTACAAGAATGCATTCAATACTGCCTATATCCATGGAGACGTCCTCTGGAACATTTCCAACGCATTCAGCGGATACAAGGAGACAAGGACATGGAATTTCGTGCCGTTCCTTTCTGCAGGTATCGCACGGTCATGGAAGAACGGTGTGGCTAACAATGAGCTGGCAGTAGGTGCCGGTCTCCTTAACAACATCCGTATCAGCGACCGCGTAGACCTTACACTTGAACTCCGCCAGCTTATTGTAAGGCAGGGATATGACATGACACCTGCAGGTGGAGTGGCAGGAATGTCCTCAGCTACATTCGGTGTAGCCGTTAAGCTCGGAAAGACAGGCTTCAAGAGGTCTCACACGGATGAGTATGCCGGCAGGATCGCCGATCTTCAGGCTGTCAACACGGCTCTCGCAGACGAGAAGGAGGATGTAGAGAACGACAAGGCAGAGCTTCAGGCAGAGAATGCAGCCCTGAAGAAGGCTGTCGAGGAGCTTCAGAACAGACCTCCTGTAGTAGAGAAGGTAATGCTTGATGTAACTCCTGGTGCCGTGTTCTTCGAGATCGGACAGACAGAGCTCTCTCCTCAGGAACTCTTCCACCTCGACTTCTACATGCAGAATGTCATCGCCCAGGATGCCGACAAGGTATTTACCCTGACCGGATATGCCGACAAGCAGACAGGCAGTGCAAAGCGTAATCAGCAGCTCAGCCAGATGCGTGTAGAGTACGTATACAACCTGCTCATGACCAAGTATAATGTGACAGCTGACAGGCTCGTCATCAAGGCTGCAGGCTCAGAGGTCGACAGATGGGGCAATCCGCTCCTCAACAGATGTGTTGTCCTGGAGTAATTCCATTGCACATTTGAATCAGATATAGTTCAAAGAGGCTGAACCGAGTGTTCCCGGCTCAGCCTCTTTGCTATGATACACGTAATTGTTTCTGCTAAGATTATGACCGGAGAAAATTGCGTGTGGTTCGCAATGCGGGTCACATACAGACGAGAGATAAAGGTACGCAAGATATTGGACGAGGAGGGCATAGAGAATTACATCCCTATGCGCAAGACTGTACGTATCAGGCGCGGGCGCAGGGTCAAGGAACTCGTCCCGGTTGTCCGGGGTCTGGTTTTCGTCCATACGGTGCAGCCGGAGATCCAGCGTGTCAAGGATAAGATTCCTTACCTGCAGTATATCATGGACAGACGCGCAGGGACAAAGATCATTGTCCCTGATGACCAGATGAAGACGTTTATCGCCATTACCGGGACCTATGGCGACCAGCTCCTGTGGTTCGGGGACGGGGAAATCAATCTCAGGAAAGGGACGAGGGTCCGCATCAAGGCCGGCGAGTTCGAGGGATATGAAGGGATATTCATGAAAGTGAAAGGCGCAAGGGACAGGCGTGTCGTCATTGCAATCGAAGGCGTCATCGCTGTTGCCCTCGCCACATTGAGCCCTGACCTTATCGAGGCGATAGACGCCTGATATCTTTTCATATTAGGCATATGTCCGCTATATTTGTAACAAAATCACGAATGGCATGTCTGATAATATAAGTTCAGTCAAGAATTGTACAGGATGTTCCGCCTGTAGCAGCGTATGTCCCAGGCATTGCATCACAATGCGGGAGGACAGGCTCGGGTTTGAATATCCGGTTGTGGATGAAAGCGCATGCGTCAGCTGCGGGCTTTGCCTGAAGACCTGCCCTGTTGCCGGCAGTCCTGACCTGGCATATCCCATGAACGCATATGCGGCCAGGAGCATTGATGACCGGGACTATCTTACCAGTTCATCGGGTGGGGCGGCATCTGTATTGTCCCGCCATATGATAAAGTCCGGAGGGGTTGTATACGGCTGCGCATCTGACGGGACCGATGTCCGCCATGTCAGGGTCGACAGGCTCGATGACCTTCCGCGGCTGAAAGGCTCCAAATATGTCCAGAGCAGTCTGTCAGGCGTTTTTGATCCTCTGAAGCAGGACCTTAAGGATGGCCGGGATGTCCTTTTCATAGGCACGCCATGCCAGGTTGCGGCAGTCCGCAGATATGCCGGCAAGTTATCGGATAAGTTGTATCTGGTAGACCTTATCTGTCATGGAGTCCCATCCAGGAAGATGCTCAAGGAGCATGTCGCATGCGTTTCAGGCGGCAGACCAGTCGACAAGATGTCATTCAGAAACGGGAACCGGTTCGAGCTGACTCTCGCTTCAGCAGGCGAGGTGCTTTACAGGGCTGACAATGACAGGGACATGTATTATAACGTGTTCCTGAGAGGCCTCTCCTACAGGGACGGATGCTACAGATGCCTGTTCGCCAGACCTGAGAGAGGGTCGGACATCACGATAGGGGACTTCTGGGGCATAGATACCAAAAGCCATCCGCTGCCGTTTGACTGTGATTCAGGGCTGTCAGTCATGCTGCCTGTCACCGGCAAGGGAAAACGGCTTGTCGAGATGATATCCTGTGACATGAAGATTGAAGGCAGGAGTATTGAAGAGGCGGTAAACGGGAATTCGCAGTTGAGAAAACCGACCCGCAATACTTTCCGGGGACGTCTCCTCAGATATCTCTATGCCCATGGCCTGTCTTTCGATGCCGCTGTCAGGATTAGTCTCTTTGACAAGAAGCTGAGGGATATTTACCGCAAAATAATCGGACGGAGATGACAAGGACAGCAGGAATAATAACATTTCATGCATCGCACAATTACGGTTCGATGCTCCAGGCTTATGCCCTCCAGCAGACGATACTCGACATGGGGATGAAATGCGAGATCATCAACCTGAGGACCCCGAGACAGAGGAAGTTGTATTCCAGATACATCCACCGCAGCTGGCTGAAGAGACTCCGGCTGCTGCTCCGGTATCCGTGGTGCCAGAATATGCATGAAAGCAAGTACCGGCTCTTCGAGGATTTCCTCAGCAATGAGTATATCCTGTCCCCGGTGGAATATCCTTCCCTGCAGGCGTTGGAGGCCGACTGTCCGGTATATGACGCCTACATATCCGGCAGTGACCAGATATGGAACACATCATGCTATGACTTCGACTGGTCCTATTTCCTTCCGTTTGTGTCCGGGAAGCCGAAGATTGCATATGCCCCGAGCATGGGGCCTGTTCCCGACAAGGAGGTCGTGGACGAAAATGCGGAGAAGATTAAGGAGCTGCTTGCCGGCTATGACAGGATTACTGTCAGGGAACGCGGCACGGCACAAAGGCTGGAGTCGCTGACAGGGAATACATATCCCCTTGCGATGGATCCCACCCTGCTACTTCCGGCATCCCGCTGGGAGGCGATGGCCGGAGACCGTCCTTCGGCCGGGGAAGACCCGTACATA
The DNA here is from genome assembly GCA_944323805.1 of uncultured Bacteroidales bacterium. GTDB lineage: Bacteria > Bacteroidota > Bacteroidia > Bacteroidales > UBA932 > Cryptobacteroides. The sequence goes on along the minus strand of CALUTW010000002.1, from coordinate 41,688 downwards.
TTCTTCTATACCCCGTGGTACAGGAAGGAGATATATCAGCTTGCCAAGGACATGTCCGTAAAGCTCGGATTGAAGGTCGTGGTGTCGCAGGTGTCGAAGGATATCCTGCGGGACTGGGGGAATGACAGCTCATTCAGATTCCTGGCTGCGGCAGGCCCCAAGGAGTTTCTCAACTATTGCCGCCATGCTGAAATGATAGTGGGCGGCTCATTCCACCTTGCAGTATTCTCGATACTCTTCAAGGTGCCGTTCTTCACTTACGACGGCATGAACGACAGCCGTATTTCAAGTCTCCTGACATTGACCGGGCTTGAACGTCAAAGCTATACTCCAGGCACGCTTCCCGATCCGGAGGTCCTTAGGACAAGACCGGATTTCTCATCTGCGGAAGCATCAATTGAAGGACTCAGGCAGGACAGCCTGAAGTGGCTCAGGTCAGCACTGTCGGCGGACTGATTTTCTCTCCGGGATTCCATCGGATCTATGATGAATTTGCGGAATCCGACAGAAATTCCAGAAAAAAAAGAAAAATTTTTCACGATGACGAAAACCCTCTCTGACGCATGTCGGGGGGGGATTTTTGCCTATTTGAATCCATTTGTGGCAAGTGTTTCTTGCCACCCGCTCCCGCCCCGGATTTGGAGGTATATTTATAATTTGTTAAATTTGCAGTTGCTTATATTTTCATTGACAATGAATTATAAGTTTCATCTGAAAAAACGGGGGGGGATAACCCTTTCTATCATGTCTAACAATGTATGTAATTGAAGTTCAGCATAATAGGCGGATTTCAAAGCCCCGGAGTCGTACAAATAACCGATAATTGATATTATGGCAACATTTCGTTTGCCGGGGCGCATCGCATACATATTGGCAAGGGATTTGTATCTTCTTTCCCTGATAATCGATAGATGAAAAAATCTGTAGGTATACTGACATTTCATGCATCGCACAATTATGGTTCGATGCTTCAGGCTCACGCCTTGCAGCAAGCTGTGATTAATCTGGGGCATGACTGTGAGATCATAAACTTCAGGACGCGCAGACAGAAACGTCTGTATCCCCGCCCATCGGTAAGAGATCCTTTTTTCATGCTGAAACTTGCAAAAGTTTTCCCTGGATATAAGAAGGCACTGAGCATAAAGTACAATCTGTTTGAAGATTTCCTGCATTCGGATTGCAGGCTTGCGGCCAAAGAATATTCCTCTTTGGATGAATTGCAGAAGTGGCCTCCTGCATATGACTGCTATATATCAGGCAGTGACCAGATATGGAATACTGCTTGCTTTGATTTTGACTGGGCTTATTTTCTTCCATTCGGCAGCAATGTGAGAAGGATAGCATATGCTCCGAGCATGGGGGCTTTCCCGGATTATGATGTCCCTTGCGATAATGCAGTCCGTATATCCAGCTTGCTCTGCTCATACGACTTTGTAAGTGTGCGGGAGCAGGGAACAGCAGACAGGTTAAGGGCGTTTACCGGCGAGTCGTATCCATTGATGCCAGACCCTACAATGCTGATGACCTCATCTTATTGGGAGAATGTGGCCGGAAATACTCCACTTGTTAATGGGAGGTATATATTCCTGTATTCTCCTAATTATAATAAGGCTGTCTTTGATGCAGCTAAGGTTGTTTCAGACAAGACAGGTATGAGGATAGTCGTCTCACAGGCTAACAGACAGCAGCTGGAGCAATGGGGCGAGGACAAGTCTTTCATTTACAGTGTAGAGTCCGGTCCAAAGGAATTCTTGAATTTATGCAGGCATGCATATGCTGTCATAGGGTATTCTTTTCATCTTGCGGTCTTTTCCATATTGTTCAGAAAGCCATTTCATATATTGAACGGGATGAGAGACAGCAGGGTACATGACCTTCTGGTATCTACGGGATTTGAAGCCAGGAGCTTTACTTCTGTCCGGAATCTGGAACTGATTGGTCATGACATGGATGATTTTTCATCTACCATTGAACAAATTGCGATATTGCGACAGAAAGGCATAAGCTGGCTTGATGCTGCTTTGGAGTAAGGACATGCCGGAAATGATGATATGCAGCAGGAAGATAAAAAACGCATAGCGATAAATACGGTAATGCTTTATGTCCGCATGATTTTCATCATGCTGGTTTCATTGTTCACTTCACGTAAAATACTTGAAGTCCTCGGTGTCGATGACTATGGGATAATGAATGTCGTAGGAGGTGTGGTCTCGATGATGACATTCCTGAACAGTTCCATGACTGTCGCTACACAGAGATTCCTTACATATGAACTGGGGTGCAAGGAGGACAGCCGTTTCAGACAGGTTTTCAGCATGGCGTTCTACATACATCTGATGATAGCGGCAATCATTCTTATATTGTGCGAGACAGTCGGATTATGGATTGTAAATACAATATTGAACATACCGGCGGACAGGATGTCAGCCGCAAACTTCATATATCAGTCATCAGTGCTGTCAATGGTAATACTTATTGTGCGGACACCATACTCATCAGCGATAATGGCTCATGAAAAAATGAGTTTTTATGCGTATACGAGTATCATAGACATTGTCCTGAAACTCCTGATAGTATATCTGCTGATAATAATGCCCTTTGACAAACTTAAGATTTATGCATTGCTTCTTCTGGGGGTAAATATATTTATAACATGCCTTAATGTGGTATATTGTGACAGAAGATTTCCCGGATGCAGTCTGATGCATATATGGGACAGAAGCATATTCAATTCCATGGTGTCCTTTACCGGATGGAACATGTTTGGTACTGTTGCCTGGATGCTCAAAGACCAGGGGGTCAACATTTTGATAAACCTTTTCAGCGGTCCTGCCGTCAATACGGCAAGAGGAGTGTCTATGCAGGTTTCATCTGCGGTAAGGAATCTCGTCAGCGGATTTCAGACAGCAGTTAATCCGCAGATAACAAAGAGCCATGCCGGGGACAATCTGACTGACATGCACAGGCTGATGTTCACGAGTTCAAAGGTCTCCTTTTTCCTGTATCTGCTACTGATGCTGCCAATATCGATTGAGACCCCATATATACTGAATCTGTGGCTGGTTGAAGTGCCGGGCTATTCAGTACTGTTTACCCGCATTATCCTTGTGGAGGCACTGTTAGATACATTGTCAGGACCATTCATCACTGGACTTATGGCTACAGGGAAGATAAAATGGTATCAGATTGTCATAGGAACGTTGATTATCATGAATCTGCCGATATCTTACATGCTGTTGAATCTCGGTCTGCCGATAGAGACTCCACTCGTGGTCTCTGTACTGATAACTGTCATTGCAATAGCCGGAAGGGCTGTCTTTACAAAATATATGCTTGGAATCGGCCTCCGCAAGTATTTCATGTGTGTCATTCTTCCTGTGGTTTCAGTTGCTTTCTTGTCGGCAGTCATGCCCATGCTTATCAGCATGAATATGGAGAGTAATTTTGTCAGGCTTATAACCACAGTATTGATAAGTATGGTTTCAGTAGCTGTATTTTCATATGTTGTCGGATTGGACAGGAATGAAAAATCTTTTGTCAGTAATGCAGTCCGCTCCGTCCTGCATGGAAACAAATTATACGGTAACGTAAAATGATTATGGACCGCCCGGAAATATCGGTAATTGTTCCTGTATATAATACAGAGACTTACCTGTCACAATGCATCAGCAGTATCATTTCGCAGTCATTCTCAGACTTTGAACTTCTGCTTGTGGATGACGGGAGTACGGATGGATCCATGAAAATATGTGAGAGGTATGCTGTTTCTGATACACGAATCCGGATTGCCCGTAAAGCTAATGGAGGACCTGGGGCGGCAAGAAATCATGGCCTCAGTATATCAAAAGGGAAATGGATTGCATTTATCGATAGTGATGACTTTGTCAAGGAAGATTATCTGGCGGACCTGTATGAATGTACGGCCGACGGTTCCGACCTGGCTATCTCATATCCCGAGGTGCATACTGGTACAGAGGTATTGTTCAGTACCGGCTATAAGACTTATTGCGTGTCAGATGATTCTGGTTTTAACAGGCTTTTTGTCGATAATGATATCTCCCGGCATGGCAATCCATGGGGAAAATTATATAAGGCAGATATAATCAGAAGCTGCCATATCCGGTTTGACGAGCAGATAAGATGGGGGGAAGATGTCATTTTCCTCTTTGATTACCTGTTGAATTGTAACAGGATTCATGTATTAGGAAAAGCGAATTATTGCTATCGTAATCTTGTCGTAGGTTCATTGACAAAACGGGTCAATCCGGTGGAGTCAGAGCTAAAGGGGTATTATGAGTTCTGTCACTCTGCCAATCGTCTTGTTCAGGCAAAGAGACTGAGCGGGAAAGCGGTAGATGCCGGAATAGGCAGGACTAAGGCGGGTTTTATCTGGAGAATCCTGAATTCTTTGTATCATAGTGACATGTCACGCCAAGAAAGGATAGAAACCATGGAGTCTCTGGACATGTCTGTCATAACATATAGCGGTGACAGGTCAGGCAGGGCAATGTTGTTGAAATTGCTGCTGAAGCACAGGATGTTCCTGATTTATGATATTGTAAGGATAGCCAGAAGAAAAACAGCCAATATATGAAATTGTCCATCATAACAATCAATTACAACCATATGTATGGTCTGTCCAGGACTCTGGAAAGCATATTTGCACAGACATGGCATGACTATGAGCTGATTGTGATTGACGGCGGTTCTACAGACGGAAGTGCGGAACTTATTGAGGAAAATGCGGGACGTATCGCATATAGGGTCAGTGAGAAAGACAGGGGGATTTATCACGCGATGAACAAAGGCGTCAGACGTACTTCCGGGGAATATTGCCTGTTTCTCAATTCAGGAGATGTCTTTCATGACAATGAAGTGTTGAAGCATCTGTTCTCGGAAATGAGAGAGAATGACTGCGATATTATAGTCGGATCTGTCCAGAAGGCTCCCGGGCAGTTACACAGGATGGAGCCACGGCCTCTTGTGTTCATGAATTTCTGGTACAATAACCCTATTCCGCATCAGGGGGCTCTGATAAAACGCAGGCTATTCAATGACCTTGAATATGATGAGAATCTCAGGGTTGTTTCTGACTGGAAATTCTTCATGGAAGCCGTGTTCGTAAAGAGCGGTGTTCCCGACTGCACGTTTCGCCAGGGATTATCCCTTGAAATGGAAATGATGGCATGAGAAAAGACTTTGCACTCTGCTTTAACGATGGATATGTTCCGTATGCATGTGTCACTATAAGGTCTGTGGCAGACCATATGCTGCCGGAGGACGATGTGCATGTCCATGTCGTATCGGATTATTTGTCGGAAAGCCATAAGGATGCCATAGAGAGGGCTGCCGGAGACAATGTAAAGGTAATATTTTATCTTGTCAAGGATGACGCCAGACTGGCTTCATTGCCTGTGCATGGCTGGAGCATATATGCCTGGTATCGTCTGCTTTTGCCGGAATTCCTTGGAACCGAGGTAAGGAGAGTACTTTATCTCGATTGTGACGTAATTGTCAATGCATCTTTGGATGAATTGTTCATTCTTGATTTCAACGGGAAGGCAATAGCGGCAAGTATAGATGTCCAGACATACAATGATGATAATTTTATCAGACTGGGATATGCCCGGTCTTCAGGATATATATGTTCAGGAGTACTTCTTATGAATCTTGATAAATGGAGGGAGAGGCGGATTTCGTCAGAAGCCGTAGATTTTGCCAAATCAAACAGGGACAGGCTGAAGTGGCCGGATCAGGATACCATAAATTTTGTCTGTTGGGATGACAAGATTGTCCTTCCTGCTAAATATGGTGTCCTCGTTCCTTTTTTCATTGACAGGATGTTTATCAGTGAACATATGTCGGATATGGATGAATTGATGGATCGACCGAAGATAGTCCACTATGCGGGGTATCAGCCGTGGATTTATCCTCAGGACAAGTCCATGCATTCCGGCCTGTGGTGGAAAACGTGGCGGAGTCTGCATGCCTTTCCGAAGGTAATGTCCGGCTATTCAGTACATTTCCTGAAGTATATTCTGAAGATGTCACTTATACGTCTTGGAATCATAAGGCGAGGTAGCAGGGCATATTGTTGTGACATGTACTGGTATCACAGTAAAGTGAGAATGGCGGATGTCCGGAAGCTGATGGAGGAAATTAAAGGCATAATCTGAATTTCCATGTATGAAAGAGTATGATTATCTGATAGTCGGTTCCGGTCTGTTCGGGTCCGTGTTTGCTCATCTGGCTGCCAGGTCCGGGAAAAAATGTCTGGTAATTGACAGGCGTCATCATTTGGGGGGCAATGTCTATTGTGAAAATATTGAAGGGATAAACGTCCATAAATACGGGGCGCATATCTTCCATACTTCTGACAGGAGGATATGGGATTTTGTCAATTCATTCGTGGAGTTCAACAGATATACCAATTCTCCGGTGGCAAACTGTAACGGGAGACTTTATAACCTTCCGTTTAATATGAACACTTTCTATCAGATGTGGGGAGTGACAACTCCTCAGGAAGCGATGTCTAAAATAGAGTTTCAGAGGCAGGAAGTGAAGGATTCAATGGCTTCTCTTGGCATTTCCGGACCGCGAAACCTGGAGGAACAGGCTCTTCTCCTGGTGGGAAGGGACATATATGAGACCCTGATACAAGGCTATACTGAGAAACAGTGGGGCAGAAGGTGTGTGGAGCTTCCGGCTTTTATCATCAGACGGCTTCCTGTAAGGCTGACATTTGATAACAATTATTTCAATGACCGGTATCAGGGCATTCCTATTGGAGGGTATAACAGGTTGATTGAAGGACTGCTGCAGGGGATTGAGACCAGAACAGGAACGGATTTTCTCAATGACAGGGAATATTGGATCGGACTTGCCCGAAAGGTTGTGTATACAGGCCAGATAGATGAGTTTTATGGCTACCGGTTCGGCAAACTTGAATACAGGACTGTAAGATTCGAGGATGAGGTGTTGGATATGCCTAATTATCAGGGGAATGCCGTAGTAAATTATACTTCAGTGGAAGTACCGTATACCAGAATCATAGAACACAAGCATTTTGAGAAATTCGGTGCCGATGTGTACACTGATGACAGGACTGTCATATCCAGAGAATATTCGCTGGAGTGGACAGAGGGAATGGAGCCATACTATCCGGTCAATGACGGAAGAAATGACGCTTTATTTGCAAAATATAGGGAAATGGCAGATACAGAGTCAGATGTCATTTTCGGAGGACGTCTGGCGGAGTACAGGTATTACGATATGGCGCCTGTAATCGATGCCGCTTTCAAGTCGTTTGCTCAAGATAATGGTCGCGAGAGTTGAGATTGCACCTGTTGTATCGGTAATTGTGCCGGTCTATAATGTCAGGAAGTATCTTTCCCGCTGTATAGACAGTATAATTGCCCAGGATTACTATGATTTCCCGCTTCCATAAGATGCCGATACTTCTGATTCCATATCTGTCGGCGGGCAGGATGCTCCGCAGTCTGCGTATATTGCTGAAATCCAGTATGGTGTCAAAATAATACGATTTATGTCGTTGTCTCCGAAAATTTCAGTGATAGTTCCTGTATACAATGTTGAAGATTATCTTCCGCGTTGCATAGACAGCATACTTGCACAGGATTATGAGGATTTTGAACTGCTGCTGATTGATGACGGCAGTACGGACAAGGGGGGTCATATCTGTGACGGGTATGCAAAACATGATGTACGGGTGCGGGTGTTCCATAAGGAAAATGGAGGTGTTTCATCTGCCAGAAATCTTGGACTGGACAATGCTGTCGGAGAATTTGTGGCATTTGTGGATTCAGATGACTATGTCGAGTCTGCATATCTGTCTGATCTTGTTTCTGATATGACCAGGGAATTCGGGACAGACCTTGTGATTCAGAAAACATACATGGCCGACAGCCTGGATGCTTCAGCAGAGCAATCATATGACATGTATAGCATCGAGGACTTCCCGCAGTTGATGAGAGACGTAAAATTGTATCTTTATACCGGTGTATATGCCAAATTGTTCAGGACAGGCATAATCAAGGCAGGAAATATCAAGTTTCCTGAAGGCATGTGTTTCGGAGAGGACGGGATATTCTATTTTGCATATCTGGATTCAATCCGGAAAGTGGTTGTTTCTTCTGCGGGCAATTACCATTATGAGCAACGGCCTGGTTCTGCAATACACAGGAAATTCGGCTTCAAACCGGAATATGCAGGCTTCAGACAGTTCTGGCCTGTTTCGCGATATATGGATTTCGTGAAGAAATATGCCGTGCATCAGGATGTCGCCGATGAATACTGCTATAATGTCTCGACTTACCTGCACAGGGCTGTTACCGAAATAGAGACTGCTTACCAATTGAAAGGCATTCCGGAAAAGGACTGGGAGTTTTTCAGGAGATATTTCAGGCCAATTTCAGTCAAGACTTCATTTGACAGGCTGATGATTAATAATTTCCATGGTCGCCCGACAATCCTTGTCCCTTATCTTCGTTTTTGTAGATATGTCAAAGATTTTCTTGCAAGGCGCAATCTGGACAAGGTTATGAATCTGCTTAAAAAATAGGCCAGTATTATGTATAAGGATTATAGAATAGTTGTCAATACTGCCGCCGGCCGTCGCCGCTATATGCAGTATCTTATTCCGTATGTCTTGGCATCGGATATCGTGGACAGGTATGACATCTGGATCAATACTCATAATGGTGCAGACATCGGTTTTTTCTGTCGGATTGCAGAGCAGTTCCCAAAAGTGAACCTTGTGTGGCAGCCGGATGGTGTCGTGAACGGTAATGCGACGATAAATGCTTTTTATAAGGCATGCGTAGAACCAGATACAATATATTTTAAACTTGACGATGACATTGTGTGGATGGAGCCGGGACTGATAGAGATGATGGTGCAGTTCCGGATAGAGAATCCTCATTATTTTCTGGTTTCCCCGCTTGTCATCAATAATTCTCTTTCCACATATTTGCTTCAGGTTGAAGACAGGATTGAGCTGGATGGTTATTATGGGGCATCTGCAATTCATCCGGTGTTGTGGAAGAGCGGAGAATTCGCGAAAGAACTTCATAGCTGGTTCATTGACCGATATCTGAAGCCGGGGCTGTGGGCTGACCTGCATATCGGTCGCAAAGAGATGGGTATGACGAGATTTTCAATCAATGCTGTGATGTGGTTCGGTAATGAGATGCGCAAGTTTGCAGGGATAGTGCCTGGAGATGACGAGGAGTTCCTCTCATGCATCTATCCTACTGTTAAAGGAATCTCAAATGCGTGGAACGGGGATGCTATAGTTGCACATTTTGCCTTTTTTACTCAGCGTGAACTGCTGGACAGGGCGGGTATACTCGAGCGTTACGGGGAAATTGTCCGTGCACAATGGCATGAGGCAGGGCAGCCGTCTGCAATATATGATGCTGTTCAGAAAATCATGTCAGATATAGACGCAGATGAGGCGGAGCTCCTTATGAGGCCGTCTCCATATAGAAGGGTTGAGCGGCAGATATCCCTGCGTGACAGGATAAAACGTTATATCCCCGGGATTGTCATGGAGATGCGAGCTTTCTTTGCAGAGCGGAATGAAAGGTGCGGGATTATCAGGAACCAGTGACATGGGCAAGGTATTGACATTAATAGTACCATCGTACAATATGGAGGATTATCTCCCATATTGCCTCGATTCTGTGCTTGTAAGGAAAAATCTTGGCAAGGTCGAGGTGCTGGTGGTCAATGACGGCAGCAAGGACAGGACATCGGAGATAGCCCATGGGTATGAAAAGAATTATCCTGACATATTCAGGGTAATTGACAAGGACAACGGGAACTATGGTTCCTGTGTCAACCGTGGACTGGAAGAGGCTAAAGGGAAATATGTGAAGGTCCTGGATGCCGATGACAGTATGGATCCTGATAACCTTGATTGTTTCATTGCTTTCCTTGAGATTACCGATGCCGATCTTGTACTTTCTGATTTCACGGTTGTTGATATCAGGAGGCAGCCGCGTAAGACTATAAGGTACAGCATCGGAGATGGGATAATGTATGATATGGATGCCATATGTACAGGACCGGTATTCTGCAATATGCAGATGCATGCTGTCACATATCGGCGGAGACTTCTGACGGACATGGAATATCGTCAGACGGAAAGTATTTCATATACAGACCAGCAATGGATAGCGTTGCCTATGATTTATGTGCATACCGTGGCATATTTTGACAGGCCTGTCTACATGTATCTTGTAGGAAGGGCAGGGCAGACTGTAGATCCTGCTGTCAAGAAGAAAAGTTTACGGCATACATTGAGATGTGCCCTTGATATGGCGGCCGGCTATGAACGCTATCGTGATGATGTGGCTGACCGGCCTGTCCGGCAATATCTTTATGCAAGGATTGTCCCTATGCTGAAAGATGTCTATGTCCTTGCCATGGAGCATTTCGATGTACGGATGCGTCATATGCTCGAGGATTTTGACATTGAACTGAAGAATACTAGTCCTGAATTGTATGATTATATCGGAAGCAGAGAAGCGAGTTCGTTCATGGGATTCCGGTATATCAATTGGTGGCGGTTGCATAAGGATGTAAATACCATTCCTGTCAGGATTTTGAGTCGCTTGTATAAATATATGTTGAAAATCAGGAACATCCGGCATAATGGTAATGCCATGTCAGTTCCGGATCATTTGTAATGAGTCAGAATAATTTACGATCTCAGAGCCTTGACCTGCTCCGCTTTCCGCTGGCAATTGTTGTTGTAACAGTTCACATGTTCTCCGCCAGGGTCGGACTTGACGGGTCGCAGTTTAATGCCGATGCAGAGCTGGACCTCTCCCTTAAGGGCCTTCTTTCCTGCTTCTGGTATTATAACGGTGCCCTTATGTCTATCCCCGGGGCTGTAGTTGAAACAGGAAATGCATATCCCCTGGTATTTCCTCTATGGTTTTTGAGGGATCTTATGGTAGTGGTATTGTTTACTCCGGTCCTGTACTGGATGATACGACGATTCCGCATATGGTTTCTGGTCTTTCTTGGTATACTTCTGTTTCTTCCATCGTGGATGGGCTTGAGGTTTGAATTCCTTGCAAAGGCGTTCTTTTTCTTTTCGTTCGGAGCTTATATGAGTATTTCCCGGAAAGATATGATACTGTCCTTCCGGTCGTTTTTCAAATGGTCTCTTGCATTGTATCCGTTGCTTGGAGTCCTGTATATAGTTGTCATGGATTTCAGTGAGGTAGCGAGAGTTGTAAAGTTGCTCAATACTTTTGCAGCGCTGTTCCTCGCATATAATCTTGCTGCATGGCTGCTGGAGAAATCCTATGTCAAGGTAAATCCATTCTTTGCGGCGGCAGGCTTTCATCTATGTCTCCCATGCACTGATATTGACAAGAGTCCTGAAAGTATTTCTGAAAATTGTTAGACCGGATACCGGTTTCGGGGCTGTCATGCTGTATGCCGGGACTGAACTTGCTGTCGTACTGTCTCTTCTTGCTCTATTTGCTTTCATGAGGAGATATTGCCCTGGATTGCTTAAAGTCATGACGGGGCGGAAATAATCACGGCAAACGCATATATGGTACTGTCATGAGTCGTGAAATAAAGATATCAGTCATTATACCTGTCTATAGAGTCGAGAGATTCATTGTCAGATGCGCTGAGTCATTACTTGGACAGACAATGAAGGACGCAGAATTCATTTTTGTGGATGATGCGACTCCGGATGGAAGCATCGGATTGCTGCAGGAATGCATTGCACGGCACCCGGAGCGGGATGGTGCAGTCAAGGTATTGAAACATGATGTGAACAGGGGGCTTCCGGCAGCAAGGAATACAGGGATGTCAGTGGCTGAAGGCCAATATATATTCCATTGCGACAGTGACGATTGGCTGGATGCGGATGCATTGCAGAGAATGTATGATGCAGCCTCCGGAGAAAAGGCGGATATCGTATGGTGTGACTGGTACCTGACATTCCGTCATAATGAACGGTATATGAAGCAGCCTGGATATGGGACACCGGTCGATGCCTTGAAAGGAATGCTCAGCGGGGCAATGAAATTCAATGTCTGGAATAAGCTTGTAAGCCGTAGTCTTTATACGGGCAACGGGATTTCGTTTCCTGACGGATACGGGATGGGGGAAGATATGACCATGATGATGCTTTTTGCTGTAGCGGACAAGGTTGTGCATCTTCCTGAAGCTTTTTATCATTACGACAAGACAAATGAAGGGGCATTCAGCCGTACATACTCGGATAGGCATATGAAGGAGCTTGACTATAATGTCAGAAGGATATCATTATTCCTGCATGAGAGATATGGAGATACCTTAGATACCGAAATGGGCTTTCTGAAACTGGATGTGAAATATCCGTTCCTGATAAGTGCAAGCCGTGAAAAATACCGCATGTGGCAGCACATGTATCCGGAAGCCGACAGATATATAGGGAAGAACAGACGTATATCGTTCAGGGCAAACCTGCTTCAGAAGTGCGCTGCCAGAGGGCAGTTCTGGGTAGTGAGACTGCATTATATATTGTTCTACAGGATAGTCTACGGTATAATCTACAGGTAGTTCGGTAAAATGTTGAGGTATATTGCAATACTTGCCGGGGTCATTCTGACGAGTTTCTATTATTTCCCGTTCAGCTTTACATTCCTGCCGGGAATCAATACTAAGATGCTCATGGCCATTGTTGCCTTACCTATTGTGATAATAAATGCTGCAAAGAGTCGTAATGGCATAGTAAACAGAAATTTTCTGACACTTGTCATATTCGCGTCATTTGTATCCTTGGCGTCTTATGCATCCGTAACGTATAATACCACCTCTGATTTTACGTATGTTTCGTATATATTCTCAATGCTTGTGTGGCTGGCAGGAGCCTATACTCTGATACAGTATCTGTCCATTGTCCATGAGAATGTGACAGTATCAGTGATTGCCCGGTATCTCGCTGCTGCGTCAGCCATGCAATGTCTTCTGGCTATCGGGATTGACAGCAGTCCTGCCGTATTCAATACGGTCCATTCGTTCCTATATGGTATGAGTGGTCTTGATGAATTTGCCAAGGGACGTCTGTATGGTGTAGGATGTGCCTTTGATGTGGCCGGAATCCGCTTCTCGGCAGTGCTGATAATAATGGCTGCCTCCGCTTCACGGATAGCAGAGGAATATGAACACAGGCCTGCAGGTATGGTGCTGTATCTCATGGCGTTTGCGATAATATCCATTATCGGGAACATGATATCCCGAACAACAACAGTAGGGATGGTCATGGCAATGATTTATATGGTGTATTCACTTAGGCTTTACAACCTTAGGCATCTGCCGTCCACGACGTCGGGATTTCTCCGGACTGGCATCGTGATTATGCTGGTTTTTGCTGTATTTGCAGGTGTGCTGTATGAGACCGACATGGTATTCAGAAGGAATTTCCGTTTTGCCTTCGAGGGATTCTTCTCTCTGGTTGAGGAGGGTAGATGGGAAGTGCATTCAAATGAGTTGCTATGGACAATGTACCGCTTTCCGGAGACAATAAAGACATGGCTGATCGGTGACGGCTATTTCTATAATACTTTTGCCGACCCGTATTATGTCGGAGAGGAATATGGAGGCTATTATATGGCGACTGATGTCGGATATCTCAGGTTTATATATTATGCAGGGCTTCCATGTCTGCTGTTGTTCATAATTTTCATTTGGAAGTCGTCTGCAATCGGAATGCAGTTTTTTCCTGGCAGTAGGCTCATGTTTGTATTTCTGTTTGTTCTCCAGCTGCTTGTATGGCTGAAAGTATCTTCTGATATCTTTTCTGCCTTTGCAATTTTCCTTGCACTGGGGATGGCCCGAAAAGAGCCTGATGCGGAAGAAATCATAGCTGCGGAAATATGAAGGCGTATGTGACATTACTGTCGACACCGAATTATCTTGATGGTGTCCTTGTACTTGCTCTCTCATTGAAGGAAGCAGGATGCCACTATCCGTTATACTGCATGCTGTCTCCTGATATCGACAGCAAGGTGGAGGATACTCTCCAGTCACTGGGTATCCGCTGCAGGAGACTTGTGTCTCCTGCAGTGATGGAATTGCCGGATTCCTCAGGTTATGATTTCCCTCACTGGAGCCATACATTCGACAAGCTTCTGGTCTGGGGGCTCATGGAGTTTGAAAAGGTGGTATTCATTGATTCCGACATGCTGGTATTGCGTAATCTTGACCATCTGTTCGACTGCGATGCATTTTCAGCTGTATCTGCTGGCAGGTCATATCCCGGGAACGGACATTGGTCCACACTCAATTCAGGGCTTATGGTGCTGGTCCCTGACAAGGATGTCGAGGCTGGGCTTATAATGATGGCACGAAAGGTCATAGACAGGGCAAAGGCATCAGACAGCAGTGTCGGAGACCAGGATGTAATCCATGAATATATTCCAGGGTGGCCTCAAAGGCATGACCTTCATCTTGACGAGGGATACAACGTCTTTGCTGATTTTCTGACATGGTATGTGCGTCATCTGGGATATTCGCTGGATAACGGGAGTGGCAAGCCTATATATGTGATTCATTTCATCGGAAAACTGAAACCATGGATGAGGCCAGGACTCAAGGAATTTGCGTGGCTGCTGCTGATGTGTATTAGAAATCCGTACTATTTCCGTGCATACAGATCTTACCGGAAAAGACTCAGGAGTATCCGTCAGGCATGAAGATAGTATACTGCATACTCGGGACATTCAGTCCGGGAGGAATGGACAGGGTCCTTGCCGACAAGGTAAGGTGGCTTGTCAGGCATATGCATTGGGAGATTGTAGTTGTGACTACTGACCAGAAAGGACGGGCTCCGTATTATCGTTTTCCGGAGAATGTCCGCCATGTCGATCTGGACATCAATTATATGGACGATAATGACAAAGGAATCTTAAGGAAGATTATCGGCTATCTGTATAAAAGGGCAAGACACCGGAAGGCTCTCGCTTCTCTGCTTGAAATAGAAAGACCGGATGTGACTGTATCATTGTTCCCGTCAGAGTCTTCTTTTATTCCGGCATTGAAAGATGGCAGCAGGAAAGTTCTGGAGCTGCATTTCAACAAGTCTTTCAGGCTTCAGTATGCCCGGCAAGGACTTCTCGGAATGATTGACAGATTACGGACATGGCAGGATGAGTGTCTTGTCAGGAGATTTGACCGGTTTGTGGTGCTTACGGAAGAAGACAAGAAGAACTGGGGGGATGTCCCGGGAATCGAGGTTATTCCTAATTACATATCATGGAGCGGACCCTATTCCAGTGTTACGGCACACCGCGTAATAGCTGTCGGAAGACTTGACTATCAGAAAGGTTTTGACCGTCTTATAGAAGCATGGAATATTGTAATGGCTTTCGGGAGATACAATGATTGGAGGCTCGAAATCTTCGGCCGGGGAGAATGGCATGACAAGCTGCAAGGTATGATAGATACATATGGATTGTCCACTTCAGTCAGTCTGAATGACCCTGTCCAGGATATCATGTCCGAGTATCTGAAAAGTTCCATACTCGTGATGAGTTCCAATTATGAGGGGTTTGGAATGGTGCTTGTCGAAGCGATGTCCTGCGGGGTGCCGGCAGTGGCTTTCGATTGTCCGTGCGGGCCAGGAGAGATTATCCACGATGGGGTTGACGGGTTGATAGTCCGTAACGGGGATATATCCGGACTCGCATCTGCCATGATGCGGTTGATGGATGACGTTGAACTGAGAAAGAGAATGTCAACAGAGGCAAGGAAAGCTGCAGATACTTATTCCGAGGCATCTGTGATGCAGAGGTGGGTAACGCTGTTTGACGGACTTATGCATGACAGAACAGAAAAATCCTCATGATGAAAAGGTTGCTTCAGATAAATCCGGTGTTGAGGACAACTGCATCCACAGGCCGTATCGTGAGGGAGATAGGGGATGTGGCTATGGCTGGCGGATGGGAAAGTTATGTGGCATACAGCAAGGGCCGTGACGGTATAATGTCCTGCAGATCTGAAATTGTTCCTGTCGGCAATCTTGCGGATGTAATATGGCACGGCATAGTGACAAGGGTCACAGATCGTCACGGACTGGCATCTGCACATGCGACAAGGGCGTTTGTGGAGAAGATGAAATCTGTCAGACCGGATGTGGTGCATATCCATAATATCCACGGGTATTTCCTTAATTATCGGATACTGTTCGATTACCTGTCAAAAAACCGTATACCGGTTGTCTGGACAGTACATGACTGCTGGCTTTATACGGGACATTGCTATCATTATGCATCGGCAGGATGCCGTAAATGGCAGACTGGTTGCGGCCATTGTCCGCAGAGGGCAAAGTTTCCTGCAAGTCTCTGGCTTGACAGGTCCGCAGGGAACTGGATAGATAAGAAACGGGCATTTACTTCGATGCCCGAGGACAGGTTTGTGATTGTGACAGTATCGGACTGGATGCGGAAAGAAATGATGTCATCATTTCTAAACAGATACAGTATCAGAATCATTCATAACGGTATAGATACGGAAAGATTCTCTTTCAGAAATCCGTCCCCGGTCAGGTCAAGGTATGGACTGGAAGATTGGCATATCATTTTAGGAGTAGCAAGTATCTGGAGCAAGGAAAAAGGCCTTGATGATTTTGTCGCTTTGAGCCGGTATCTCAACGGTGATGAGAAAATAGTGCTGGTAGGGGTAACAGAGAGACAACGGAGGAAACTCCCGGATGAGATAATATGTATTCCGAAGACGGAAAGTATCAGCGATCTTGCGGGGCTTTATTCCGCAGCTGATGTACTTGTCAATCCGACATGGCAGGACAACTACCCTACAGTGAATATGGAATCTATTTCATGCGGGACACCTGTTGTCACATACCGGACAGGCGGAAGCATGGAGTCTGTTACACATGATACCGGTTATGTTGTCGGACAGGGGGACATAAGAGGAGTCATTGATGCTGTCCGTCATATTGAAGCGGAAGGTAAGGACTCTTATATGGCAAGATGCCGGCAATATGCTGTCCGGCATTTTCGGAAAGAGGACAGATATGCTGATTACCTGAGACTGTACGAAAAACTGAGACTTATATGAAAATACTTCAGCTTGGCAAATTCTATCCTGTAAAGGGTGGTGTCGAGAAGGTAATGTTCGACCTTATGTCAGGGTTGTCGGCAAGAGAAGTGGACTGTGACATGATGTGTGTTGCTCTGGACGGCGGCACCTCTGTTACACATATCAACAGGCATGCAGACCTGATATGCTGCAGAAGCCTTGCAAAGCTGGCTGCTACAATGATTTCCCCATCCATGATATCAGAACTGAACAAGAGATGCTCCGGATATGATATCATACATGTGCATCATCCTGACCCTATGGCATGTCTGGCTCTGTTTATGTCAGGATACAGAGGGAAGGTCGTCCTTCACTGGCACAGTGACATACTGAAGCAGAAGCATCTGCTCAGGTTTTATGCTCCGCTACAGAACTGGCTGATTCACAGGGCGGATGCCATAGTGGGGACAACGCCAGTCTATATAGAGGAGTCTCCGTATCTTGAGGATGTGATAGGAAAGACATGCTGTATTCCTATCGGTGTCAGTCCTGTACCTTACAACAAGGAAGACGTCGATAATATCCTTGAAAAATGCCATGGTAAAAAGGTAATATTCACACTTGGTCGCCTCATCGAATATAAGGGACATACGACACTTATTGAAGCTGCCGGCTATCTGCCTGATGACTGCATTGTACTTATCGGGGGGGCCGGACCATTGCGTCCGGTCCTTGAACAGCAGATACATGAGTCAGGCCTTGAGCATAAGGTAATGCTGCTCGGCTTTATAGACGAGAATGTCCTGCCGGCATTGTACCATGCCTGTGATATTTTCTGTCTCAGCTCTATTCAGAAAACGGAAGCGTTCGGCATAGCGCAGATTGAGGCCATGTCATGCGCTAAGCCGGTAATAGCAACCAATATACCGGGGTCAGGAGTATCATGGGTCAATGCCAATGGCGTGTCAGGGCTGAATGTCGAGCCCGGAAATGCACGAGAGATGGCAAATGCCATTATTAAAGTGCTGTCGGATGAAAATGTGTACCGTTCGTTCTCAGAGAATTCATATAGACGGTACCGGTCCATGTTCACAGAAGAAAAGATGATTGATAACTGTTTCGCTTTGTATGAAAAAATATTCAACTCATGCAGTCAGGACAGATGACCCGTATAAGGTGTCTCCTGTGTTTGCTGTAATGAAAAGAGTCTTTGACATTATCGGGTCAGCCGTCTGCATTATCCTGTGCGCCCCGCTTTTTGTCATAATCTATATAGCCATTAAAAAGGAAGACAGCGGACCGGCAATTTTCTGTCAGGAAAGGGTCGGTTTTAAAGGAAAAATCTTTACAATCTATAAGTTCCGTTCAATGGTTGATGATGCGGAAAAGGAGGGCGAGGCCATTTTGTGCAAGGAAGACGATGACAGGCTGACTGCCACCGGGCGTTTCCTGAGGGACCATCATATCGATGAACTTCCGCAACTCTGGAATGTCCTTAAAGGCGATATGGCTTTTGTCGGGCCGAGGCCTGAACGTAAGTATTTTGTGGATAAGATTATAGCCGAGAATCCTGATTACCGCTATCTGTACAGGCTACGCCCTGGGCTTTTTTCTGAGGCCACCCTGTATAACGGCTATACGGATACGATGGAAAAGATGCTCAGGCGTCTCAGCATGGATCTGGAATACCTGAAGAAACAGTCTATCCTTAAAGACATTAAGATAATATCCGAGACAGTATACAGCATATTGTCCGGGAAGAAATTCTGATTATATAATAAGATTATGAGAACCAATGATAAGGTTATCCTGAGGCAGATAGGCAGCCATTACATGATTGTCATGACTTCTGAAGGAAATGATAATATGACAGAGGTCCTGTCATTGAATGCTTCAGCTGCATGGCTCTGGACAAAAGCTTCCGGCCTTGATTTCAGCCCGGAAATGCTTGCCGGATGGATATGTGATGAGTATGACATCGATATGGCTACTGCCATTTCTGATGTGAATGACCTGCTTGACGTATGGCGCAGGCATGGACTGATAAAGGAAGAAATGTAAATGATGAGTCTGCCTGTAGAGATTTCGGCTATGCTGGCTCTCCTGAGGGCCGGACTGTGGGAACAGCCTGTCTCTGAGACAGGGATTTTCCCTCTTTCCGGCAAGGCATGGGGAGAAATATTCTCGATGGCCGTCCGCCAGACTGTTACAGGTATCGTAGCCAGGGGAATGCATCATATTCCGGAGGATTTTCTCCCTGAGCGGAGACTTCTGGCAAAGTGGATGGCAGAGGTACACAGGATAGAGGAAAGGAATATCCGGCAGAACATGGTTTTGTCCGAGTTGTGCAGGTACTTTGCTTCCGGAGGCCTTACGCCCGTACTGAAGAAGGGGCAAGGGATAGCAATAATGTATGAGAAGCCGGCGTTGAGGGAATGCGGGGATATCGATTTCTTTTTCCGTAGTGAGGACGAACACAAGGCTGCATGTGATATGGTAAGCAGGAAAGAATGCCGGATAAGAAGGATGTCTGACGGCAGTATCTGCTACAGATGGCATGATATGGACGTTGAGCATCATTCCAGACTGCTTGACCTGTATTCTCCGTTTGTCAAGGGATATCTGCAAGGTCTGGTTGAAAAGGACGGTTTTATTGATATTGAGATACCCGGGACATCCGGTACGACTGTGAAGATATTGTCTCCTATGCTCAATCTACTTATGCTTGATGCTCATGTGATGAAGCATGCGATAGGACGCGGGGTAGGTCTCCGGCAACTGTGTGATCTTGCCAGGGCATACAGTTGCCTGCACGACAGGGTAGATATGGGGGAATGGTACGCGGTGGTGTCCAGGACCGGGCTTGCCGGTTGGACATGTGTCCTGGACTCATTTCTGCTGAAGTATCTTGGGCTGCCTTCCTCTAAATGCATGGGTATCAGTCCTGATATGGAAGGAGCAGACAGGTTTTTTGAGATAGTCTGCAGAGGAGGCAATTTCGGGCATGACATGTATCCGGTCAGGAAAGGTGTTTCGGTCCTGAAAAGGAAGACTGATACATTGCATGCCTTCTGCCGCAATGTAGGGTTCTCTCTCCGGACAGTCCCAAAAGAGTCTTTCTGGATTTTCATCAACTTGCTTACGGGTCAGATAAAGAAGAATTTCTAAGATTCCAGATACGTGCGATGATAGACCAATCAAATAATGACTATGAATTTTCAGTGGGGGGATTCCGATTCAATATCACAGTTCCTTCCGCACTCGATATATTCAGCCTGCTTCCAGCATATCATGTCTTTCTGGCTGGAGACAATGAGAATGACAGGCTCTTCTGCCTTGAGACCGTTAATACGCTGCCACATGCAGAAGATGTTGTGTGCATAGAGCAGATATCGACAGATATAGGGGTCATAATCCTGTACAGGACACGCCAAGGATATCGTCTTGATGTCCGCCCTAATCATAGCAGAACTGTCCATCGCATGGTAACAGATGCAAGGTTCACTCATGCTTTGGCAACTGTCATATGGTCTGACAGGTATGCTGGAAATGCCTTTGACGCAATGTTGCGTACAATGTTCTCGATGGCAGTTCTTTTCCATGGCGGCATATCTGTCCATGCCTCGTGTGTGGTCAACAGTGGCAGCGCCTATCTTTTCATGGGACGTAGTGGTACCGGGAAAAGTACGCATTCATCGCTGTGGATAAGAAATATTCCGGGTACGATGCTCCTGAATGATGATAATCCTGTAATCAGAGTCTCTGGACACACATTGATGGCATATGGGACACCATGGAGCGGGAAGACACCATGCTATCGGGCGGAGGGCTATCCTGTTGCAGGGATTGCGCGGCTCGTCCAGTCATCGCATAATGTCTTTACACCGAAATATGATGTTGATGCATTTTCCGTAATCCTGCCGGGATGTTCCGCAATACGGCAGGACAGAAATATCTTCGGGGCACTCTGCGATATCCTTGCCGAGATATCGGTCATGTCTCCGGTCGGCACCATGGAATGTCTTCCGGACAATGATGCGGCACTTATATGTCATGAGCATCTGAAAACGATGTGCTGGACCGATGGAGGACCTGTTCGCAAATAAAAATGGAATATTGTTCTATAATTATGAGAAAGAGTTTGATATTCACAATTTTAATGTTAACTTTGACCATCAGTTCGTGTGTATCGTCAAAGAAATTCCTATATCTGCAGGATATGGAACCAGGCGTGGCTTATCCGGTGGATGTCAGGCATGAAGCAGTGATCATGAGAGATGACCGCCTTAAAATCACTGTCAGTAATAAGAACCCTGAACTTGCCATCCCTTTCAATATCCATGAGGGCAGCTTCCGGGTCAGTGCTGACGGCAGCATAAGTTCCTATGCAAATTCCTCTTCTGTGGCGGAAGAAGGATACAGGGTCGATGTTGACGGGAATATCGATTTCCCTATCCTTGGCAAACTGCATGTGGATGGGCTGTCTGTCAATGAAGCCATAGATCTTATATCCACGCGGATTGAGGAAGGTAATTATATGAAGGATCCACTTGTCTCCATTGAATTCCTTAATTTCAAATATACGGTAATTGGGGCCGTAGGAGGTGTCGGTACATATAGTGTGAATGGAGATCGTATTACTCTGTTCGAGGCTCTTGCACGTGCCGGAGGCCCTACCCAGAAAGCCAGGATTGATAAGGTCACTGTCATCAGGGAAATCGGGGATAGCCGGGAGATGCTCATTGCCGACCTCCGGACAAAGGATGTCTTCAATTCGCCATGCTATTATCTTCAGCAGAATGATATAGTTTATGTCGAGCCGAAGTATCAGAAGAAAGACGCTGAAGACCGCGGCTGGCAGATAGGCACTACCATGCTTTCAGTAGTTACGACAATTTGTTCGGTAATATGGGCAACTACCGCTCTCAGCAATTAGAATGGCATTGTTTCATGTTAAGGTAGGCTGAAAGTATCTGCATGTGTTTTTACAATTTGATTAGTGATGCAAACAAATAATATAAAGAATAAGGAAGACAACGGTATAAATCTCGTTGACCTGTTTATGTATATGGTAGCGAGATGGAAGTGGTTCCTGTTGTCGGTGGCTGTATTCGGCGGGTTGGCATGGCTCATATATGCTCGTCAGCCGTTCGTCTATTTCTCATCTGCTACAGTCATCATCAAGGATCCGTCCAACAAGACTTATTCTGCCGGTTTTGACCGCTATGACAATTTTATCAACAGGGTCAATGTAGAAAACGAGATTCTGCAGTTCCGGTCGAAGAAACTTTTCCGCGAAGTTATCCGGAGGGTAAATGCCGACGTAAGTTATAAGGTAGAGGACGGACTCAGAAAACAGGAACTGTATACACGCACTCCTCTCATTGTGTCTTTCATCGATGTGTCACCGGCTATAAGGTTGTCATTCAGAATGACATTGGCCACTGATGATTCGGTAATTGTAACAGTTCCAGAGGAAAAGGATTTGGAACGGAGATTCAAGGCGGCGGTAGACGATACGACCGGTATCGCTCCGGGAATAAATGTTGTCATCTCCAGGACAAACTGGTATGGGCCATCCTGGACAGGAAAGGATATTTATGTGGAGAAGATTCCTCTCGAATCGATGGTCGGCTATTACAGGGCGAATTTCAATATAAGGCAGGAAGGGGAAGAGTCCTCGATACTCAATCTTTCAATGCGGGATGCCTCTCCGGCTCGGGCAAGGGATATGCTCAACACTCTTATTACAGTGTATAATGAAGAGGCAATCAATGACAAGAATCAGATTGCCGTTAATACGGCCGATTTCATCAACGAGAGAATCATAATCATCGAGAAGGAACTCGGTTCTGTCGAGACGGACCTGGAGTCGTTCAAGAAGACCAACGAAATAGTTGATATCTCTTCTACATCCGGCATGTATATGCAGGAATCCCAGAAATATAATACTGATGTGCTGGAACTTCAGACGCAGCTTGAACTTGCATACTATATCAAGGATTATCTTACTGACCCATCGAAAGAGGTTGACCTGATTCCGGCCAACACAGGTATCAGCGATATGCGTATTGAAACCCAGATTAACCAGTATAATACAATCAAACTGAGGCGGGACAAACTCATAGATGACAGCAGCGAGATGAACCCTGTCGTGCAGGAGCTCAATAACTCGCTCAATGCAATGAAGCAGACAATCATCCGCGCTGTTGACAATCTGATTGTGAGTCTTAATCTGCGGCTTGATGATGCAAGAAGCCGGGAGGAACGGGCAAAAGCAAGGATGACATCTATCCCGACTAAAGAGCGGGAGATGCTTTCAATAGAGAGGCAGCAGAAAATCAAGGAAAGCCTGTATATGTTTCTACTCAACAGACGAGAGGAAAATGCTCTTTCTCAGGCGATGGCGGACAACAATGCACGGGTAATCGATGAAGCGGACGGAAGCATGTCGCCAATAGCTCCGAACAGGAACAGGATTATCATTCTGGGTATGCTTATCGGACTTGTTGTGCCGGGTCTGTATTTCCTTCTGGTGCTTTTCCTTGATACACGCATCCGCACCAGGAAAGATATAGATGACGTGGCTGACCTGCCTGTACTGGGAGAGATTCCTCTTGACAAGGCCAGAAAAAAATCCTCAAGGCACAGTCTTCATACACCAACTGTAAGTGAAAGAAGCAGGGCTGTAATCTCAGAGGCATTCCGTATTCTCAGAACCAACATGTCATTCATGACAAAAGGCGGATCTACATCTTCGCAAGTCATCATGCTTACCTCATTCAATGAAGGCGCAGGAAAGACATTTACGTCATACAATCTGGCGTTCAGCATGCTATATACGAAAAAGAAGGTGCTTCTTGTAGACCTTGATATCAGAAAAGGCTCACTTTCAAAATATGTCGGGAAAGGGCATGCCGGAGTGACGGACTATCTTGCAAATACAGCTATTAAGACAGAAGATATTCTGCATGTCAGTCAAGACGGTTCTTCTCCGGATATCATCAAGGCAGGAACGATAGCTCCGAATCCAACGGAACTTCTTATGGGCCACCGGCTTGATGACCTGTTTGCGGAACTCCGCAAACGATATGACTATATCATTGTAGACAGTGTTCCTGTTGGAATAATAGCAGATGCCTTTGTCTCTAACCGTATTGCCGACCTTACAATTTTCATGGTCAGGTCCGGTAAGCTTGACAGGAGACTCCTCCCTGAGATTGAGAAGATGTATAGGGAGAAGAGGCTCGTCAATATGGCTCTTGTCCTCAATGGTGTGGACCTTGACCATCGCGGCTACGGATATGGTTACAGTTACGGTTATGGTTACGGCTACGGGAGCTATGGATACGGCACTTACGGCAGCAGCTATGGGTCGGGACACCACAGACACCATACAATATCAAGGGAAATACGTTCAAGGCTTAAATCATTGATAAGAAAGAAGAAAGATTGAAATATAAATTAAATAAGCAAGGCAATGAAAAAGATTTACGAAAGACCGTTGACGACTTTCATGGAAGTCGAGACGGAAACCGGGTTCATGAATGCTTCTGTTGTCGATAAGGTTGATGACACAGACAGTGAAGTATCAGCCGGGAATCAGGAGATAGAAGGCGATTATGAGTTCGGGGTAGATGAATGGAAATAATCACTAAAATGAAATTGTGATGAAAACTGTCAGTTATCTTAAAATACTTTTACCGTGTGCCATGCTTCTTGGCTTTTCAAGTTGCGTGAAGGAGAATTTCGAGCCCAATCAGCCTGTAGAGTATGACGGACTTGTCTTCGGGGCTATGGCTGGATATGGGACTCCGGATACAAAGACCATATACGGTGATTATCTTGATGCAAACGGGAATCCTGTCGACCCGACACAGCAAAAGCCTGCTTCTCAGGAAATTGAATGGGTCGAAAATGATTCGGTAAGCATTTATTCGCCTCAGTCTCCGTCTGTGACAGATGCTATATATATGGTCGGGAATAATTCCGGACCGAATGCCACATTGGTTTATGGCAATAGCGGAAAACTTCAGTGGGGGAATGAATCAACGCAGGATTTCTATGCAGTATATCCTGCTCCTTTAAGCATCGACAATGCTTCCATACGCAATATCGTTTCCTTCAATGAGGGGAAGCTTACAGGTTATATCCCTGTGAACCAATATCACGAAATTACAAGCGGAGGGCCTACCGGATGGACTGCACAATGTAATATGCAGTATTCATATATGACTGCTGTCAATGAAGATGTTCAGGTCAGTGATGATAATAACGGAGTATCTTTGGCATTTAAGCCGATTTCCACGACTTTGGAACTGACGATCAAGGCAAGCAGTGACGTAAATTTGAATTCTTTGAATATCATTGCAGAGAATGACCAGCCTATTGCAGGTAGATTTACCTGTGACCTTGTGAATGGGGAATTTGATGCTGACGGATATCCAATGTGCGAATATGCTCCGTCAACTACTGTGCAGAATATGATTACCGTACCGTTGTATTATCTGGATGAAGATGTGCAGAAACCGATAAAATTGCTTGCAGGTCAGTCGATTACTCTCAATATTTTCCTTCTGCCCCATGAAGCTCATACAAGTCTTACATTAAGACTTTCGATACTGAATGCCGCGAGCAGAACTCTGGATTTGTCCACAAGAATAGGTAAAATCAGTCCTCACAAAAAGACCAGGGTCACTGTAACTGCACCCGCAGCATCCGGTTCGAATAACTGGGTCGGCAGCCTTGACAAGGATATATATTTGTCGCAGCTTTCAATCCCAGGGTCGGCCAATTCGTTCTCGTATCTATTATCGGACAGTTATAATTATAACAAGACCCAGACCAAGTCAGTTAAGGAGCAATGGAATGCAGGTGTGAGATGCTTTGAATTGAGAGGTCCGAATAATACATCACCTGGAGAGAGTTTGGCCGGAGCCCCGCTGCAGTGCGGAAGACAGAATATTGGCATTACATTCGGCAAAGCTGTTGATACGCTTCTGAATCTGCTGAAAGCTAATCCGGATGAATTCGTAATGATAATGCCGGCATTGGAAACAGATTCAGGACATACAGGTACCGATAATGAGCGCGGGTGTTCTAATATTGAGGATTATGTACATGACTTGAATGCATATTATGAGGAATTGTCATTGCCGCCCGGCCTGCATTTCCAGACCTATAGTCCGGAGTTGACTGTGGGGGATATGACCGGTGCTGTCATGTTTGTTGCACGTATTACAAGTGAAGAAGACAGCGAGGATATAATCACTAATCTCCATAACATTGGCATCAAACAGGGAATGGCAATAAATCAATGGGGTTCATTGAAAGATTATTGGGGACGTCGCGGATATAAGGTCAATGGAAACGAGGCCGCAAACTGGTCGAAAAATTACTCGGCAGATACAGATGTTGAATATTATATGACAAATGGAAATACTACGTCTGTTGATAATGCAACCTCAAGACCATCAGGGACTCATCTTGCTGGCAATACCGAGTTTAAACCGCCACAATCTCTGCTGGTCGTCCCGAATAAACCGATTAGAGATTTGTTCGCATTCCAGTCTGCTGTAGATTACAGGCATACATCTTATCGCTCAGACGGCACTGACGGGACGGTATTCTTACAGGAGTGGTCACGAGTTGTCCCGGGGCGCAATGCCGGTAATTATTTTTTGTATAGTAAGGACGAAGGAGGCTTTATATGGCACGATTATACATTGTATTGGGCATATTGGGGCGAGTCCTATACGGAAAAGCAGGCGGATATATGGAATACCTTTATGCTGTGCCAGGAACAGAATTCCCGTGCGGGGACTGCTTCCGGGAATCAGTACAGTTTCTTCATCAATTCGCTGGATGGATATTACGTATCGCCGGACGTGGAACAAAGTTATGTGCCATATATCGAGAGTAATGGACCAGAAGGTGGAAGTTTTGGCCAGGGAGGTATGGCCGGAGATATTGCATCGTATGCACAGGATATCAATACCTGGTTTTATAACAGGATTCTTACTTATGGTGTAGAGAATATTTCCGGACCATTGAATCTCATCATACTTGATAGAGTCCTTGACGGTACACCTGGAGGAGATTATTTGCCGCAGGTTATAATTGATAATAATTTCAAGTTCCCGCTGCAGACAAAAGGCTCATCATCAGCATCGTTCAGCTACGAGCCTTCTGGCAAGACAAGGTAAGTGGTATATTGAGTCAGTAATATTAATTATTAAATACCGATGGATATAAAAACTATTTCAGCAGCGGTCTTGCTGCTTTCCGCACCGGCTTTCGCCCAGACGGCGGAGCCGAAGGACACACTCGCTGACTATACCGATGAGGTCGTATATAGCGGGAAGAGATACGAGGTTGTTACCAACAACTTCTGGGATAACTGGTTTGTAAGCGTCGGCGGCGGCGGACAGCTGTATTTCGGCGACCATGACCATCAGCTTCAGCTTGGGCAGTGGATTTCTCCTGCTGTGGATGTGGCTGTCGGAAAGTGGTTTTCTCCGGAGCTGGGTATGAGGCTCATGTATAGCGGTTTTGCTCTTCGCGGTGCGACCCAGGACGGGACACATTCCCTCGGGACGGACATAAAGGGAAAGCCGCAGCAGGGATACTGGCTTGAGAATTCCCGTTTCGGGTTCTTCTTCATCCACGCGGATGTAATGCTCAATCTCAGCAATGTGATTGGCGGCTATAAGGAGAAGCGCGTGTATAACATATCCCCTTATCTCGGAGTCGGTGTCATGAGGGCATATGATGCACCGACAGCGACAGAGTTCGCACTGAATGCCGGTCTCATGAATTCGTTCCGTATCACACCTGCCCTGGATATCAATCTCGATATCAGGGGAGCGATGGTCAGTGACAGGTTTGACGGGGAAGCCGGCGGACGTTCAGGGGAAGGCCTGCTGACTGCATCGGTCGGCCTTACCTACAAGTTCAAGGAGCGCGGCTGGGAACGTTCGAAGACTGTCATCCGGTATGACAACCGTGCGCTTAATGACCTGAAAGACCAGATCGAGGCTCTCAAAGCCCAGAATGCTGCATTGCAGCAGGCTCTGGCAGAGGGCAATGAGGCAAGGATAGATACGCTCATAAGACATATCAATGTCGTTTCCCCGGTCATGATTACGTTCAAGATAGGGAAGAGCGACCTTACCAGGAAGGACCGTGTAAGCCTCGGCATGCTTGCCGAGCTCATCAAGGAGACGGATCCGAGTGTCATATATACGATTACGGGTTATGCTGATGCCGGGACAGGTTCGGCGGAGCTTAACGAGCGCCTGAGCCGCGAACGTGCAGAGGCGGTATATGACTGTCTGGTAAATGAATATGGAGTGGAAGCCGGACGCCTGAAGACAGAACACAAGGGCGGCGTCGAAAATATGTTCTATGATGATCCTGCTCTCAGCAGGGCAGCGATAACCGTAGGACGGTAGAATGCCGGTTTGACCCGGTCATAACAATTAAATCCCATTATGTTGGCTGTCAGGGGGCTTCTCCTGGCAGCCTTTTTCTTGCTCAGCCGGCAAGCTCTATGCTGCTGCCGCAGAATTGTGGGACTGTCCTGCTATGGCTTACTATTATCAGTGTCTTTCCGGATTCGGCCTCTGTGAGGCGGGAGAGGAGGGTCAGTTCGGTATCTTTGTCAAGGGCGGAGGTCGGTTCGTCGAGCAGGATGACGCCCCCGTCCCGGAGAAGTCCCCTGGCGATTGCAATCCGCTGCGCCTGTCCTTCGCTGAGCCCGCTTCCGGACTCTCCGCATAAGGTGTCGAGCCCGTCAGGAAATTCGAGGACGAAATCCGCTACAGCCGTATGCAGCACCGAGCGGATGTCCTCTTCGGATGCGTCAGGGTTGCCGAGCAGCAGATTGTCCCGTATTGTGCCGCTGATCAGTGTGTTGCCCTGAGGGATATATGTTATGTTGCATCTTGTGTCAGGCGAGGCTTCAGCAGAGACACTGTCATTGTACAGGGTAATTTTCCCTGAGTCAGGCCTGACCAGAGCGAGGATGAGTCTGACAAGGGTGCTTTTTCCCGCACCGGTAATGCCGGTAATGGCTGTGATGCTGCCCGGGGTAAAATCGTGGCTGATATTCTCTATTATGTTTTCTCCGCCTGTCTCATATGCGAATGAGACGTTGTCGAGGCGTATGCCTATCTGTCCTGTCAGTCTTACCGGCTTCCCTTTGTCTTCTGCCGGGATGTCATAAAGCTCGGCCAGCCTGTCGACAGAGGCTGTGACCCTTATGATTGCCGGTACGGTCCTGCCAAGGCCGGACATCGGCCGCTGGATCTGGTTGACAAGCTGCATGAATGCCGTAAGGGTACCGAATGACATTGTCCCGTTCATCAGTCCGGATATCCCCCAGAGGAATACAAGTACATATCCGGCTGAAAAGCCGAGCTGGATGACCGTCCTGGAGAACAGTGAATAGTTTGTCCGTGTCATGACATCATGCCTCAGGCTGTCCTGTATGTCTGATAGGGTATCCGTCATTTCCGGAATCCTTTCAAGCGTGGCTATTACTGTCCTGTTCTGGATATTTTCCTGGATATGGGACTGTACCTTGCTGTCGGTATCGCGGATTTCCCTGTTGATATGGCGTACGGCAGACGTGTACTTCCTGCTTATCAGCATGGTCAGCAGGAACAGTCCGGATACTATCCATACCAGCCTTCCGTCAAGTTTCCATAGCAGGGCAAGGGCCAGGAGCAGCTGTATGGCTGTGACAGCAAGTGACGGCATGGTTCTGCACAGCAAATCCGTCACTGTCCTCACATCGGTTTCAAGCCTGTTCATGATATCTCCCGAGTGAATGCCTTCCCTTCCTTTCCACCTGCTTTCCATGACTCTTGTAAACAGGATATGTCGCATCCTGTTCATCATTTTTATCCCGGCAGATACATTTAGCTTTGCTGCGGCAGCGGACAGTGCTGTCTGAAGTATGATACATCCGACCAGCAGGCAGACGTACAGGAGCATATTCCCCTGTACATGTCCGGTCGCCATGTCCACCAGCACCTTGGTGCACCATATGAAGAACAGTGAAGTGCACACCCTGACTATCCCGGTAATGCAGTTTGCCGATATCTGCATCCGGCATCCCCTGGAGGCTTTCCAGAGCCATTTTATGTAGTATCCGATGCCCATAAGTGCCCCAATTTATCCTCGCATGATCTTGAGTATGAGCCTCCTGAAAGGGAACAGGGCCTGCCATACCGCTGATTTCGCCTTTTCCTTTGCCGATGAGCATAATACATGCTTCCCGTTACGGGTTATGCTGATGACTGCACCGGCTATATCCTGCGGCATGCATGTTTCCGTCTTGCGCAGGTTTGCATCTCCCCTCAGGATGACAGTCCCGTCCTTGACCTTTATTATGCGGTGCATCACATATTTTCCTTCACTGGTCAGGGCAAGTACAATATCTCCTTTCATGTATGTCTCTTTCCGGCCGACAAGCACCTTGTCCCCGTCGCGGATGAACGGATACATGCTGGAGCCTTTTGCTGTCAGCAGCACATTCCTCCCTTCCGACATTATTCGCCGGCATTCCACGAACAGCATGCCATTGGGTATCCTGGACAGTCTTTCGTGTCCGTTCTCATGTGATGTCTGCCTGTCCTGGATGTCTGCCATGATACTGAGTGATTGCAACTTCCAAAATTAGGCATTTTACTCTGAAAAACCTTGCGAATCCGACCTGTATTGCTGCGGCAGCTTCGGCACCGAGGCTATATTGTCGCCGGCAGAGACAAAAGAAAAAAGGCTGGCCATTTGAGGTCAGCCTTTTGATATGTTTCCTGGTCCGGAATTATTATCCCTACAGGTTGTTCATTGCTTTCTGGTACTCTTCCATAGGCGCCACGAGGATTTCCTGGAAGTCTTTCTGACCCGTACCTGCAGGAATTGCATGTCCGCAGATGACGTTTTCCTTAAGGCCTTCGAGGTTGTCGACGCGGCCGCGTATTGCAGCTTCGCTGAGCACTTTGGTGGTCTCCTGGAATGAGGCGGCAGAGATGAAGCTGTTGGTCTTCAATGCTGCCCTTGTAATTCCCTGGAGCACCTGGCTTGCAGTTGCCGGTCTGGCTTCGCGCAGTACCATCATCTTGAGCCCCTGTCTTTCGAGCGAAGAGTTCTCGCTTCTCATCTCACGTACTGAAATTATCTGTCCTTCAGTATATTTCTGTGAGTCGCCAGGGTCAGTCACATAGAACTTGCCGTAGATGCTGTCATTGGTGTCCATGAATACCCACTTGTCCACAAGCTCTTCCGGAAGGAATTCGGTATCGCCCGGATCGTTGATCTGCACTTTCCTCATCATCTGTCTGACGATGATTTCGAAATGCTTGTCGTTGATCTTCACACCCTGGAGCCTGTAGACTTCCTGGATTTCATTGACGATATATTCCTGTACCTTGATAGGACCGAGGATATTGAGGATATCGGTAGGGGAGACGGCTCCGTCTGACAGCCTCATGCCGGCCTTGACATAGTCGTTCTCCTGTACAAGAATCTGTTTGGTAAGAGGCACGAGATAACGTTTCTCCTGACCTGACTTGTTCTTGATGATGATTTCCCTGTTTCCTCTCTTGATCTTGCCCATCACAACTTCTCCGTTGATTTCGGATACGATTGCAGGGTTGGAAGGATTGCGGGCCTCGAAAAGCTCGGTAACACGCGGAAGACCTCCGGTAATATCGCTTGACTTTCCGATTGCGCGAGGAATCTTGATGATTATGTCGCCTATCTTGACCTTGTCCCCGTCACTTACCATTACGTGGGCACCGACAGGAAGGTTGTACTGCTTCTTGCTCTCGCCGTTCTCGTCAATGATATTGATTGTCGGGTTCTTTGACCTGTCACGTGACTCGATGATGACCTTGTCCCTGTTGAGGGAGTATTCATCAGCCATTTCCTCACGGAATGTCACACCGTCAATCATACTGTCGAAGCGTACCGTTCCGGCAGTCTCGATGATTGTAATGGCGTTATATGCATCCCATTCGCAGATGAGGTCTCCCTTCTGGACCTTGTCCCCGTCTTTCTTGTAGAGGACTGAACCGTAAGGTACATCGTACTGCGAGAATGTTATACCGGTATTCTCATCGACGATACGCACTTCCGTGGTACGGCTGACAACGACATTCTGGATGGACCCGTCGTCTCCGACCCTGTCGATTGTCCTGAGCTCCTCGAACTCAAGCTTACCGTTGTACTTGGATTCGATAGAGCTTTCAGCAGCTGTACTTGATGCCGTACCTCCGACGTGGAATGTACGGAGTGTAAGCTGTGTACCAGGCTCTCCGATTGACTGTGCGGCAATGACTCCGACTACTTCGCCCTTTTCCACCATTCTTCCCGAGGCCAGGTTGCGTCCGTAGCATTTTGCGCAGACACCCTTGCGGGATTCGCATGTCAGCACGGAACGTATTTCCACCTGCTCGATAGGAAGCGATTCGATGAGGGCGGCGATGCTTTCGGTAATCTCTTCTCCTGCCGGGAGTATGAGCTCTCCGGTAAGCGGGTTGAATATGTCGTGGACTGAAGTCCTTCCGAGAATCCTTTCCCCGAGAGATTCCACTACCTCGTCCTTGCTCTTGATTGCTGTGGCAATCAGGCCTCTGAGCGTGCCGCAGTCCTCCTCGTTGATGATGACATCGTGCGATACGTCCACGAGACGGCGAGTGAGGTATCCTGCATCGGCAGTCTTCAATGCCGTGTCGGCAAGACCTTTACGTGCACCGTGCGTAGAGATGAAGTATTCGAGCACTGTCATGCCTTCCTTAAGGTTGGATATGATAGGGTTCTCGATAATCTCCGCTCCCTGTGCACCTGATTTCTGAGGTTTTGCCATAAGGCCTCGCATACCGCAGAGCTGCTTGATCTGCTGTGTAGAGCCTCGGGCTCCTGAATCCAGCATCATGTATACCGGATTGAATCCCTGCTGGTCTGAAGAAATCTGTTTCTCCACGATGCCGGTAATCTGGTTGTCGATAGCTGTCCACAGGTCGATGACCTTGTTGTAGCGCTCGTTGTTGGTAATGAATCCCATCGAGAAGTTGTTCTTGATGTTCTCCACTGTCTTGTACCCGTTCTCGATGAGGGATTCCTTCTCAGCCGGGATGATGACATCTCCGAGGTTGAATGACAGGCCTCCCTTGAATGCCATGGTGTATCCGAGGTTCTTGATGTCGTCAAGGAACTGGGCGGTACGTGCCACACCGGTATTCTTGATTACGACGGAGATGATCTTTCTCAGGGATTTCTTTCCGAGAATCTCGTTTACATAAGGGACTTCCTGAGGGACGAACTGGTTGACGATTATCCTTCCCGGAGTAGTCTCTACCATCTGTGTCCCGGCCTCAGGGTTCATCTTGTCCTTCGGCAGACGTACCTGTATCTTTGCGTGTATGTCGATTGCCTTCTCGTTGAGGGCGATGATCACTTCCTCAGGGCCATAGAACTTCATCCCTTCTCCCTTTGCTCCCGGTCTGATCTTGGTAATGTAGTACAGTCCGAGTACCATGTCCTGTGAAGGCACGGTAATAGGGGTCCCGTTGGCCGGGTTGAGGATGTTGTGCGAGCCGAGCATCAGGAGCTGTGCCTCCATGATTGCGGCGTTGCCGAGAGGGAGGTGGACCGCCATCTGGTCACCGTCGAAGTCGGCGTTGAACGCCGTACATGCGAGCGGATGCAGCTGGATGGCCTTTCCTTCTATCATCTTCGGCTGGAAGGCCTGGATACCGAGCCTGTGCAGTGTAGGTGCACGGTTCAGGAGTACCGGATGGCCCTTCATGACATTCTCGAGGATGTCCCAGATTACCGGATCCTTCCTGTCGACAATCTTCTTTGCGGACTTTACGGTCTTTACGATGCCCCTTTCAATCAGTTTCCTGATGATGAACGGTTTGTAAAGCTCTGCCGCCATGAATTTAGGCAGTCCGCACTCGTGCATCTTGAGTTCCGGTCCGACAACGATCACGGAACGTGCAGAGTAGTCGACACGTTTACCGAGAAGGTTCTGACGGAAGCGTCCCTGCTTTCCTTTCAGGCTGTCCGAGAGGGATTTCAGTGTCCTGTTGGCTTCACTCTTGACTGCATTCGATTTCTTTGAATTGTCGAAGAGCGAGTCGACGGCTTCCTGAAGCATACGCTTCTCGTTTCTGAGGATGACCTCAGGTGCCTTGATCTCTATGAGCCTCTTGAGCCTGTTGTTCCTGATGATGACCCTTCTGTAGAGGTCATTGAGGTCTGAAGTCGCGAAGCGTCCTCCATCGAGCGGAACAAGCGGACGGAGATCCGGCGGGATGACCGGAATCACTTTCAGGATCATCCACTCAGGCCTGTTGATGCCTTTTGACTCCTGGAACCACTTGACGATGCTGAGCCTCTTGAGGGCTTCTGTGCGCCTCTGCTGCGATGTCTCGGTATTCATCTTGGTGCGCAGTTCCTTGGCAAGGGCATCGATGTCGATTTCCTTCAGGAGTTCGTATATTGCTTCCGCTCCCATTCCGGCCCTGAACTTGTCCGGGTCGTCATTAGGAAGGTTCTGGTTCTCAGGCATGCTGTCGATGAGGTCGAGATATTCCTCCTCGGAGAGGAGCTCCTTCTTCTCTATGCCTGTCGTACCTGGATTGATGACAATGTATTTCTCGTAATATATGACTGCTTCCAGCTTCTTTGCAGCGATCCCGAGGAGTGCGGCAATCTTGTTAGGGGCAGACTTGAAATACCAGATATGTGCAACAGGGACTGTGAGCTCGATATGGCCCATCCTTTCCCTGCGGACTTTCTTCTCTGTGACCTCGACACCGCATCTGTCGCAGACGATTCCGCGGTATCTGATTCTCTTGTATTTTCCGCAATGACACTCGTAGTCTTTTGTCGGACCGAAAATCTTTTCGCAGAAAAGACCGTCTCTCTCCGGCTTGTATGTCCTGTAGTTGACTGTCTCAGGCTTCAGGACCTCTCCTGAGGACCTCTGCTTGATGTCTTCAGGAGAAGCGAGGGAGATGCTGATTCTTTCGAAATTGCTTTTAACCTTGTTTTCTTTATTAAAAGTCGGCATATTCCTATAATTTCAAATTGTCTGTTAATTAATCCAGTGTCACCTTCAGGCCGAGTCCTCTGAGCTCATGGAGCAATACGTTGAGTGACTCCGGTATGCCCGGTGTCGGCATGAGGTCACCTTTGACAATTGCCTCGTATGCCTTGGATCTTCCGGTCACGTCATCGGATTTCACAGTCAGGATTTCCTGCAGGACATTGGATGCTCCGAATGCCTCGAGCGCCCATACCTCCATTTCTCCGAATCTCTGTCCGCCGAACTGTGCCTTACCGCCGAGAGGCTGCTGGGTAATCAGTGAGTAAGGCCCGATTGACCTTGCATGCATCTTGTCGTCCACCATGTGGCCGAGCTTGATCATATATATGACTCCGACAGTAGCCGGCTGGTCGAACCAGTCTCCTGTACCGCCGTCGCGGAGGTATGTCTTGCCGTAGCGAGGCAGACCGGCCTTATCGGTGTATGCGCAGATGTCCTCCATGCTTGCACCGTCGAAGATAGGTGTGCTGAATTTAAGTCCGAGCACATCTCCGGCCCATCCGAGTACGGTCTCGTATATCTGTCCGAGGTTCATACGGGATGGCACGCCGAGCGGGTTGAGGACGATATCCACAGGGGTTCCGTCTTCAAGGAACGGCATGTCTTCGTCTCTTACGACCTTGGCGACAATACCCTTGTTACCGTGGCGTCCCGCCATCTTGTCCCCTACGCGGATTTTCCTCTTCTTGGCTACATAGACCTTGGCGAGCTGCATCACGCCATTAGGAAGTTCATCTCCGACCTTTATCTTGTCGAGGACTCTCTTGTGCCTTGCTGCAAGTTCCTTGTGGGCAATGCAGTAGTTGTTGATGAGTTCCCTTATCATCTCGCTGTTGCCCTTGTCTGCCGTCCACTTGCTGGAGTTGATGTTCTCATAGTCTATGGACTTGAGGTCGGCTGCGGTAATCTTTTTGCCCTTTGCGATGATCTCTACGCCGTAAAGGTCGCTTATACTGTTGCTTTCCTTGCCCTCTGCAAGTGTTGCGAGCTTCTCGAGGAATCTGGCTCTCAGGGCTTCGGACTTCTTGATGAATTCGTCTTCAGCCATGTCCAGCTTGGCTTTCTGGTCGGCCTTTGCCTCTTTCCTGTTGCTTTCCTTGGCAACCTTTGAATAGAGTGCTGTGCCGATGACAGTACCGCTCAGTGAAGGTGTGGCCTTCAGCGATGCATCCTTGACGTCTCCGGCCTTGTCTCCGAAGATTGCGCGGAGAAGCTTCTCCTCAGGAGACGGGTCGCTTTCTCCCTTCGGGGTAATCTTGCCTATCATGATGTCGCCCGGCTCGATGTGTGCACCCACACGGATGATACCGTTTTCATCGAGGTCCTTGGTCGCGTCTTCGCTTACGTTCGGTATGTCGGATGTAAGCTCCTCCATACCGCGCTTGGTGTCGCGGACTTCAGTGATATATTCATCGACATGTACCGAAGTGAGGATATCCCATCTGATCATCCTTTCAGAGAGCACGATTGCATCCTCATAGTTGTAGCCTTTCCATGGCATGAACGCCACTTTCAGGTTGCGGCCCAGTGCAAGTTCCCCGTTCTGTGTCGCGTATCCTTCGGTCATTATCTGGCCTTTCTCGACAATATCCCCCTTCCTTACGATAGGCTTGAGGAGAATTGTAGTGCTCTGGTTGGTCCTCCTGTATATTGGAAGCTTGTAGACAGTCACTTCCGGAGTGAAGCTTACGAAATTCTCGTCATCTGTCCTTTCATACTTCACATGGATCTCGTTGGCGTCGACATATACGACTTCCCCTTTCCTCTCGGCAGTTACCTGGGTCCTGGAGTCGAGGCATACCCTTTCTTCCAGTCCGGTGCCGACGATAGGGGATTCCGGATTGAGGAGCGGAACCGCCTGTCTCATCATGTTCGCACCCATCAGTGCACGGTGGGCATCGTCATGCTCCAGGAACGGGATGAGGGATGCTGCAACCGATGCGATCTGGTTAGGGGCGACGTCCATGAGATGTACTTCATCCTTTGTCACGACAGGGAAGTCGGCACCGAGACGGCACTGTATCCTGTCTTCAAGGATGTTGCCTTTGTCGTCCAGCTTTACGTTGGCAAGGGAAATCATCTTGTTTTCCTCTTCCTCCGCACTCATGTAGATCCAGCCTTTGTCGCTCAGGTCCACTTTGCCGTTCTCTACCTTGCGGTACGGTGTCTCGATGAATCCGAGGTCGCTGATTCTTGCATACACGCAGAGTGATGAGATAAGTCCGATGTTCGGGCCTTCAGGTGTCTCGATAGGGCAGAGCCTTCCGTAATGCGTGTAGTGTACGTCTCGCACTTCAAATCCGGCCCTGTCTCTTGAAAGACCTCCCGGACCGAGGGCGGACAGACGGCGCTTGTGCGTCATTTCTGACAGCGGGTTGGTCTGGTCCATGAACTGCGAGAGCTGGCTTGTCCCGAAAAATGAGTTGATCACGGACGAGAGTGTCTTCGCATTGATCAGGTCGATAGGGGAGAACTGCTCGCTGTCCCGTACATTCATCCTTTCGCGGATAGTCCTTGCCATTCTGGAGAGTCCGACGCTGAACTGGTTTGCCAGCTGCTCTCCGACTGTCCTGATACGTCTGTTGCTCAGGTGGTCGATATCGTCCACCGTAGCCTTTGAATTTATCAGCTGTACCAGGTATTTTATGATTTCGATGATGTCGGTGTTGGTAAGGACACGTGTATCATCTGAAATCGTAAGATTCAGTTTCTTGTTGAGGCGGTATCTTCCGACATCGCCGAGGTCGTATCGTTTTTCTGAGAAGAACAGCTTGTCGATGACGTCCCTTGCGGTAGCTTCATCAGGTGGTTCCGAATTCCTCAGCTGCTTGTAGATATAGTTGATGGCCTCTGTCTCCGTATTTGTCGGGTCCTTCTGGAGGGTATTGTAGATGATGGCGTATTCATTTACGTTGGCCTCTTCCTTCTGGAGAAGGATTGTCTTGACATCGGTCTCTGCAAGCCTTTCGATTGTGTCGTCGCTGAGTATTTCCCCTCTTTCAACGATAGGAGTTGTCCTTTCGACCGGAATGACTTCTCCTGTGTCTTCATCCACAAAGTCCTCTATCCAGGTCTTCAGCACTTTTGCAGCGAGTTTCCTTCCCTCGTTCTTCTTGAGGTTTTCCTGGGTGGCCTCGATTTCATCGGCCAGCCCGAATATGTCTATGATATCCTTGTCGCTATTGTACCCTATAGCTCTAAGGAGGGTAGTGACAGGCAGCTTCTTCTTACGGTCGATGTATGCGTACATCACATTGTTGATGTCCGTCGCAAACTCTATCCATGATCCCTTGAACGGGATGATTCGAGCAGAATACAGTTTTGTCCCGTTGGCATGGAGGCTCTGGCCGAAGAATACGCCCGGAGACCTGTGCAGCTGGGATACGATGATTCTTTCTGATCCGTTGATGACAAAGGTCCCTCCCGGGGTCATGTAAGGAATATTACCGAGGTATACATCCTGTACGCTGATGTCGAAGTCCTCGTGCTCTGGGTCGCTGCATGAAAGACGGAGTTTGGCTTTCAGTGGCACATTGTATGTCAGACCTCTTTCAAGACACTCATCGATTGAGTACTGTGGAGGATCGATGAAGTAGTCGATGAATTCGAGCTTGTAGTTGTTCCTTGTGTCTTCAATCGGAAATATCTCCTGGAATACCTGATAGAGACCTTCGTTCTTCCTGTTTTCAGGTGTCGTGTCAAGCTGGAAAAAGTCCCGGAAGGACTTGAGCTGCACTTCCAGCAGGTCAGGGTACTCAAGGAGAATCTTTGATGATGCGAAAGAAATTCGCTGTGTTTTAGTCTTTTGTGACATCTGTCTACCTTTAAGTATAGAGAAAAACTTTAATACGACAAAAAGGTTTAGGGTCTTTTAGTAGGCCCTAAACCTGAAATTGTTTCCCTTCTGGGAAAGATTGAAGTTATTTAACCTCAACCTCTGCTCCAGCCTCTTCGAGGGCAGCTTTGATCTGCTCAGCCTCGGCTTTTGATACTTTCTCTTTGATGACAGCGTCCGGTGCCTTGTCAACGAGGTCTTTAGCCTCTTTAAGTCCGAGACCTGTAATCTCCTTGACAGCCTTTACAACGCCAAGCTTAGCCTGACCTGCTGATTTGAGGATTACATTGAATTCAGTCTGCTCTGCAGCAGCTGCCTCTCCGGCTCCGGCTGCAGGACCAGCTACTGCTACTGCAGCGGCTGCAGGTTCGATTCCATACTCATCCTTGAGGATCTGAGCCAATTCCTGAACATCTTTTACAGACAGGTTTACCAACTCTTCTGCAAGTGCTTTAATATCTGCCATAATTGTATTTATTTAGTTTGTTATTACTGATCTGTTTATTCTCTTTCTGAAAGAGTCTTGACGATGCCTGCGAGTTTGCCGCCTGCAGACTGAAGTGCGGATACAACATTGCGTGCCGGAGACTGGAGAAGTCCGATGATATCCCCAATGAGTTCTTCGCGGGACTTGATGTTGCAGAGTTCC
Source organism: uncultured Bacteroidales bacterium (assembly GCA_944323805.1). Lineage (GTDB taxonomy): Bacteria > Bacteroidota > Bacteroidia > Bacteroidales > UBA932 > Cryptobacteroides. The sequence continues at coordinate 2,007 of CALUTW010000002.1, read as the reverse complement.
CCGAGCTTGTCAGCTCCTACAAATGCACATTCCTGTACATATGCTCCCTTGAGTGCAGGCTTTTCAGCCCCGTCATCAGCATATTTCTTGATGAGTTTTGCAGGTGCGTTCGGAGTCGATGCATACATTACTGCTGTCGGTCCTTCGAGAATAGGGAAGAGGCTTTCAACCTCTGCATTTCCCATGTCAGTGAGAACCTTGTGGAGAAGTGTATTCTTGACAACTGCAAGCTTGATACCCTTCTCGTAGCAGTCACGACGCAGTTTGCTTGTCTGTTCAGCATTCAGTCCGGAAATATCCGTAATGTAGAAATTAGGTGTTTCCTGGATTTGTGCTGCAATTGATTCAATTATTTGGGCTTTCTCTTCTTTTCTCATAACATTGAATTTAATTATTCAGCACTACCGAATGATTTGATGTCGATTCTTACTCCAGGGCTCATTGTCGTGCAGATTGATGCGCCTTTCATATAGGTTCCTTTCAGAGTCTGAGGCTTAAGCTTTATGATTGCTGAAAGGAGCTCCTGAGCATTCTCACAGATCTGTTTTGCTGTGAAGGATGCCTTTCCTATTGCGGCATGCACGATTCCTGTCTTGTCGACCTTGAAGTCTATCTTACCTGCCTTTACTTCCTTGACGGCATTTCCGATTTCCATCGTCACTGTACCTGTCTTAGGGTTCGGCATGAGACCTCTCGGTCCGAGGATACGTCCTATTGCTCCGACTTTCGCCATTACTGAAGGTGTACAGATGATGACATCAACGTCAGTCCAGCCACCTTTGATCTTGTCGATATATTCGTCGAGTCCTACATAGTCAGCTCCGGCTTCCTTTGCCTCGGTCTCCTTGTCCGGTGTACAGAGGACAAGGACCCTTGTCTGCTTTCCGGTACCGTTAGGAAGTGTAACCACCCCGCGGACCATCTGGTTGGCTTTTCTAGGGTCAACTCCGAGGTTTACAGAGAGCTCTACTGATGCATCGAATTTTGTGAAGGTAATATCCTTGACTATTTCACATGCTTCAGCCAACTTGTACTCTTTGGCCGCATCATATTTGGCCATTACCATCTTTTGGTTTTTCGTAAGTTTACTCATTTCGCGTGTGATTTTTATAAGTCAGCTGGGAATTCCCCTTCAACCTTGATACCCATACTTCTTGCAGTACCTGCAACCATTGTCATGGCTGACTTCAGGGTAAATGCATTCATGTCCGGCATCTTTGTTTCTGCAATCGCCTTTACCTGATCCCAGGTAATTGTTGCAACTTTCTTTCTGTTAGGTTCGGCTGAACCGGCAGATATCTTTGCTGCCTCTTTGAGCTGTACCGCAACCGGTGGCTGCTTGACCTCGAAAGAGAAGGACTTGTCGCTGTAGACTGTAATCACTACAGGCAATACCTTTCCTGCGCTGTCCTGTGTTCTGGCATTGAACTGCTTGCAGAAATCCATTATGTTCAGTCCCTTGGAACCGAGAGCCGGTCCGACTGGAGGTGATGGATTGGCTGCGCCACCTTTGATCTGGAGTTTGATAAACCCGGTAACTTCTTTTGCCATAATTTTGATTATTCTTTAGATACTTGCGTAAAGTTGAGTTCGAGCAGGGTCTTCCTGCCGAAGATCACAACCATCACTTTGAGTTTGCTCCTGTCTTCCACTATCTCTTCAACAGTACCGTCAAACCCGCTGAATGGTCCGTCCGTAATCTTGACAGCCTCTCCTACAGTATAGTCGACTATTGTCTCTCCCTCGCTGTCTGCAACCTCGTCCTGTTCGCCGAGAATCCTCTTGACCTCAGAATCTCTGAGGGGTATCGGAATCCTCTCTTCCTGGGACTTCCCGTTGCCTTTGCTTACATCGCGTTTTTCAGTGAGGAAACCTGACATGTGCGGAACTTCGTTCCTGATGATGTATTGAAGCTCGCCTGTGAGCTCTGCCTCAATCAGCACATATCCAGGGTAGAACAGTCTTTCTGAACTGATTCGTTTGCCGTCACGGATCTTGTAGACTTTT
>CALUTW010000001.1 GCA_944323805.1 uncultured Bacteroidales bacterium | reverse complement strand
GGCTCAAGCCATTCTTCAATAAATTTAAGGCGAAACCTAAAATAAATTTGGATTTAACTTAGAATTCGCCCTCTTTAATTATTGTGCCTGCATCATCTGTCCGCAGAGGATTCGGCAGCGTTCAATTCATTTCCCGGCAATGATATCGGCAACTGATGCCATATCGCATTTTTCCTGTGAATATCCCTGAGGGAATGAAATCCCTTCGGATATCAGCTCGAATCCCTGTTTCTGTGCCATTTCATTGAGAAGACGTACACTTGCACCTGCCCATGTGAAGGAGCCGAAGGCAAGGAATTTCCTGTTCTTGACAAGCCTTGCGCACAGACCGTACATGAAGCTGTATGCAGGAGGGAATATGTCGTTATTGTATGTAGGGGATCCTATCGCTATAGTATCGTACTTGAACGCATCCCTGTATGCATATGACACATTCTCTGTGCAGAGATTGTGCAGCGAATACTTCACTCCCCTTCCGGCAAGTTCTGCAGCCAGGGCCTTTGCAGCCGCTGCAGTGTTGCCGTACATGCTGGCATATGCTATGCAGACGCCTTTCTCAGCCTCATATCTGCTGAGCCTGTCATAGTATGATACGACATCCTTGACATGCTGCTCCCACACCGGTCCGTGCGTACTGCATATCCTCCTGATGTCAAGCCCTGAGAGCTTCTTAAGGGCGGCCTGGACGGTCTGGCCGTATTTCCCGACGATATTGGAGTAATATCTTGTCATCTCGTCCTTGAACTCTGCAAAGCAGTTTTCAGAGGCATCCAGCCATCCGCACAGACGTGCGTCTGAATCTGTTATGCCATTGTCCACGGCGCCGAAAGTCCCGAACGCATCGCCGGAGAACAGGGTCTGCTCCTCCTTGAGATATGTTACCATTGTCTCAGGCCAGTGCACCATGGGCGCCATGTAGAAGACCAGTTCCGAGGAACCGAGAGACAGGCTCTCCCCTTCCTTTACCACTTTTATGTTGTCCGTTATGCCGTAGTAGCCACTGATCATCGGGACAGCCTTGGCGTTGGTGACTATCGTGATGTCCGGATAGTGCTCCCTGATCTCTTTCATGAGCGATGAATGATCGGGTTCCATGTGATTGACAATCAGATAGTCTATTTTCCGGCCCTCTGCCGCCTCCCTGATATTCTCAAGATATTCCCTGCTGAAATCAGCTTCAGCCGTATCTATGAGTGCTGTCTTTTCATCCCTGACAAGGTATGAATTGTAGGTAACTCCGAACGGGAGCGGCCACAGTCCCTCAAATATGACCTTATGATGGTCATTTACACCGACATAGCTGATCCTGTCGCTAATCCTTCTGTTCATATTGCTGTATAATTTAAACTGTTCAGTATTCTTCCCGCTTCTGCGGTCTTGGCAAATGTAACGATATTTTCCGGATAAACATATCAGAAACAGAGCCCGAATCCGAATGTCAGGGCATTGAGTATCGCATTGTTCCTGCGGAGCCTGTCCCCTGTTACCGGTATGGTCTTGTCCCCGCTGATCTCTGACACATCAGGATGGGTAAACACAGCCTGGTACGCCATCAGCAGGTCCAGCTTGACACTCCGGCTCAGGCTTATACGGTATCCCCCGCCAAGTTTTCCTATGGCCGAGAACTCCTCGAGCTTCAGCCTTTCGGTCATAATCCCTGTCTCGGCAAAGGTTATCCATCTGTTTTTCAGCGGACTGTCTCCGAACATATAAGTAAATCTGAGACTTACCGGCATCATTATCTCCCTTGTGGATAATCCGCAGATTCCGCAGTAAACGGACAGGTTGGTCCTTTGGGACAGGTTGCAGCCGGCATTTGCAAGCAGCTGCCCGTTCAGGTGCAGATCCGGTTCATTATGCCGGATGTTGACGCGGTAGCCTTCGTCCGCAATATAATTGAAATGGCTGTATGTCCAGAAATTGGTCGCGAAACTTCCCTCTATGCCGAATGTAATGCGTGGAAAGTCCCTCTCCCCTGCAGAAATGCCAGCCGCTCCAAGGAGGACAGCCGCAGACAGAAGCAATACCGACACAATTGCCTTCTTCATCAGAAACTGTATTTAATGCCAAGTCTCGGTGACAGCAGGTCAACAAGACCGTTGAAATATATGTTCAGGTCGGTAGAATTATCCTTGCGGATAATATGTGTAGCTAAGGACGGCATCAGACTCAGTGAAATGCAGACCGGCATCCTGAAATCGAACTCGATTCCCACATTTCCGCACAGCCCTATCAGTGTCCCGAATCCTGCATTCCTGTCCTGGACATAGCCGGCTGTCATGCCCGGGCCGGCGAACCATCTGGCGTCGAAATCATCACGTGAGAATGAGGCCAGGACATAATCCCTGACATATGTAAAGCGGACACCGGGATGGCGGATTTCCCCGTTGATGAACCGGTAGAAATCAATTCCGAGACAGAAATCATCGAATGTATCCTCTTCATTGGAGGCCTGGAAGTTGATGCAGAGCCCGGAAAATGAAAATTCGGCACCGCAGGCTTTGGGTCTGGCGGATATCGCGCCTGATGAAAGGAGCAATAATGCGGCAGATATCACGAAAAGTCTGAGGTATCCCTGGATCATGTCAGTCAAGGTCTATCTGCATATGTTTCATGCTGTGCCCGAAGAAATCCTTGTATCCTGCCACCTTGAAGCCAAGCCTGAGGTACAGGGCCTCGGCCTTGGGCTTGTCCGTGTCGACAATGAGCCCGGCTTTCCTGAAACCGGCCTTTCTTGCCCTTTCAAGCATTGCCTCGAACAGCTTTGAGCCTATACCCATCGAGCGCATATTGCCCGATACGCCTATCGAATCCAGATAGAATTCCCCTGCTTCGGTCTCACGCACCCTTGCAAAGTCCGAAGAGTCCCCGGGAAACCGTTTCCGGAAATCCTCAATTATCGGCTTTTTCAGACTCTCGTACTTCGCACCGTCATATCCGTTGATTGCTCCGCATATCCCGTCTCCTGCGACAGCTACTATAGTATTGGTATAGCTGTATAATGTGTCCTCCGCCTTGACATATCCGCTTACTATGTCGGCGAATTCCTCTTCAGTCATGCCAGGATTCATACCGAGGAATGACTCGACGGGCCACGCAGCCATCAGAAGCCATGCGATGGCCTGAGCGTCTTCCGGCATTGCCGGTCTGATAGTTACCTCTGACATTTCCTATACGTATTTGAATTCCATGTATGTCGCCCCCAGCTCTTCCTTGAAGCTGCCTCCGATGAATGCCACAAGGTCGCCTTTCGATACCTTCCCGTCTTCGAGAAGAAGCTCGATCGAGTTCTTCACAAAGGACTCCTTGCTTGTCTGCATGGCGAACCTGTAGGAATATATGTCGTATGTAAGTGCAAGCTCCCTCATGGTATAGTCGTTATAGCACATGGCATATATCGGCACCTTCGGACGGAATTCCGCCAGATACCGTCCCGTACGTCCTGTCCATGTATCGAATATTATGGCTTTTACAGGAAGATACTGGGTGGATTCCACCAGGCTCTTGGCGAGGACTGCCGCAATAGGCTTCATTGCCTTGTCGAGATTCAGTTCCAGCGATATGTCACTTGTCTTCTCGGCCTCTATGGCTATCTTCGACATTGTCTTGACCGCTTCCACAGGGTATTTTCCGTTTGCCGTCTCTCCGCTGAGCATTATTGCATCGGTACTCTGGAAAATGGCGTTCGCCACATCCGTGACCTCGGCCCTGGTCGGACGCGGGTTCTCTATCATGCTGTGCAGCATCTGGGTAGCTATGATGACCGGCTTCTTGCGCAGACGGCACATGTGGATCATCTCCTTCTGCAGCAGAGGAATCCTTTCTGCAGGAATCTCGACACCGAGGTCTCCCCTTGCCACCATTACCCCGTAGCAATATGACAGTATCTCATAGAGGTTGTCGATTCCCTGCTGGTTTTCTATCTTGGAGATTATCTTCAGATGGCTGTTGTTCCTGTTCAGTATCTCCTGGATCTCAGTCAGGTCGTCCTTTGACCTAACAAAAGAATGTGCGATGAAGTCGATGTTCGCATCTATCGCCCACTGGACGAACCTGCGGTCTTTCTCGCTGAGTGCCGGCAGGGAAATATGCACATTGGGGACGTTGACACTTTTCTTCCCCTTCAGCACACCGGAATTCTGCACCTCGCAGAGCAGCTTCCCGTCATCCTTGCCTGTGACGAACAGGTCGATCGCCCCGTCATCTATGAGCACATGTGCCCCGACAGGGACATCGTTGACGAAGCCTGCATACGTAGTATAGAGGACCTGCTTGGTACTGATCCTGTCTGGACCGTTATGGACCTCTATCCAGTCCCCTGTCTCCACGAGATAGCCGTCAGGGTTCTCGGTCGCCGTAAGCCTGACTTCCGGGCCTTTCGTATCTATCATGATGGCTATCTTGTCCGATACTTTCCTGACATTGTCCACGATCTTCTGTGCGCCTTCGACAGATGCATGGGCAGAATTGATCCTGACGACATTCATCCCGCTTTCATACAGCCTCTGTATGAATTCCACTCCGCAATTGATATCGGATATGGTACATATTATCTTCGTCTTCTTCTTTGTCATCTCTTACAAATTTTGACGTGCGAAATTAACAAAAATATTGCATTCTCCATATCCGGCACGGCTGTTTTGAAAAAATTCTTTTTAGTATTTTTGCAATATGGAATTCGATGAAAATATTGGAAGGAGCGCGATGCTTCCTCCCCTTCCGGAAAGAATGAGACCGCATACTCTCGAGGGGTATGTGGGGCAGAAGCATCTTGTTGGAGAAGGTGGTGTCCTGAGGAAAATGATAGAGAGCGGCAACCTCACATCATTTATTCTCTGGGGGCCTCCAGGTGTCGGCAAGACCACGCTCGCAAGAATAATCGCGCACAGTCTCGGAAGGGAGTTCCATACCCTGTCGGCTGTCAGTGCCGGGGTCAAGGAGGTCCGGGAAGTGATAGACAGGGCCAGGGGCGGGTCGGTCTTCTCCTCCGGCGCTGCACCGATACTGTTCATCGATGAAATCCACCGTTTCAGCAAGTCGCAGCAGGATGCATTGCTCGGGGCTGTCGAGGACGGTACAATCGTACTGATAGGTGCGACAACTGAAAATCCGTCCTTTGAGGTCAATACTCCATTGCTTTCAAGATGCCAGGTCTTTGTGCTGAAAAGCCTCGGTCCGGCAGACCTGAAGGAACTTCTGGACAGGACGCTGAAGGAGGACGTGCTCCTCAGGACGATGGATATCAAGGTTACGGAGACTGACGCGCTTTTCCGCTATTCCGGAGGAGATGCCAGGAAACTGCTGAATATCCTTGAGATGTGTGTAAACTCTTTTCCCGGAGGGAAGCAGGCCGTAATCGACAACAATACTGTCACATCATGTCTTCAGGAGAATACGGCAATATATGACAAGGGCGGAGAGATGCATTACGACATAATCTCCGCTTTCATAAAAAGCGTGCGCGGTTCCGACCCCAATGCCGCCGTATACTATCTGGGACGGATGCTTGCCGGCGGCGAGGACCCTCTGTTCATAGCCCGGAGGCTGTGCATACTTGCTGCCGAGGATATCGGTCTGGCCAATCCGAATGCATTGCTTCTGGCTGATTCATGCTTCCGGATTGTACATAGCATCGGTATGCCTGAAGCCCGCATACCGCTTTCCGAGACAACAATCTATCTTGCAGCTTCCCCCAAGAGCAATTCCGCATATCTTGCAATAGACAAGGCAATGGAACTGGCTTCCAGGACACAGACCTCTTCCGTTCCCCTTTATCTCCGCAATGCACCAACAAAACTGATGGAAGACCTCGGATACAGTGACGGATACATGTATGCCCATGACTATCCGGGACATTTCGCCGACCTTGAGTTCATGCCTGCAGACCTTGCCGGGACCAGGCTGTATGACCCGGCCGACAACAGGAAGGAAGAGGAGATGCGGCGGAGGCTTGCTTCCCTGTGGAAAAAATACGGGTATTAGGCTCATAACAATGACAGCATGAATAATATCATTCGGAAAATCAAAGACCTTTACCCTGTTTCGGATAATGCGTTGAAGGCATTGACTGATAACTTTGAGCAGGTCTGTTTTCCGGCAAAGTCCCTGATCATCAGTGCAGGAACATTTGACAGGAATGTATATTTCATAGAAAGCGGCATTACCTACTCCCCGGAGGGAATCAGAGGCGAACATGCAACATCTGTCAGATATTCTGGCAATCCAAGCCTGGAAGATATCATTTCTGCTGGCACAGGCATCCGCATAGCCCGAAAACGCTGCATTGAAATTATTGAAGAAATCGAATCTGTCTGCAGTACAGAACTTGATGCTGACAAAACAGTAAAGCTTATCACACGGCCTATCGGGAGTGTCCTGTATTGAAAAAGGCTGCGGATATCTCTGCTTTCATCTCGGCAGATGAGGGGGCTGAGACAAATATCCCGTTGCGTCTGACAAGAAGCAGGAGGTCTGAATATTCTGCAGCCAGCTCAATGTCATGGGTTGAATATATGACAGTCCTGCCATTATCGCACGTCAGGCTTTTCAGAAGTGCGGCAGTCCTGCGCCTGTTCGGGAAGTCGAGAAATGCCGTAGGTTCATCGAGCAGTATCACTGGGGTATCCTGGGCTATAGCGCGCGCTATGGCAATCATCTGGCATTCCCCGTCGGAAATGCTGTCCATGTCCCTGTCCCGGAATTTCTCCATTCCAGTTGCCTCAAGTGCCAGTCCGACAGCCTTTTCATCATCGTCTGACAGACTTCCGGCCCAGCCTGTGTATGGTGCACGTCCCATGGCGACAAGATTATGGCATGTCAGTCCCGGGACACGTATCTTCTGCGTACCTACGAATGCACGCATCCTGGCAAGTTCCGCCGGGGATGCAGTCCCGACCTGTTTCCCGTCATATGAAACAGAGCCTGACAGAGGGTGGAGAAGTCCTGCGATTGTACGCAGAAGGGTACTCTTGCCCGAACCGTTGCACCCGACCATTGCGATGAGTGCACCCGACGGCAATACGGCATCCACACCTGACAGTACAGGAGCATGTCTGCTGTAGCCGGCCGAAAGATTACTGATGCTTATCATATCATTGTCTGAATTTCAATACAATCCATATTACGACCGGTATTCCAAGGAGGGAAGTCATTACATTTACCGGCAGATGGCTGACCTTTGACAGGATGTCGCATGCTGTCATGAGTATCGCACCTGTCATTGCAGTCCCGGGGAGCAGTATCCTGTGGTCCGATGTCCCTGTCAGGAATCTCGCGATATGCGGGGATGCAAGGCCAAGGAAACCTATCGGCCCGCAGAATGCAGTGACAGTCCCTGCAAGAAGGACAGTTGATGCGTATATCACATTCCGTGCTGTCTTGACATCAAGTCCCATTGTCGCTGCATATTCTTCCCCGAGCAGCAGCAGATTCAGGGATTTGACAGAAAATCCGGCAAGGACAGCACCTGAAAGGACGGCAGCGGCCATGACAGGAAGCTGCCCAGAGGACACCCCTCCCAAAGTCCCCATTGTCCATAGCACATATGATTTAAGTGCTGTCTCATCACTGAAGAACTGCAGCGCCTGCACCATTGCATCAATCCCGGCACTGAGCATGAGTCCCAGTATCAGCACGGCCATTATATCCTTAAGCCTGGCGCTGGCTATCGCCATGACAGCCATTACAGTACCTGCTCCGATCCACGCAGCCCCTGCGAGTCCGGCACCTGCAATGATACTGCTGCCGGACCATGCGGCCGGAATACCCAGTACAAACAGGGCGGCACCGAGCGATGCCCCGGAATTAATTCCGAGCACATACGGGCCGGCAAGAGGATTCCTGAATAGCGTCTGCATCATGAGCCCGCATACGGATACCGCCATGCCGGCAAGAAGGGCGGAAGCGGTCCGCACCCCTCTGATTTCAAGTATTATGGTCCTGGTCCGGTCCGGGACATCCCCGCCTGTAAAAGACTTTATTATCCCGGACATGCCTATGTCTGCCGCCCCTGCTGTCATGTCCGCCAGAATCAGCGCACACAGCACCAACGGGGAGAAAACGGCAAACAGCAATCTTTTCTTCCCTGTCATCATTCAAGCCTCCTGTAGTAATGCAGCTCTTCCTTGTCTCCGTCCATAGGATAATAGAAGATACGGATGAGGTCTTCAAGGACCATGTCCGGTCTTGCCGGCGAGGTCTCCCAGAACTCATTGCCGCCTCCCGGCGACATCCGTGCGTCATTATTGTACACTTTCCCCTCCCGTACGCATTTCACTGCCGCAAAGCCCGGGCAAGCCCTCTTCAGTTCATCGATGCTTCCTATGCTTCCTGTGTCCAGCCATATGTCTGCACCGGATGCAAGGACAAAGGCCTCCTCCCGGCTGACCGGCACCGACCTGTTGGTCTTGTGTGCATCATATGCATATTTGCCTCCGGCATCATCTATCATCCTTGCGACAGAGCTCACGGGGGATGCCATGTACCACGAGTCCCCGTATGGTGCGTTGAGCATTACAGTCGGCCTCCTGTGCATTGCAGCCAGTCCGGCGGCGACTGTCTTCAGGGAGTCATATCTGCGGCAGATTTCCCTGAAAGCCTGCTCTCCCCTCTTCCTGTCCCCGATAATCTCGGCAAGTACGACCATCCATTCCGCTCGTCCGAGAGGGTCTGTCTCCAGATATTCGCCCATGTAAAGATATGGTATCCCCAATGTCTTTAGCTTCTTTTCCATGGGACTCGAAGATGCGATGCCGTAGATAAGGACAAGGTCTGTCCCTGCATTCAGGAGAGCTTCATAATCCGGATCCGCATCGCTGCCGGCCTCAATTATATCATCAATCCTGTCCCTTACCGTTTCATCGGATATGAATTGTTTCCCGGATATTGCCGTGACACTGTCGCAGGCATCTATGCATGACAGCAACCCTATGTATGAGGATGACATTGCAGTTATGCGTGATGCATGGCCTGTTATCGTCTGTCCGGCAAATCCCTCAGGAGGTCTTTCCCCTCTCCTTGCAATGAAAAGTTCGGATATCGCCGTGGAATCCGTCCCTTGCCATGCCGCGAGAGTCCTGATGATGGTGCTTCTGCATCCGTCCTTTCCGGCAATCTCGAAACCGGATGCGTATTCAGGTACGTAAATCGCCTTGCCATAGGCATCAGTACGGCTTCCATGCGACCTGCAGCCTGATATCATACAGATAGCCAGGACAGCAGCCAGTAATCCGATTGTCCGGTCTGTCATTTTACGTGTCTGTTCCATTTGGGTGTGATTCCTGCAAAGAATTCGAAATTAATACCCGGCATCGGCCGTGACAGTACCGTCACATAGTTTTCATTGAAAAGATTCCTGACTGCGAGGGACAGGGAGATTTCCGCCACCTTGAAGTCAAGGCTTTTTGCCAGGGTAATGTCGTTCATGAAATACGGCGGTACAGAGCCGGAGGGGGCATCCTCATTGCTTGTCATCACATAACGTCTGCTGTACCAGCACCATTTATAGAGCAGCCTCCATGACCTGAAGGACAGGGATGAAGTGACCGATGCACAATATTCCGGGATGTATACAAGCTGCTGTCCGGACGACATGTCCCCTTTCATGCCGGTCCCGGACATGTTCCTGGACGGAGACCATGTGAAATTCCCGTTCAGGCTGAATTTCCACTTCTTCCGGAATTCCGCCGAGAACCTTACCTCCTGTTCGACTCCATAGGCATGGACCTGCAGCAGATTGAGGGGCGTAAAGAAATTCTTCCTGTTCCCGTATGGAAGCCAGATGATCCAGTCATTGATATATGAATCGAACCATGTCCCTTCTGCAGCGACAGAGCAGCCGCTCCAGTCTTTTGACAGGGAGTATCCGGCATCGTATGAAAACCCGTTTTCGGGCCTGAGCCCGGGATTCCCTCCGGGGATGAAATACATGTCATTCATGGTCGGGAAACGGTAATTGCGCGCAACGGAGCATTTGAGATACAGCATTGCCGGCCTCCAGACGAGCATGTCCGCATTAAATGACGGTATGGGATATGAGAGCCTGTCTCCTGCCAGTTCTTCCCTTACGGCCAAAGTGAGACCAGCCCTTTCGACCGGCTTCCAGCTGAGGGAGACATACAGCCCGGCATCAGTCCTGCCTGCATCATATCCCTGTCCGGAAACATCATCGTATGATTCTATCATCTGCCTTGAAACCGAGAGACTTGACCTGAGCAGCCACCTGTCAGAAAGGTGCCAGTCCGCATTGCATTTCACATGTACAGCATGTGTCCGGCTGTATGAGTCCGTCATGCTGCTCCAGTTCCCGTTCCCTGCATCGAAGGCATAGTCATAGCTGACCCCGGACAATTCATAGCCTGCAGAAGCGCAGATGTTTACATCCCCCGCCCTTTTACTGTATGTTGCCACGGCCCTCAATGTGTTTTCATCCTGCTCGTTAATGAAATCTCCGCTGCCTGAGTAGTCGACGGTAAGCTTCGGCAGCTGACGGTATGACCCCAGACGCCATACGGCCAGCCTGATGTCCCCTCCGGCAGGGATATCGTAGCCTGTCTCAAGCAGGACATGCCAGTCGCGGTATTTTCCGTTCTCGTTATATTCGCGTGGGTGGTACGATGATATGATATTCATGTCATCGTCATACTCATTTACCTTCTTGTCCATATTGACATAGGGGAAACGGCCGGGAGAGAACGAGAATACCGTACGCAGCGAGGCATGGAAGCCCTTGTGTCTGTAGCCGATGCGAAGATAGTCATCGACTGTAAGGAATGAGCCGATGCCCTGTATGAACTGCATCGACAATCCTTCTTTCAGGTCCGGTCCGGTGCCGAGTATGACAGCCCCTCCGATACCTCCTGCCGCGTATCTCAAGGATGAGGTGCCGTGGACAAGTTCTGCCCTGTCGGTCAGGAAAGCCGGGATCAGTGAGAAATCCGTCATGCCGGACATGGGGGAATTGATCTCCATGCCGTTCCACAGGACCTGGGTATGGGATGCCGATGTCCCCCTGAACGAGATTGTCGAAAGCGACGCCCGTCCGGACTGTCTGATAAAGACAGATGAATTATATGCAAGGACATCCGCAAAGGACATGGATATGTTCTCTTTCAGGGCCATGCTGTCAAGGGACGTAGCGAATATGCCCGCATCGCCGAGGGAACGTACTGCGGTCACTGATGCGGAATCTATCCTGACGGCAGAAGTATCTGCCGATGGGATTCCGCGCGATGCTGCGGCATATGGCATTACTGTCATGGCGACAGACAGCGACATTATGATTCTCCGCACTGACATCATCTCCAGCAGAAGGCACCCGGGCATATCCCGGCCGTAAACTCATCTTTCAGAGTACCGTCTGCGGAATATCGGCTGATTTTCCCGTTCTGGGAATAGTCGATGGCATCCGAGACATATATGTCCCCGTCCGAAGGACTGACTGTCATGGAATAGAATGTCTGCCCGCTCCCGCTTCTGACGAGCGGTCCGTCGGGAAGTTCCGGGGAATCGATGTCCATCATCCAGACCCCCTCCCCGTCGAGCCACAGAAGATGCCTGCCGGAAGCATCGGTCTGCAGCCTGGAGACAGACGAATAGCCTGTTGTCACGTATCCGTCGAAATGCAATGTGCGGTCAATGGAGAAACTTTCCAGGTCAATCCTGTGCAGGCAGGGGTCTTCGCTTCCGGCAGGGTTATCAGGCCATGCCGCACTCCCGTCTGTAAGCACCCAGAGCCTGTCATTGGCATCGAGAGCCATACTGCATGGCTGGAGACCTGTCCTGATGCGGTCCGTGACTTTATCCGTAGCGGTATCTATCTTCAGCACCTCGTTGCCCGAAGACCAGAAATTCACATATGCATAGCCGTCATGTATGATTATCTGTTCGGTCGTGCATCCGGTCTCTATCGTCCCGGTCATGCTGTATGTCCGGGGGTCGACTATGTAGATTGACTGGCTGTACATATCTGTCACATATGCCTTGCTGTCCGATACGAAAGCGATGTTCCTTGGAGACACGAACCCTGTTATCCTGCCCTTCTCGACTATGTCGTCGAGCCCTATTGCAAAGATGACCTTTGAATTGTTCACGACAACCCATCCTCTGCCGTCATGGACTGTCATGGACTGTGCGACATCCCCCAGAGGTACTCCGTTCGCCCGGCGGAAGATATTGTTATGGACTACGCCGGATTCCGGCTCGTAGACGGAAAGCGAGGAATTGCCGTTCCCGAACCCTCCTTCGTTTACAATGAAGAGGGCGGCATCCGGCCCGAAATCAAAATCCTCGGCAGAGGAATCCGCGTCCTGCTTCATACAGGATACAACACACAGCATGACTGCCGGCAGCAACAGATAAGGAAAACGTCCCATAATAACATAAGAATTAAATTGTTATACGGACGCAGGATGACATGGGCCGCCTGCATGGCAGCCTTATGGAAAGCCGTAATCCCGCGACACCACTTTACTCGCCACAGGCAGGTCTTCTGACTTGTCCCGTCCATACGCCTTCCCGTCTTCCGACAGTGGCACACAGTATGGATTCCGCTTGCGCGGCAAGGACTTACAGCAACGGGTATTGTCCCGGATTCCCACCGGATTCCCTTTTAAGGTCCGGCCATGATACATGGCTTCGCCACCATATGGCGATGCAAAAATAAGACTAATATCCGGATTTGAAAAACAGGGCCGGTATCAGAACGGATATCCGACTCCGAAATGCACGGCATAATTGCCCCTGCGCAGCCATTGGCTCATGCCAAGCCATTTGTTCCCTGCACGTGCAGGGTCATGTACCCTCATACCCATGTCCAGACGCAGAAGCAGGAAATTGAGGTCGAGCCGGATACCTGCCCCCCAGTTTGCCGCAATGCTTTCGCCGAAGTTCTTCCATGTGAACTTTGAAATCGGGATATTGTCCGGGGAGCCTGTGTCCCGCAAAGTCCAGACGTTTCCGGCATCGATGAAAACAGCTCCGGCCAGCTTCCAGAACATCTTGAAGCGGTATTCGACATTGGCTTCAAGCTTCATGTCGCCCGTCTGGTTGGGGATAATGAATGAATTGTCCATGGGAGACAGTCCGGGACCTACAGCCCTTGCCTGCCATCCGCGGAGGCTGTTTGCTCCTCCTGCATAGAAGTGCTTCTCGAACGGGAGCGCATTGGAATTGCCGTATGCATATCCTGCCCCGGCAAGGAGTCTCGTAGCCACCGCCTGTCCGTCGTTTCTTCCGAAGACCCAGGTCCTTCCTACCGATACCTCTGCCTTTACATACTGGGAATACGGGGTCTTCCATATCATCTCCGAACCGTTTGCGTCGGTCTTCATCAGCGGATTGAATGCGCTGAGGATATTCCCGGCGATATCGAGCTGCATACGGGTATAGAAGTATGTAGTCCTCGGGATTACATCAGAGTTGGTGGTATATTGCATTGTAAGCCCGGAACCGAGGTCGAAGTGGTCCTGGTATGAATTCCTCATGAACGGGTCGTTCCTCAGGCTGTTGTAGAACCCTTCGTCGAGGTCGAAAAGGCGGACGATGTTCAGCTGAAGAGGATAGAACTGGTAGTAAAGCCGGCCCTTTATGTTCCCCGAGCATCCGAGTGCCATGGAAATGATGTTGCGGGTGTATTCGGGCCTGTTCTGATAATTGTATGAGACATTGACCTCTGTCCTCGGCACGGCGCCCCGGAAAAGGCTGTTCGGAAGAAACAGGAACCGGGGAAAGCTCAACCCTGCAGAGACACCGAACTCCGTAGACCGGGTGTCGTCGTTGGGCCTGAACTGGAAATTACCCATGAAGCTGAGATTGAGCCATTCTCCCCCATGGAAGATATTCTTGTGGAAATACGAGAACTGGGGCGACAGTCCCAGGAGTCCCGATGAATTGGTGGAAGCCTCCATGTTCAGCTTGAAACCCTGCAGCCTCGATTTGGTAAGGTTTATGTCGCAGTCGACGATGCTGGTGTCTGTCTGGTTGAGCTCTATGTTCACGGAGCTGAACATGTTCAGGGCCGAAAGGCGGGAATAGGCGGTATTGACGGTGGACTCCCTGTACAGGCTGCCCGGTATTACCGTATTGAGACCTGTCAGGACCTTTTCCCTGATCTTCAAGTCTTCAGGATATGATATCCGGACATCCCCTATCGTGAATTTACGGAACGGCCTGGCATCCTTTTCCGTTTCATTCCTTGTGTATTCCCTGATTCTCATCTCAAGTATGGCCGAATCCGGGCAGGACAGCGTATCGGCCTCAAACGAGAAGTAGTTTTTCGAGAAGCCGTAGAAGCCGTTGTCCCTGAAATATCCGGTGGCACGCTCCGTCTCCTTTTCAAGGGCATATTCCGAGAGCCAGTCTCCCGGACGTACGGATATGGAGGCCGTATCCTTCCAGAAATCCTCCGCAAGCACGCCTTCCGGGACTGAATATGAGATTTCCTTTATCGGGAAACGCTTGCCGAGGGTAATCACATACGTTACCTTGACCCTCTTTTTCCTGACATCGATGATGCTGCTTACCTTGGAATTATAGTATCCCCTGTACTGGAGGTGTCCGGCGATATTCTCAATCGAGCTTTCCACCATGTCCGGGTCGTATACTACCGGTGCCACACCGATCCGTTCCACGAACCTGTCCCAGCCACTGCCCGTACCCCGGGACCAGTTGTAGATGTACATGAACGGATTCCATCCGATAGGCTTCTGCTTGATATACGGTTCTATGTCATTTGTGCTGAAGCTCCTGTCATTTGTTATCAGAATCTTGTTCTTTGCCAGACGGTACTGGTCGTCCTTGAGCACACGGGTAGTGCTGCAGGAAAACAGGAGTCCTGCAGCCGCCATCAAGACTATGATATAATATAAGGTACGCTTCAATTCTGACTATATGGTGCTTTGCATGCCGGCAGTACCGGCACAGCCTACAAATTTATTTCATTGCTGAGGAAAATCAAAATAATGCCAGGCATATTTTTCTGAAATATATCCGGCCGATATTAGAAAAATATAATTTAAATCATATATTTGCACCCGGAATTTCACATCCGGTTGAGCCGGATTGCATTTTTTACGATAATGTAACTTAATTGCATCGCCAGAAATGAAGAACAAGTACATTGATCTGATTGAACAGACATTCGAATTCCCTCAGGACGAATTCAAGGTTGAAGACGGGGAACTTCACTTCCACGACATCAATATGATGGATATAATCAATCAGTACGGGACACCTCTCAAGATCACTTACCTGCCGAAGATCTCCTCACAGATACAAAGAGCCAAGAGGATGTTCAATGTCGCCATGGCGAAAGCCGACTATAACGGCAAATATCATTATTGTTACTGCACGAAAAGCTCCCACTTCGAATTCATCATGCGGGAGGCCCTCAAGAATGACATCCATATCGAGACTTCATCGGCATTCGACCTTAACCTGATTGAAGCGCTCGAGGCCGAAGGGGTTGTTGACAAGGACCTTTATATTGTATGCAACGGATTCAAGAAACCTGCATATATCGAGAACATCGCCGCATTCGCGAACAACGGGTGGCACAATATCATACCGGTGCTCGACAACATGCATGAGCTGCACGACCTCGACGGGCAGGTCAAGGTGCCGATAAACATAGGCATCCGGATAGCCTCAGAGGAAGAGCCGAATTTCGAGTTCTATACTTCGCGGCTCGGCATCCGATACAGCGACATCCTGCCTTTCTATGAGAATATCATAAGCAAGAACGGCAAGTTCCACCTGAAGATGCTGCACTTCTTCATAAACACCGGCATCCGTGACACGGCATATTACTGGAATGAACTTGCAAAGTGCGTCAGTGTATACTGTGACCTGAAGCTCATCTGTCCGGAACTTGACAGCCTGAATATAGGCGGAGGTTTCCCGATAAAGAATTCCCTTGCCATGGATTTCGACTATGAATATATGGCGGAGGAGATAATCCTCCAGATAAAGACCATGTGCAATGCGCGCGGAGTTGCCGAGCCGAACATATTTACCGAGTTCGGAAGCTTTACCGTAGGGGAATCCGGAGCTACAATCTTCCAGATTCTCGACATGAAGCAGCAGAATGACAGGGAAAGGTGGTATATGATTGACAACTCGTTCATGACCACGCTCCCGGACACATGGGGCATCAAGCAGAGATTCATCCTGCTGCCTATCAACAAGTGGAACGACAAATACCAGAGAGTCTTCCTCGGGGGGCTGACATGCGACAGTCAGGACTACTATAATGCAGATGCCCACGCCAACGCTATCTTCCTGCCTATAATGGAGGACAGGGATGACCCTCTCTATATCGGGTTTTTCCATACCGGGGCATACCAGGAGTCGATTTCGGGCTATGGCGGCATCCAGCATTGCCTCCAGCCTGCGCCGAAGCACATTATCATAGACCGGGACGAGAACGGGGACTATACGACCAAGCTTTTCAGTAAGGAGCAGACCTACAAGTCCATGCTGAAGATACTCGGATATTGACGGCCCCGTCTTAATCCGGCATACATACAATGATTTTAACGGACATTCCTATGAACAGATTCTTATTCAAGGCAGTATTGGCCGCGGCAGCAGTTGCCGCAATGTTCCCGTGCCATGCCGTTGCACAGCAGGGAACAGTCCCTGACGGAGACAGGAGATTCTCATATTCCAACTGGTATATTTCGGCGACAGGCGGAGAGCAGGTGCTCTACAAGGGCAGCGGGTCCGGAAAATATTTCGTCGGCAAGATCCATGGCGGGACATGGTTCACGACATGGTCAGGTCTCAAGGTCAATGTGCAGGGAGGGTTGAGATACCTGACAGGAGGCAATTCAGTGAAATATTATTCGGTCGGTGCCGACTATACCCTCAATCTTCTCAGGTTGTTCGGTGGCTATGACGAATCCACTCCGTTTTCCTTTTCCGCATCTGCAGGTCCTGCAGTGAACTTCCTGAGATATCCAGGAGGAGACGGCAAATACATCACGAGACCGTCGGTCAATGTAGGGTTCCAGCTCGGATATGACTTTTCCCCGCACTGGGGAATCTTCGCTGAAGCCATGTCATACACGATGGAGCAGTTCTATTCCCCGAAGATAGCCATCTTCACGAGATTCGACTGCTCGATAGGAATACGCTTCAAGTTCAGCCGCCACAGCTACGGGAAAAGAAATGCAGACAGACAGTATTATGATGCTGCAATAGACGCACTTGAAAAGCGGGTCTCTGAACTGGAGGAACAGATTGAAAATGAGCGGGAAGAGGAATCCGATTCCAGGATAATCGTCACACCCGAGACCGAGGCTGCATCAGTCGATATATATTTTGATGAATTCAGTTCATATATCAACGAGGACCAGCGGAATAAAATCGACGGAATCGGGGAATGGATGTCGGACAACACGGACTTCAATGTACGGATAGTCGTCTTCAGCGACAATGTTTCCGACAAGGAGACCGAAAAGAAAATCACACTCAGGAGGAGCGAGGTGCTTAAGGAACTCCTGATGGAGAACTACGGCATAGAGGAAGGCAGGATAGAGGTTGTCGGCTCGGAGGAGGTCGGTTACAGGAACCTTACCGGATGCAATGCAAAGATTATTTTTCTGAACAGATAGCCATATGAAGATAAGCAGATTCATCAGGAGCAGGGCCGGACGCAGGCTGTATAATTTCGCCTATTGCTGGGGAGCGTGCCTTGTCATTCTCGGTGCGGTATTCAAGATTGCGCACATGCCCTTTGATACCATTCTCCTTATGACAGGGCTTTTCACTGAAGTTACCATATTCTTCATATCCGGATTCGATACACCGCCGGAGTACGAGTGGGAGAAGGTCTTTCCGCAGCTCGGCGACGACCGGGTTGCAGGCATTGCTGCGGATAAGGAAATCCGGAAGAAGCTCGATGAGGGGACAGAGGCAATCGAGTCAAGGCTCAGGGAACTGAATCAGGCATATGAGAGTCATATCCGGGAAATACGCCGTCTGACCGATACCATCG
Source organism: uncultured Bacteroidales bacterium (assembly GCA_944323805.1). Lineage (GTDB taxonomy): Bacteria > Bacteroidota > Bacteroidia > Bacteroidales > UBA932 > Cryptobacteroides. Next base: position 215,154 of record CALUTW010000001.1, on the reverse strand, counting down.
ATCCACGGGTAATAGCCGATCTGCAGAAAGAGACGGCAGACCTGGCTGCACTTCTGAAGCAGCTCAATTCCAGATACAGCGGAATGCTTTCCGCAATGGGACAGGACAGGAAATGATATACCGGCAATGACAAACTACAGTCTTCCACCACGCCAGAAGATGATAAACCTTGTGTATATCATTCTTATTGCGATGCTGGCGATAAACATATCCGCAGACACACTCGATACATACAGGCTCCTTAACAGGGAACAGACTTCCCTCGACGACATCCTTGAACGGAGTGTCGGGGAGCTGAGCGATTCCGCCGCCTCGGCATGTCATTCCGTCAAGCCGGCTGTTGCCGACTCGATGGCTGCGGAGCTGCTGATCTTCATCGACGACACCAAGGAAATGATTGCCAGGGCTGCCGACAGGAAGAAATACACTTCAGCGCATGAACTGCGGAATGCCGAGGACCTGCATGCTGTCCCTGATGTGATGCTGTCATCCATAGACCCGCGCGGAACAAGGCTGAGAACCTGTTTTTCCGCGTTGGAGGACAGTCTTACAGGATGGATATCCGACAGCCTTTCAAAGAAACTCATCAGTTCATATCTCGACCTCGGCAAGGGCAGGAAGCTGACATCATGGGAAAAGGCGACCTTTACCAGCATGCCTGCAATCGGAGGGATTACCTATCTGAATACATTGAAGAATAATGTCAGGTATGCGCAGCTCGAGTTTCTCAAAGCCATGCTGAGTCCGGAGATTCCTGCAGATGCCGCAGACAGGGACATGAGATATGTGCTTATAAATGAAGGTCAGATGATAGTGGAGGCCGACGGGACGGTCGAGAGGCCACTTGTTGACATCAGACCCCATATCGAGAGTGCACTGTATGAGGATTACGACAACCGTATAGAGATACTTGCCATCGGCATCGCCCCGTCCGGGATTGATTTCAGTGTTTCAGGTGCAAGCTGCCGTTTCTCCGACGGTTCACTCTATATACATCCGCAAAAGGGCGTGCAGGAAGTATCGGTAAGGATGAAATGCATGAAAGACGGGACAGAGAAGAATCTCGGGGAAAAGAGATTCTTCGTCAGGCAGCTTCCGGAGCCGATGCCGTACATATGCTTCTCGGACGGTACGACATACAAGGGCAATGTACCTGTCGGGAAGTCAAGGCTTCTTTCCATGGAATACGTCGGGGCCGGGGTCAGCGCTCTCCCGGACATCAGATATGAAGTGACCGGATTCGAGACAGTCCTCATAAGGAAAGGTGCCGATGAGGTGCTTTCTGCCGCTTCGGACGGAAGCCGTTTTTCAGACAGTCAGCGGGTGCTCCTGGCATCTGCGGAAATCGGGGACAAGATATATTTCACGGATATAAATGCAAGGATTCCAGGAAGCGGCACAGAATACCAGCTGCCATCGATAAATACACCGGTATATTAATTCCTGTTCCATGGACGGCATATCAAATAATGAGATCAAGAGGATAAGGTCCCTGTCAGCGAAGAAATTCAGGGATCAGTACGGTCTGTTTACCGTAGAGGGGGAAAAGATGGTCGCAGAGGCTGCAGCATCCTCCTTTACCGTCGAAAAGACATACCGGAAAGACGAAATCGGAGATGAGGCGATGTCCAGAATCAGCCAGCTCTCCTCCCCTTCCCCTGTCCTTGCGGTCGTCCGTAGGCCGGACGGGCTTCATCTCAGGGACATTGAAGATATCCGGCAGGCACTGTGCGGCACCGGAGGGCTGTACCTGGCACTGGATTCGATACGCGACCCCGGCAACCTCGGCACAATACTCAGGATTGCCGACTGGTTCGGGATTGACGCAGTATTTGCATCCCCCGACACTGTTGACGTATTCAATCCGAAAGTAGTCCAGTCGACCATGGGGGCGATATTCCGTGTGAGGTTCCACTATGCAGATATCCCTGCGCTTGCCGGTACGGTACTCGATGCCGGAGGGAAAGTCTACGGGACATTCCTTGACGGGAATGACATCTATTCCTCGGAGATAGACACAGGCACATCCGCTCCTGCAGTCATTGTCATAGGCAATGAATCGGACGGGATTTCTCCCGCAGTCGCCGGGCTCGTGTCAGACAGGCTGTATATACCGCCGTATCCTGCAGGCGACCCGGGGTCAGAATCCCTGAACGCGGCTGTCGCCACCGCTGTCACTGTCGCAGAGTTCCGCCGCAGGAATTATGTCCGCCTGATGGCTGATGCCCGGAAAAAATGATTAAATTCGCAGAAATCATGTAAATGCAATCCTGATGAATACAGTTGAGCCCGTCAGCCTTAAGGAACTGACACACACAGACTATGAATCCCTGATTAAATTCCGGATCAGAAAGATTCTGATGATATGCAGCAACTATGATGCATTCATCCTTGAGGAGGACGGTCAGATTGATGTTCAGATATACAGGGAATACATAGAGCTGAATCTTACGAATCCCCCGCAGTTCGTCTGGGTTACCAGCGCTTCCGAGGCAAGGCGGATCATAGATTCTGACAGCGGGATAGACCTCGTCATCTGCATGTACAACGTCGGCGACAGGGATGTCTTCCCTTTTGCAGACTATCTGAAGTCTACAGGAAGGGATATACCGTTTGTGCTGCTCACACATTTCTCCAAGGAAATATACCGTAGGCTCTCCATGCAGGACACCTCTTCAGTCGACATGACATTCAGCTGGCACGGTAACACCGATCTCATCGTCGCCATCATCAAGCTTTTCGAGGACCAGAAGAACGCTGACGTAGACATACTGAATATCGGCGTACAGGCCATACTGCTTGTAGAGGATTCTGTCAGATACTATTCGACATATCTCCCCGAACTGTACCGGATGGTGCTCCTGCAGAGTGCGGAGTTCCTCAAGGAGACGCTGAATGACCAGCAGAAAAAGGCCCGCAAGCGTTCAAGACCGAAGATACTGCTTGCAACCAACTATGAGGATGCCCTGAACCTGTACAGGAAATACAAGACCAATCTCCTCGGTGTGATTTCCGATGTCGGATTCGTCCTCCACAGGAACGACCCGCCCGATACGGAGAAAGCGGATGCCGGAATAGAATTTGTCAAAATGATCAAGGAAGATGACCCGTATATGCCGGTGCTTCTGCAGTCATCGCAAGGGAGCATTGCCGAAGTGGCTAAAGAGCTCGGGGTCGGATTCCTCCGGAAATACTCCAAGACACTTATGCTCCAGCTGTCCGAATACATGAAAGAGGAGTTCGCTTTCGGGGATTTCGTATTCAGGGACAGGAACAGGGTTGAATACGGGCGCGCAGCCAACCTTAACGAGCTTGAGCACTGCATAAGGGAAATCCCTGACGATGTCCTGCTTCACAATACCTCAAAGAACATGCTGTCAAAATGGTTCTTTGCCAGAGGGCTGTTCACTCTTGCCCACAGGTTCAGGAAAGTCCAGGACAGCCATTTTGCAAGCACTGACGAACTGCGGGCGTATGTCACGCAGGAGATTCATGATTATCATGCCCTTACGGGACGCGGAGTCATAGCCCATTTCGACAAGGACACATACGATAAATACATATGGTTCGCAAGGGCCGGAGAGGGGTCGCTGGGAGGCAAGGCCAGAGGGCTTGCTTTTCTTAACAATCTGATTCTCAAATACCATCTGACTGACAAATATCCCGGCATCAAGGTCTCTATCCCGAGGACGATTGTCGTTGCGACCGATTATTTCGACCAGTTCATCATAGAGAACGGACTCCAGTATGTAATCGATTCCGACATCGAGGACGAGGAGATACTGTCGGAATTCGTCGCGTCAAGGCTGCCTGAGCAGCTTGTCGAGGAACTCAAGGTCTTCATTTCGACCGTACGCAGTCCGCTGGCCGTAAGGTCCAGCTCAAAGCTTGAGGACAGCAACTACCAGCCTTTTGCAGGTGTCTATTCCACCTATATGGTGCCACTTACCGAGAATATGGACCAGATGGTCAGGATGCTCGGCAAGGCCATCAAGAGTGTCTACGCATCTGTTTTCTTCAACGGAAGCCGCGCATATATTCAGACAACGGGTAACCTGCTGAGCGAAGAGAAGATGGCGGTAGTGATACAGAGCATATGCGGCACCACATACGATGGTTTTTACTTCCCGATGCTTTCCGGAGTGGCAAGGTCTGTCAACTTCTACCCTATCGGGAACGAGAAGCCGGAAGACGGCATAGTCAACCTCGCTTTCGGACTCGGCAAGACTGTTGTCGACGGAGGCAGCACCCTGAGGTTCAGCCCGAGATACCCAAAGAAGATACTCCAGCTGTCGGATCCGGGACTTGCACTGAAGGATACGCAGAAGATGATGTATGCCCTCGACCTGAGACCGGGTGCATTCAAGATATCGAAGAATGACGGTGTAAACCTGGCGCATGAGCCGGTCGCGGAGATGCTCAGGAAATTCGCGTATCCGGAGCTTGTGGCATCCACATTCAGCATAGCCGACAACAGGATTGTGCCGGGGACCTCGGCAGAAGGACCGAGAATCATATCATTTGACTCCATATTGAAATACGGGCGTTTCCCGCTTGCAAAGGCAATATCGGAACTGATGGAAATCTGCAGGAAAGAGCTCATGAGCGATGTGGAAATGGAATTTGCCGCCGACATGATTCCGGAATCGGAAGGAAAGGCATGTGTGCTGAAGCTTCTGCAGATCCGCCCGGTCAGCGAGTATATGGATGACAAGGAGGTCTCTATAGACAAGGTCAGCGAGGAGATGAAGACGGTATTCGTATCTTCCTCCAAGGCTCTCGGATCCGGCCATGTATCAGGGATGAAACATATCGTATATGTCAACCTTGAGACATTCGACAGCGCCAGGACAAAGGAAATGAAGTCCGAGATTGCCGCAATCAATGCAATGATGAAAAAGGACGGCAGGCCATACATGCTTATCGGCCCGGGAAGATGGGGCTCGTCGGACCCGTGGCTGGGAATCCCCGTGACCTGGGATGAAATCTCCGAAGCCAGGATGATTGTGGAATGCGGAATCCCCGGATATCAGGTCGAGCCTAGCCAGGGCACGCACTTCTTCCAGAATATCACATCATTGGGCGTAGGATACCTGACCGTGAATACGGTAAGCCTTACCGGAAGCATCAACACCTCTGCAATTGAAAGTCTCCCATGCATACATGCCGGGGAATACGTGAAGGTATACGAGGCTCCTTCTGAAATCACTGCCTACATAGACCGGTCATCGAACCGGGCTGTCGCCGGCATATAGCACAGGGCACAGGCGGACTATTACCCCGTCCATGGCGGGGACATGTACCCTGAGCGACGTGTCCGGATTGAGTGATTCAGTGACAGGCATTCCCAGCCAGTCGAAGGCATGTGCAGGGATGCGGATTTCCATGTCGGCATCCTTTCCGGAAAAGTTCGCTGCAATCAGAAGAGTCTCATCCTCATAGTCCCTGAGCCACACGAAATGCCTGTCCTTGTCGAACCCCTCGGAACCGAAATTACAGTAGCACAGGTCATATGTCGCTCCTGCAACAATCGCCGGGTCTGAAGCAGCAAACCGGAGAGCCTCGGTATAGCGTCTGAACACTTCCCTGTCTGCGGCTCCTCCAAAGGCGTCCTCATCATCCCATGCCCCGGACATACGGCTGTATGAGCCTGAATCAATCAGCCGGCGCAATGTCTCCGAACAGGCCGGCAGCCACCAGTCAAAAATCGATGTCCTTCCGTCCAGTCCGCTGAAACCTTCCTCATCCATGCCTTTCTCGCCGGTCTCCTCGCCGAAATAAAGCATGAAAGGTGCCCTGTTGAAATACAGGGATACATATAATGCGGCAAAGGAATTGCGCGCGTCCCTGCCGAAAAACCCGGATGCGAACCTCTGTTCGTCATGGTTCTCGAGGAAATTCAGCATATACGGCTGGATATCCCCGAGAAACTGCCAGTTCCTTGTGATGCCTGTGGCGGACTGCCAGAGCTCTACAGGCATCCCGTTGTCGTTCACATTCTTTTCAACGACTGTCCTCAAGGTATCATACAGCCCCGACTTGTCATAGAGATAGTCAAAGCCGACCTCACGGATGTATTTCCTGTAGAAATCCTTCTTATACACCTCCGCAATGAAGATAATTCCCGGGAACTCTTTCCTGATCCCGGCTATGAGCCATCTGAAGAATTCTGCCGGGACCAGCTCGACCATGTCGCACCTGAAGCCGTCGACACCTTTACCGGCCCAGAAACGGACAGCATTATACATCCTGTCCCATGTGCCGCTATGGCTGTCGCAATAGTTTATCTTTACCGTCTCATACCAGTCATTTATGCTTGGTGCCGGGCTGTAGCAGTTGTTGCCTGTCGCCCTGGCCGGCATTTCCCTGTATGGCATCAGCAGCTCTTCGTATGTATGGAGGAAGGCCCTGTATTCGGCCCCGGCCTTTTCCGGGCAGGAAAGCTGCAGCTCCCGGGACTTCCGCCTGGCTTTTTCGACAAGCCATGCCGGGATTATAAGGTACTCCCTGTCGAAGTCCATGTCGGCAAGCCATCTGCATTCCTGCAGAAAATCCTCCTCGTCAGGCAGCTTTACCGGCACCCCGGGATAGTAGAAGAAGTCGTTCTCTTCGGTCCAGTGTTCTCCGGTATCATCGCCTTCGCCTAATACGGGCTCGTTCATCACTATCCTCGACTGTCTTGATATCTTCCCGTAGTCCCTCGACACATGATTAGGCACAAAATCGATTATCACTTTCAGACCGGCCTCGTGTGTACGCCTGACAAGAGCCTCGAATTCCTCCATCCTCCTGTCAGGATTGTCTGCAAGATACGGATTTACATCATAATAGTCCTCGATTGCATATGGAGACCCTGCCTCCCCCTTCACAAACTGCGGATGCGAAGGGACACAGCCCTGTGAAGCGGACTTCGTGGAATGCCTCAGGATACCGGTATACCATACATGGGAACAGCCCAGCCACTTTATGTATTCAAGTGTCGGGCTGTCGATATCTGAAAACTTCCCTGTCCCGTTGTCCTCGAGCGAGCCCCTGCGGACCATGCTCTCATGACGGATATTGCCGGCGGGATTTCCATCCCGGCCTTCTGCAGCCTGCCTCCTGCCCCATAGCCTCGGAAGCATCTGGTATATTATCATCTTTTCCATATGCATCTGTAAATTCAGGCGGGACATGTATCTGCATTTTCAGTGCCAAAGTCTCTGTCGCCATGCCGTTTTTTCCTGCATTTCCAGAGATATGAAAGAAAATCCATAGTATTCCTTGCACGATTCAAGACTTTATTCTTATATTAGCATTATCGTAACATTCTCCTTTATTGATATAATCGCATAACGACGTCACATATACAAAAAGAAGAAGAGCTGCGGAAACAGCTCTTCTTCACTCATTTATCTATAAGATACGTGTTTTCTGCGACATCGCGGACCTACCACCCGAGAATCTTCGTGAAATCGTAGTATTCCGGATTCGGGACATACTCACGGGCTGCCTCATAGTCGTCCGGAGTAAGATAGTGGGCTATGTACCTGTAATAGTTCTGGGCAGTACCTGAATTGATATCCACTACTCTCGGCGGAATCTTTCCTGTCTCCGGATCCTGGAGGTCGGCAAGATAAAGCGGAGAGACATTGCCGTATGCATCGACATACACCATGCATCCTGTCTTGCCTTCGCTGAAGAGCTGGTATACACCCATGGCAAGTTCAGTACAGTATGTAAGGTCATATGCCACAGGATCCTGGCAACGGACATCGTATCCTATCTCCACAGGGCGGCTCTTTACCTTGAGGCCGAGTTTCTTGAACTCCTTCTCGAGCATGTCGTTGAAAAGGACGGCCTTTGACACTTTGCCGAGCTCAGGATGGCCATGCTCGTCATATGTGAAGTGGATTCCGGCATCTGCAGCCTCCTTGGCGACTTCCTCATTATGGAAGAGACCTTCGGCAGCGACAATAGTACCATAGTTCACACCCATGATCTTCCTCTTGATGATGGCGGATACAGAGAGCCTGATTATCTTCTCGAGAGTCATCTGCGTCTTGTTGAACATCTCCGGAATGATGGTCATCGGGCAATGGGTTGCCTCCCCGATTCCGAGCGCAAGGCTTCCGCATGTACGTCCCATCGCTGAAATGATGAGCCAGTTCCCTGAAGTACGGGCATCCTCATATATTGTCCTTGCAAGGTGTGCGCCCTCATTCTTTGCGGAATTGTATCCGAAAGTCGGGGCATTCGCAGGGAGAGGAAGGTCATTGTCGATGGTCTTCGGGCAATGTATGTTGGCTATAGGATAGTTTTTTGCTGCGAGGAACTTTGATATCCTGTTGGCTGTAGAAGCAGTATCGTCTCCACCGATAGTTACCAGGAGCTTTATATTGTTGTCCTTGAACAGGCTGAGGTTGAAATTCTCTTCAAAATCCTTGTCAGTCGGCTTGAAGCGGCTCATCTCGAGGTATGACCCTCCCCTGTTGAAATAACGGTCTGCCTTGAAGAAATCCAGGTCCTCCGTACGCGGGTCATTGCTGAAGAGGCCCGAATACCCCCCGTGAAGTCCTATTACTCTATATCCTCTTGAAAGAAAGGTTTTTGCGACACTCATTGATACTGAGTTCATTCCCGGGGCAGGACCGCCACCGCAAAGGATTATTACTGCGTCTTTCATGTTAAATGATATTAAAAGTTTTAAAAGCGGTGCAAATTTATCCAATTTCGCCAAATTTTAGGCAAGTTTCAGCGAAAAAATCGTTAATTTTGTAATTTATATGTCCAGCCTTTGACTGGAGGATTAAAATGACCGGAATGACAGAAGAACAGGCACGCATACGGGCTGAGGAGCTCAGGAATATCATTTCTGAGAACAACAGGCTGTACTATGTGGAGAACTCCCCGAAAATCAGCGACTACGACTATGACATGCTCATGAATGAGCTTATCGCCATAGAAAAGCGGTTCCCGGTCCTGGCGACGCCGGATTCGCCGACAATGAAGGTCGGGAGCGACCTGGCCACGGGACACGACACCAGGGCCGGCATCAAGGAGTTCAGGCAGTTCCCGCACAGATATCCGATGCTCTCTCTCGGCAACACATATGACATCAGCGAAGTCGAGGAATTTGTCTCCAGGGCATCCAGGCTTGCAGGAAGGGACTTTACCTTTTCCTGTGAACTGAAGTTCGACGGCACTGCAATATGCCTTACTTACAGGGGCGGAAAGCTTTTCAGGGCACTTACAAGAGGCGACGGCACCATCGGAGACGATGTGACCGTGAATGTCAGGCACATCAGGAATATCCCGCAGGAGCTCAAGGGCAGCGGCTTCCCTGATGAATTCGAGATAAGGGGCGAGATCTACATGCCCTACGAGGCTTTCGACAGGCTCAACGGGGAGAGGGAAAGGAATGAAGACCCGCCGTTCGCCAATCCGCGCAACGCCGCATCAGGCTCACTGAAGCTGCTCGACCCGAAAGAAGTCGGGCACCGGGGACTCGAATGCACATTATATCATATGCTCGGGGAGAACCTGCCGTTCAGCACACACGATGAAGCGCTCCGCGCCGCCTCGGCGTGGGGACTTCCCGTATCGGACAAGAGGAAAGTATGCAGGAACATCGGCGAGATAGAGGAATATATAGGATACTGGGACAAGGAGAGGAAGTTCCTCCCCTTTGCCACTGACGGAATTGTCATCAAGGTAAACGAACTGGAACTGCAGCGGCAGCTCGGCTACACATCCAAATTCCCGCGCTGGGCTACAGCCTATAAATTCAAGGCCGAGCAGGCGCTCACGCAGGTCCTGTCGATAGACTATCAGGTCGGAAGGACAGGCGCCGTGACACCTGTAGCCAATCTTGAGCCGGTCCAGCTTGCCGGGACATCCGTTAAGAGGGCGACCCTTCACAACTCGGACCAGATGCAGATGCTGGACATCCGTGTCGGCGACCATGTGTATGTCGAGAAAGGCGGTGAGATCATACCCAAGATAACAGGTGTCGAACTGTCCATGAGGACAGGCTCGGAAGTGCGCCCCGTATTCCCCGTAAGATGCCCGGACTGCGGTGCTGTCCTGGTCAGGGATGAAGGGGAAGCGAAGTTCTTCTGCCCGAATACGTCGGGATGCCCCACACAGATAAAAGGCAAGCTTGTCCATTTTGTCAGCCGCAAGGCAATGAACGTCCTTGCAGGAGATGCGACAATCGAACAGCTCTACAATCTCGGACTTGTACGTACCCCGGCTGATTTCTACAGCCTGACAAGGGAGGACCTCCTCAGGCTGGACGGATGGAAGGAACGTTCCGCCGCACGTTTCCTTGAAAGCCTTGCCGCATCAAGAGAAGTCTCTTTCGAGCATGTGCTATATGCACTCGGGATCAGGTATGTCGGGGAGTCCACTGCAAAGGAGCTTGCAGGACATTTCAAGGATATCGATTCGCTGATGTCGGCTTCAAGGGAAGACCTCCTGCAGGCAGAGGATATAGGGGAAGTCATAGCCGACAGCGTGACATCATTTTTTGCGGACCCAGGCAACAGGGAACAGGTGGAAAGGCTGCGCAAGGCAGGCCTCAGGTTCTCAATACAAGGGAATGCGGGGCAAGTAACAGATATATTCAAGGGAATGACAATGGTTGTCTCCGGTGTGTTCTCTGTACCGAGGGACAAGATAAAGAAGCTCATTACCGATAACGGAGGCAAGTGCAGCAGCTCGATAAGCGGAAAGACAGCATTCCTTATTGCCGGGGAGAAGCCGGGACCCGAAAAAGTCCAGAAAGCGACTGCATCCGGCGTAAGGATAATCAGCGAAGAAGACTTCATGCAGATGCTTCCGCAGGAAGGCACAGCCAAAGCTCCGGACCACATGCCGGCAGACAGCGACGGACAGATGCTCCTTTTCGGACAGGAGGAAATCCGCCAGGAATGACAACATGCATACACGACCAATGACAGGCATAAGGAAAATATGGCGCAGCATCAGGACATTCCTTGCTGAGGACATCTGGATTCTTGACCCGGAAGAGCTTTCCCGGGCCAAGGCCAGGTTCATCAAGTATATCAAGGTGCTGATTATTACCATACGGACATTCTCGGCCCAGAAGATAGGTTTCCAGGCTGTGGCATTGAGCTTCTTCGGTACTATGTCTGTCGTGCCGTTCCTCGCCGTCACGTTTGTAGTGACAGGCGGACTCGGGCTTGAGGGAAGGCTGCGGGAGCTGCTGTATGAGAACTTCAGCAGCTATCAGGAAATCATCAACATGATAATGGGATTTGCCGACAACATCATCAGCACTGCCATGACAAGCGGTGTGGGGCTTGTCAGCTCCCTGTTTTTCCTCTGGGTTGTAATCTGGATGATGATGTCGGTAGAGCGGGTCTTCAACAATGTATGGAAAGTGCACAAGTCCAGAAACCTGTTCAAGAGGCTGGGGTTCTACATAATGATGCTGGTCATCGCCCCGTTCATCCTGATGCTGTTCTTTTCAGGGACAATCTCGTATTCCAACCTCTTCGACAACATGGACTGGGGGATACTGAAGCTCGAGGAAGTGAAGTCCTTCGTATCCTGGCTGCTGTTCTATATCATAGCCGTACTTACATTCTCGGCGATGTACAAGTTCATCCCGAACTATCCGGTAAAATACAGCCATGCCCTTAAGGCAGCCCTGTTCGCCGCCCTCACATTTACCCTGCTGCAATATCTGTATCTGGAGACGCAGCTGTTCGTTACAAGGCTCAATACGGTCTACGGTGCCCTTGCCGCAATACCGCTTTTCATGTTCTGGCTCAATTTCGGATGGTTCATAATACTGTTCGGGGCAGAACTGTCCTATGCGTTCCAGAACGTTGACAATTATAACTTGGATGATTGAAAAACTATTGATATGAGTGTTTCTGAATTTACTCAGGCTGACTATGAAGTCATAGCACGGGATTATGCAGACCTTAAGGAGGCTGCAAGGAAAAGGTGCGCCAACCAGAATGAGCTCGATGTCGTCCAGAAGGCATTCGAGTTTGCGAATGAGGCGCATAAAGGTGTCCGGCGCCGTTCCGGGGAGCCGTACATACTCCACCCTATCGCCGTGGCGAAGATAGTCGTATGCAATATAGGTCTCGGATACAAGTCCATCTCCGCCGCACTGCTGCATGATGTCGTAGAGGATACGGACTATACGGTCGATGACATCAGAAATCTTTTCGGGGACAAGATTGCCTCCCTTGTCGACGGCCTTACCAAGATAAAGACAGTCCTTGACAACGAAGACAAGGCGAAGCAGAAGAGCATGCAGGCAGAGAATTTCAAGCGCATTCTCCTGACGCTGAACGATGATGTCAGGGTCGTCCTCATCAAGCTTGCCGACAGGCTGCACAACTGCAGGACAATCGAATTCATGCCTGAATACAAGCGGGAGAAGATTCTGAGCGAGACAATGTTCATATTCATTCCTCTTGCACACCGCCTGGGTCTGTATGAAGTCAAGTCGGAAATGGAGGACATATGGCTGAGGTACAAGGAGCCGGAGGTCTTCAATGACATAACCGCCAAGATCAACCGCAATATCAGCGACAAGGAGAAGGAGATCGATGCATTCATTCTTCCCATCAGCAATGCACTCAAGGCAGCAGGCTTCAATTTCGAGATAAAGAAACGTGTCAAGACCCCGTATTCCATCTGGCACAAGATGGTCACGAAGAACATAACATTCGACCAGATCTACGACCTGTATGCCGTCCGGATCATATTCAGCCCGGAAACGGCTTCGCACGAAAGCGAACGCGACCAGTGCTATCATGTATTTTCAATCATCACAGGGATATACCGGTACAAGAGCGACAGGATCAGGGACTGGGTCAAGCATCCCAAGAACAATGGCTACGAGGCACTGCACTGTACAGTGATGAGCGACTCGGGAATATGGATAGAGGTCCAGATACGCACCAGGCGCATGGATGACATCGCCGAGAAAGGCATTGCGGCCCACTGGGCATACAAGAAGGACGGATTCGTGGGAGAGAATGACAGTGAAATGGACAAATGGATCAACAAGGTCAAGGAAATCCTTGTGGACCCTGATGTGAATGCCCTGGAACTCCTCGATATCATCCACAATGACCTTACCACTTCCGACATCTTTGTATTTACCCCTAAGGGAGACCAGAAACGCATCCAGAAAGGTGCTACGGCACTTGATTTCGCATACTCCATCCATACCGAGATCGGCAACCGGGCGATAGCAGCCAAGGTAAACATGAAACTGGTCCCGCTCTCATACGAACTGAGGACGGGCGACCAGGTCGAGATAATTACCGCGGAGAACGAGAAGCCGAAAAGGGAATGGCTACAGTTTCTCCAGACCCGCAAGGCAAAGTCCATCGTTCTGGACTATTTCAAGGGAGAACGGCAGGAAAGCATACGCATCGGCAGGAAGATGCTTTCCGAGCAGCTCGCCTCAATCGGGAGGAAACTTGACCAGGATACCGTCAATGCCCTCCTTGACGGGTACGAGATATTCGAAGGGGATGAAGACGAACTCTATTTCAGGGTCGGTACGGGTATCCTTAAGCTCAACAATCTTGAAGAGATTATCAGGAGCGGTTCAGTAAGGTCCGGGAAATCTCGCCCATGGAATTTCGGATGGTTCAAGGGGAAGGAAAAGGACAGAAACAGGAAGAACAGCTATGTCATCGATGACGTCAATGACACCGGACATAAATATGTGATAGCGACCTGCTGCAATCCGATACCCGGGGACAGTGTCGTCGGCTTCATGGCATCCGACGGGACAATTACTGTCCACAAGAAAAGCTGTCCGGTCGCGAACAGCATCGCCGCCAAGCATGGGGACAGGATAGTGGTGCCTGAATGGAAGGGCGGAGAGACCTCGGACGGATCATTCCTTGTCAGGCTGTCACTGAAGGGATTCGACAGGATGGGGATAATAAATGAAATCTCAAGGTATATATCTCTTGTGATGAGCGTGAATATCCGGAGATTCTATCTCGGTACGGAAGGCGGTGTATTTGAGGGATACATCGACCTTTATGTCCATGACAGGGAAGACCTGGAGAAACTGATAAAGAAACTGAAAAAGATTGAAGGCATACAGAGTGTCGTCCGTACGGACATGTAACGGCACGAAGATTGACAGACAGCCGCACCGGCGGATGACGCCGGCCATATGATTGAAATGTCAAACAGGGACAGATGAAACGTTTTCTTGAAAAATACTTTCCGGTAATTCCGGTAGGGCTGATACTCGGTACAGTCCTTTTCTCGCATTCCTGCGCAAACACCACCACTCCGCCAAGCGGAGGACCCAAAGATACCATTCCTCCGGTACTGGTCGAGATTTTCCCGTACCCCGGAGCTACGCATGTCCCGGTCCACAAGACGCATCTGATGTTCAAGTTCGATGAGTTCGTGACCGTAAAGGACCAGCAGAGCATCTTCCTCTCACCTCCGATGGAGAAGAGACCGAAATACAGGCTTAAAGGGAAAAGCGTAATCGTCTCTTTCGAGAATGACCTGGACTCAAACAGGACATATACTCTCGATGTCACGAATGCGATTGCCGACAACAACGAAGGGAACATGTTCCCGGGATATACCCTCGCATTCTCGACCGGACACACCCTTGACTCAATGATGATAACAGGCGTAGTCCAGGACTGCAACACCCTTATGCCGATGAAAGGCGTTACAGTGATGCTGTACAAGGACCACGCGGACTCGGCCGTATTCAAGGAACGTCCGGTTGCTGCCGGAAAGACCGACGACTGGGGATATTTCTGCCTCAGGAACATACAGGATACGCTCTACAGGCTGTATGCCGTAAAGGATGACAACAATGACAACAAGTACCAGGCAGAGAATAACGAACTGATTGCATTCTGGGACAGTCTCGTCCGCCCTGTAACGGTTGTGAACGATTCCCTGCCGGAAGTCATGAAATATCTGATGACTGATACGCTTGCATGTCTGGCCAGAAAGACTGAATATGAGCTGAACATGTTCCGCGAGACACCTTCAAAACAGATGATTGTCAACAAGGAACGTCTCGGGGAGCGGACGGCATACATCACATTCATGGCCCCATATGCGCAGATTGACTCGGTATGGATTGCTGAAGTCCCTCATGAAAAGCTGATAACCCAGTTCAACCTTGAGCAGGACAGCCTTGAAATCTGGGTCAACGACCCGAGGAAGCAGCCGGACACCCTGCACCTCTATGTCAATTACATGAAGACAGACACACTCGGGGTGCTTGTCCCGTTCACGGAAGAAGTGAAGCTTGCTAAGCCGCGACAGATAGGGGCTGCCAAGAGCTCTTCAAGAGACATAAAGAAAGAGGATACCACTGCTGTATTTACCGTGACTGCCGAGCCAGAGACAATCGAACAGTACGGATATGCGATTGAATTCAAGTATCCTGTGGTCGAAGAGGCCTTTGACTCTCTCGAATTCTGGTATGTCAACCCGAAGCAGCAGGAAGTCAAGGAAAAGTACACCGTACATCAGGACTCCCTGAATTTGAGGAAATACATCGTAACGCCTGGGGTTACCATGCTGCCGGGATATGAATATTACCTCAAGGTGCCGCACAGGAAATTCAAGGACATAAACGGATTCTACAATGACAGTCTCGAAGTGAAGGTATCCCTGCCGAATGATGACAAGCTGAGCACAATGTCCGTGGTCATGAACAATGTCCGCAACAAGTATATTGTAGACCTGCTGAATGAGAAGCGTGACCAGGTCCTCCGGTCATATATCATCGACAGCGACAGGACGCTGCGCTTCCCGTATCTGAAGGCCGGCAAGTATTCCATCAGGCTGACAGAAGACCTGAACAGGAACGGGCTTGTCGATACGGGCAACCTCCTGGAGCACAAGCAGCCCGAAAAAGTCAAGTTCTACAGGCTTGAAAACGGGACATTCCTGATTGACATACCGGAAATGACCGAACTGGAGCAGACTATCGATGTGGGAGAAATGTTCAAATAGGACTGATATGAAGAAAACTTATATTACGGCATTATCCATAGTCTTCATTGCCGCAATGCTGGCATCACATGCTGCGCAGGCCAGAGGCCATGCCGCATCCGGCCATAATGCCGACTCGACGGACATTTCATCCAGGATCGGACAGCTGACATATGAGGATATCCTTGCGGACACGGTTGCCACCGCATATCTTGATTCATTAGACATCAGGAAGAAGAATGTGATAAACGACTATTCAATGATCGGAATCCAGTATGGCATCGGACTGAGCCAGGTCATGTGGAACCCGACCATGCAGCAGGGGTTCCTGACGGTTCCCTACAATATCGGGATAATGTATACGAGATACGGCAAGATGTTCGGGTACATGCCATACTTCGGCTTTCAGGCCGGGATTGTCTACACACAGGAAGGATACCGCTTCAAAGAGGACGACAAAGGCTATACTCCGGATGTGGAAGGGGCGCATCAGGCAGTAATGAATGTCATTGAAGTGCCTGTCATGGCACATTGCCATGTGGATTTCTGGAAAATGAAGATAATCGCAAACATAGGCTTCTTCGCCGGATACAGGCTGAGCATACACAGGACGGGGCCTTCTGTCGCCCCTGAAATCCAGGATGCATTCCTGGCCACGGACAGGAGGTTTGACTACGGAATCAAGGGCGGTGCGGGATTCGGCTTTGTATTCGACCCGGTCGAGATACACATCACTGCAATGTACAAATATTCCATGGGCACACTGTACGATCCGGATTACTACAGCCAGTACTATTACAGATACGCCTATCCATCGAACATTATCATTTCCGCCGGCCTGCACTTCCAGCTGACAAAGCGGACAGGAAAGACAAGGCACCAGCTCAGGAAGGAAGCCAGGGAACAGATAGAGGCAATAGACATACTCGATGCGAACACTCCCCAAACCAGAGATTAAAGTAAAAATACCAGGAACATGAAATACATTGAAGCTAAAATCGGAAATATCGTCATCGGCAAAGGACACCCGGTAGCAGTCCAGACAATGTGCAACACACATACTGCCGATATTGAAGCGACGCTCAACCAGTGCAGACGCATGTACAGGGCCGGTGCGGAGCTGATAAGGCTTACTGTTCCCGGCATGAAGGAAGTGGAGGCCCTTAAGACAATCAGGGAACGCCTCAGGGCGGAAGGCATAGGGACACCGTTGGTGGCAGACGTGCATTTCTCTTCGGAAATAGCCGTAGCTGCAGCTGAAATTGTGGAGAAGGTAAGGATAAATCCAGGGAATTTCCACAGGGACCATGAACAGGCTAAACTGCAGTTCGCAAGACTTGTGGAAGTCTGCAGAAGATGCGGTACAGCTGTCCGCATAGGCCTTAACCACGGGTCACTCGGCGAGAGGATCACTACTCTTTACGGGAACACCCCAAATGCCATGAAAGAAGCGGCCATGGAATGGCTTGACATGTGTGCGGCAAATGACTTCTATAACGTCGTCATATCCCTGAAAGCCAGCAATACCATAGTCATGGTAGAGGCTTACCGCCTGCTCTATGCCGAGATGAAGCGCAAGGGACTCGTCTTCCCTGTACATCTCGGTGTCACGGAAGCCGGCAACGGAGATGCAGGAAGGATGAAATCGGCAGCCGGCATATCAGCCCTCCTGTCGGAAGGTATCGGGGATACAATCAGGGTCTCCCTGACGGAAGACCCTGTCAATGAAATACCTGTAGCAAGGCACATAGCTGACAGATATGACGGGAAACGGCACTCATCTATGGTCTCACTCTCCCTTGAGGACCGCAATGCGACTGCCACTTACCGCGCACTTTCCAGGGAGGATCTCGTCATCGACTTTGCATGCGACTTCGGGAAACGCCTTCTTGACAGGGATATCGATAATATTGTACTGAAGGGGGAATACTCCTGTCCGGGCAAGGGCACTGTCGTGCTTGACGGAACTGATGAAGCAGCATACCTGTGCGATGAACTCATGCAGGCCACCCGCAGAAAATTCTACCGTCCCGAATATATAGCATGTCCGGGATGCGGAAGGACAATGTACAATCTTGAAGAGACATTCAACGAGGTCAAACGCCGTACCTCGCATCTGAAAGGGATGGTCATTGCAGTCATGGGCTGCATTGTAAATGGTCCAGGCGAGATGGCTGACGCAGACTGGGGATATGTCGGGGAAGGAGACCACAAGGTCTCAATCTATAAGGGAAAGAATCCTGTCCTGCGGCATGTCCCGGAGACTGAAGCTATCGACAGGCTGCTCGAACTCATCGAAGCCGACAGCCATCAGGTCATTTAGAGCTGTCTTCCGCGGATTTTTCAGTATCCGGTTCCGGCTGCGGGGCCCGCTTGACAATTACCTTGTCGATCCTGGCTCCGTCCATATCAACGACTTCAAAGGAGAAATCCCTCCATACAGCCTTTTCCCCTGCAACAGGGACGTGTTCGAGTTCATCGAGAATGAGCCCGCCTACAGTGGTATATTCAGAATCGGAGTCATTGTCATCGATATCGAAGAACATCCTGAAATCATACATTGAGCATTGTCCGTCGACCAGCCATCCGTCATTGTCATGACGCGGTATGATATCCGGCTCCTTCTGGTGGTCGTCATTGACGATACCGACCAGTGCCTCCATGATGTCCTTGAGCGTGATGATTCCTGAACAGAACCCGTATTCATCGCATACAAGGGCCCTGCTTATCTTCTTCTTCTTCATCTGCTCCAGCACAGCATACACACTCATGTTCTCGTGGAAATACACCGGCTCGTGTATCATGGACTCGATATTGAAGCCCGGTTTCCCGATATTAAGGACAAAATCCTTCAGGGAAAGCACTCCGATGACATGGTCAAGGTCCCCGTCAGTCACAGGATATGCCTCGAAAAGGTTCTCTTCGATTGTATTGCGGATCTCTGTCTCGCTCATTTCCCTGTCGAGCCATACAATATCTCCTCTCAGGGTCATTATCGTATTGACTTTCAAGTCTCCGAGAGCGAAGACTCTTTCAACTATATCCTGTTCGACCGGAGAAACCTCACCCTCATCTGTCCCTTCCTGTATAATTGACTTTATCTCCTCTTCCGTGACCTTTGATTCCTGGGACTTGACCCCGAGAATGTTTATGACCAGGGCAGTGCTCTTTGCAAGGAGCCATACGAACGGGGATGCCACGACAGCTATGACTTTCATAGGACCGGCAACAATCTTGGCAACCCTCTCCGATGCGCTGAGTGCAATCCTCTTCGGAACGAGCTCCCCGAACACTATGCTGAGATATGTTACCAGGATTACGATTATGGCCTGCGATATCGCTGCAGCAAGCCCCTGTGAGAGGCCGATGCCTGTAAGGACTCCGGCAAAAGCCTCAGCTATCCTGTTCCCTGAGAATATACCGGTAAGAATACCTATTAGAGTGATGCCTATCTGGACTGCAGAAAGGAACTTGTCCGGATCAGACGACAGCTTGAGTGCAGTCTTAGCCGCCCTGCTGCCTTTATTGGCATCTGCCTGCAGATTTGATTTCCTGGCTGAAATTACCGCCATTTCCGACATTGCGAATATGCCGTTCAGCAGGATAAGGAATATTATTATGAAAATCTCGCTCATATAACCATGCCTTTAGGTTTTACATTTCCGCTGATTACATGAGACGAGCACGGCAAGGGCACCGCGTCATCTGTGTTGCTTTCCGGTTCCGGCAACGATGGTGTACTGCTGATGTTTTCTTTCATCTTTGAATTTATGGTTTCGGCTTTATGCCACTATAATTCTGCTATTACAGATTCACAGGCTTTGACATAATCCCCTACCTGGACCTTGATGTCCGCGTCAAGCGGAAGGAACATGTCCACCCTGGAACCGAACTTTATTATCCCGCACTGCTCCCCTTTCACTCCCGAATTGCCGACCTTGGCATACGAGACGATTCTCCTGGCGAAGGTGCCGGCAATCTGCTTGAAGAACACCTCTCCCCTCCCGTTGCGGATGGCTACTGATGTGTGTTCATTAAGCTCCGATGCCTTGGGCATGAATGCGAGGAAATATTTTCCGGGATGATACCTGTAATAGGATACTTCTCCTGATATAGGCCAGAAATTGACATGGACATTGAAGAAATCCATATATACGGAGACCTGTATGCATTCCCCATGTATATATTCATCCTCATATACCTTGTCAACGATGACGACTTCCCCGTCGGCTGCGGATGTGACGACATTCTCGCCTTCAACGGCCGCTCTTCTTGGCACGCGGAAGAAATAGAATACAAAACCCATCAGGAATGCGGGGATTGCCGCAAGTGGATATGATATGTACTTGCAGTCGATGAAATGCAGAGACAGGTAGATCAGGACTGCACAAAGCATCCAGATCCCGAGAATGGTTCTGCGCCCGTCTTTATGTATTGTCATTACTTTTCTGCGTTTCATCCTGCAAATTTAAGAAAAAATTTCCAATACTAAAGTATGTTGAGCACAACCAGATATATGACTCCTGCCGGAATCGCCATGAGGGCACTGTCGAACCTGTCCCAGATACCGCCATGGCCCGGTATTACAGAGCCGGAATCCTTGATTGCATAGTGCCTTTTCCACTGAGACTCTATCAGGTCGCCATACACTCCGGCAATGTTCATCAGCACAGCCATGATGATGCAGTGATAAAGAGGGTATCTGAACAGTCCCGTACAATTCAGGACGACAGCTACGGCAACTGCAAGCAGCAGCCCTCCCCAGAACCCTATCCACGACTTCTTCGGAGATACGGCAGGGAAGAGTTTCTTCCCGTACTTCTGCCCGAGCGTTATACCGAAGACATAGGCGCCTACATCTGAAGCCCATATGATGGCGAAGAAACAGAGGAGGAGAACCCCGTCATATGCCCCGATAAAGCGGAACACAGCAAAATTAGTCAGGGTCATCGGGACCGCTATATACAGCAATGCGGTATAGATGAATGCGAATTTCCCGAAATCTGTCTTATCCTTCACATAGAGGGAATTGATCATGACGACGAAAATCGGGATGAAAGCCAGCATGACAAGCCTTCCCGGAAGATTGAATCCCATGTACAGGAATGTCAGCACGAAAAGTGTCACGGCTGCAAACATCGCCAGAATCTGGGAGAAACGGTATTCGTTTCCCATCGTCATCCTGAAATATTCCTTCATGATGCACAGCATAAGCACAATCATGAGGCCGCAGAAAAAATATTTCCCGAGCAGGAGTCCGGCGACGATTGCCGCAATGACAAGGATGCCGGACAATGTTCTTTGTATCAGATTCTTCATGTCATTCATGCTTCCTGTCTTCCTGCGGCATCACGGCATCGGTATTGGCTCTCGGCCCGAATATCTTCTCCAGGTCATCGGAGAATATGACCTCCTTCTCGAGCAGAAGGGATGCGAGCTTCTCGAATCCTTCGCGGTTGTCTGTCAGGATTTTCATGGTCCTGTCATGAATCTTGGCAATCAGTGCCTTGAC
Organism: uncultured Bacteroidales bacterium; assembly: GCA_944323805.1. Classification (GTDB taxonomy): domain Bacteria; phylum Bacteroidota; class Bacteroidia; order Bacteroidales; family UBA932; genus Cryptobacteroides. The sequence continues at coordinate 193,667 of CALUTW010000001.1, read as the reverse complement.
CTCGCTGTCAATCAGCTCTGCAGTCTTCTCGCTGTACGGTTTGGAAAGTTCGTAGCCCCTTGACCCGGTGGAGTCATAGAATGACAGGGTCCCTACCTTGTCGCTCATTCCATAATACGTAACCATCGCATATGCCTGCTTGGTAAGCCGCTCAAGGTCGTTAAGGGCACCTGTGGACGGCTGTCCGTTGACGATTTCCTCCGCGACACGTCCGCCGATGAGCGAGCACATCTCATCCATCATCTGTTCCCTGGTCACGAGCTTCCTCTCCTCAGGAAGATACCACGCGGCTCCGAGAGACTGGCCTCTCGGGACGATTGTTACCTTGAACAGAGGATTCGCATATGGAAGCAGCCAGCTTACAGTCGCATGCCCTGCCTCGTGGAATGCGATGGAACGTTTCTCGGACGGTGTGATTATGGTGTTCTTCCTCTCAAGTCCGCCTATGATCCTGTCAACGGCATCGAGGAAATCCTGCCTGTCGATCTCTGCCTTGTTGTGCCGCGCTGCGGTAAGTGCAGCCTCGTTGCAGACATTTGCGATGTCGGCTCCCGAGAACCCCGGGGTATGCTTTGCAAGGAATTCGACATCAAAGTCCGGGCTCAGCTTAAGCCCCTTGATGTGCACCTTGAAAATCTCCATCCTTTCATTCAGGTCCGGAAGGTCCACATGTATCTGCCTGTCGAATCTTCCCGCCCTCAGCAAGGCCTTGTCCAGGATATCCGCCCGGTTTGTCGCAGCAAGTATTATGACACCCGAGTTGGAGTCGAAGCCGTCCATTTCGGTAAGGAGCTGGTTCAATGTATTCTCCCTTTCATCATTGGATGAAAAGCCGACATTCTTTCCTCTTGCCCTGCCCACTGCGTCAATCTCGTCGATGAATACTATGCATGGTGCCTTCTCCTTGGCCTGACGGAACAGGTCCCTGACCCTGGATGCACCGACACCGACAAACATCTCGACAAAGTCCGAGCCTGATATCGAGAAGAACGGCACATTCGCCTCCCCTGCCACGGCCTTGGCCAGCAGGGTCTTGCCTGTACCCGGAGGGCCTACAAGCAATGCTCCCTTCGGAATCTTGCCGCCCAGGGCGGTATATTTCTTGGGATTCTTCAGGAAATCGACTATCTCCATCACTTCATCCTTCGCCCCGTACAGGCCGGCTACATCCTTGAATGTCACCTTGATGTTCTCTTTTTCGGCAAGCTTGCCTGTCGACTTCCCGACATTGAAGATATTGCCCGGTCCGGTGCCTCCGGCCCCCCTGTTCATGCCTCTGAACATAAATATCCACATGGCAATCAGAAGCATCGGGAAGAGCAGCCATTCCAGCACTGAACTCCACACCTTGTTGTCATTTTCAATTATGACCTTGAAGCGGCTGTCCTCAGGCAGGGATTCATTAAGCGCGCCGAATGTCTCCTCGGGATTGAAGCTCCCGGATACGAGGAAGATGAAATGCGGGGATTTCTTGGGTACGGCACCGCCGAACAGGCCGGCATATTTCTCCAGTCTGTCAGGCTTAATTGTTACCCTGCCTTCGAAATCATTCCTTACAAATACTATCTCCTTGACGTCACCGGCCTCTATCTGGGCCTTGACATCGTCCCACTCGATTTTCTGCGGATTTGCACCGCCATGGTTGAAGAACATCCATATGATACCGAATATCAGGATGATATAGAACCAGGACATGCTGAAAGCGAAAGGCCGTCTTCCCCTTGGGGACTTGCCTCCCGGCATTCCGTTGATATTCTTGTTGTCCATCTGTTTCTGCGGAAAATTATTCGACATAAGTATAGTCCTTGCGTTCTGCATCGGACCAGAGGTCTTCAAGACGGTAGAAATTCCTCATAGGTGTCTGGAATATGTGCACAACGATGTCCCCGTAATCGAGGATAATCCAGAAGGCGTTCTCCTTCCCCTGCGAACGAAGGACCCTGCGGCCGCATTTCTCGGCCATCCGGTCTTCTATATTGTCCGCTATGGCAGAGACATTTGTTGTCGAGTCCGCATTGCACACTATGAAATAATCCGATATGGCAGTCCCTATTGACTTTAGGTCAAGCGATACGATATCCTGCCCTTTCTTCTCGGCCATCGCATCTGCAATAACCTGAAGTTCCTTATTGTCCATTCTCTTCTTGAATTTATTAAATTTGCAGGCACAAAGATAAGCAAAATCTGCACCAATGGGAAAAAAGTATGACATTATATGGCTTGAATCAACTGATTCCACTAACAGTGAAGCCGAAAGGCGGCATGACAGCATTGACAACATGTCAGTCATTGCCGCAGGTTTCCAGACAGCGGGGCGCGGACAGCGTGGCAGCAGATGGACCAGCCGTCCATGGGAGAATCTGACATTCAGCATAGCGATATCATTCGGAGACCGTTTCCCGGGCCTTCCGGCATCGGAACAGTTCGCCATAAGCGAATGTGCCGCGTTGGCAGTTGCAGATTTCCTCGAAGAGAACGGCATCAGCGCAAGAATCAAATGGCCCAATGACATCTATGTCAATGACAGCAAGATATGCGGGATTCTCATCGAGCACAGGATCAGGGGTGCCCAGGTCGCCTCAAGCATCATCGGTATCGGCCTTAACATGAACCAGACGGAATTCCCCCCAGAAATCCCCAATCCGGTATCGATGAAGGACATTACGGGTATGACATACATGCCACGTCAGGCCGTGGAACGTCTTGCGGACATTTTTCTGTCCCTTATGGACCAGACAGGTACAGCAGACGGCATGGAGTCAGTCAGGGACAGATATCTCTCACGACTGTACAGGAAGGATGAACTTCACGGTTTCACAGACTGCCGTACCGGCAGGAGATTCCAGGGCATTATCCGCGGTGTAGGGGAAAATGCCTGCATAAGGATAGAGATTCCTGGGGAAGGAATCAGCGAATTCGCCTTCAAGGAGGTTTCCTATGTAATATAGGGACGCCTGTCAGCCTCTCATCATGCGTATGGTGCCTGCGGGATCCTCCGACTTGAATACCGCGCTTCCGGCAACAAGAATATCGGCTCCGGCCTCGGCAAGGGCGCGGGCATTGGCAGGCGAGACGCCTCCGTCAACCTCAATCCTGCATGAGAGACCCCTGGACATGATTTCGGATTTCAGTGCAGGAAGCCTCTCCCATGTAGATTCGATGAACTTCTGGCCGCCGAAGCCGGCAAACACGGACATCATCACGACAAAATCACATTCTTCCAGATAAGGCTGGAGCATGTCCACTGGGAAATCCGGATTGAATGCCAGACCGGCCTCGACCCCGGTTGACCTTATGAGCCTGAGGACACCTGCCGGATCATCTGCAGCCTCTACATGGAAACTTATCATCCCTGCACCAGCTGCAGCGAACCGCTCGACATACTTCTCAGGATGCACAATCATCAGATGCGCATCGAGCGGAAGTTCCGCCTTACGGGCTATGGCTTCCACCACCGGGAACCCGTATGATATATTTGGCACCTGGACACCGTCCATTATGTCGAGATGAAACAGATCTGCATTACGGTTGACCATCTCCACATCCCTTCCGAGATGCAGGAAATCCGCAGACAGCATTGACGGGGCAATCTTGACCATGATATTACTTCTGATAGTTGACGAGTATATCCTCCAGGAAACGTACGAATCTGTCCAGAGATGCAAGGTCCAGCCTTTCACCCGGAGCATGCACTCCACGCAATGTCGGGCCGAAAGAAATCATGTCCAGGTCCGGATATTTCTCGAGGAAAAGTCCGCACTCAAGACCTGCATGGATTGCCCGGACCTTAGGCTCCTGCCCGAACAGCCGGACATAGGATGCGACACATCTTGAAAGGAGATCCGAATGCGTATCCGGTTTCCATCCCGGATATTCCGATTCATGGCTGACTCTTGCACCTGCCAGCCTGAAGCATGCCTCTACCTTCATTGCAGCTGCCCTCATCTCCGATATTACCGAGCTCCTCTGGCTCGTGCCGACCCTGATGACATTGTCCTGAAGCATCTTGACAGAGGCAAGATTGGTCGATGTCTCGACAAGCCCCGGAATATCAGGGCTCATCGCGAGCACTCCATGCGGGGCAGCGAAAAGAGAAGTGACAAGGGCATCGGAAGTACACCTGTCAATGACGTCCCTGACCGGTGCAGTTTCCTCGCACAGGAACGATATGCCTGAGTCTGTCACGGCAAACTCCGACTTAACATCGGCGGCAAACGAACTGAAGGCAGCGGCAAAGGCCTCTGCCATGGAAACCGGTACGGCCACATCCGCTTCCGCTTCACGTGCAATTGCGTTCCGCTTGTTGCCCCCGTCTATCCTGACAAGCCTGAAGCCCTTATCGGACTGGGAATAGAGGAATCTTGCGAGAATGTTGACGGCATTGGCCCTTCCCTTGTCTATATCATCTCCGCTGTGTCCCCCGATACAGTCGGATACCTTCACATTATAGTATCTGAAATCTTCGGGAACAATCTCTTCATGTGTATAGCTGAAATATGCAGTTGTATCTATACCGCCTGCACATCCAATGAAAAGCTCCCCTTCGTCCTCGGAGTCGAGATTGATGAGAATCCTGCCGGAAATGAATCCCGGCTTGAGGGCCTTTGCCCCGTCAAGGCCTGTCTCTTCAGCGACAGTAAAGAGAGCCTCTATCCTTCCGGTCCTGAGATTGCCGGTAACCGCTGCAAGCTGGGCGGCCATCCCGATTCCGCAGTCTGCCCCGAGAGTGGTGTCCTTTGCTATCATCCACCCGTTCTCTATGACATATCTGATAGGGTCGCGGGAAAAATCGTGGGACACGCCGGAATTCTTTTCACAGACCATGTCGGAATGACTCTGCAGGACTATTGCAGGCACTTCCTCCATACCGGGGTCCGCTTCCTTGACAATAAGCACATTACCGGCTTCATCAGTCTTGCATTCAAGCGAATGCCTGCGTGCGAAATCCTGAAGCCAGGCTATAATCTTCTCCTCATGTCCGGATTCGCGGGGAATCTCGGTGATTTCCCTGAAAATGGACAGAACTTCCTCTGAGGTCATATCTTATATGTGTTAGTTGTTATCTGCCTGCCGGTGCCAGCATCTTCTCTATATCGGAGACATACTGCCTGAATGTCCTGTCAAAAGCCATGAGGTCGGAGACTGTCGTACATGCATGCAAGACTGTTGCATGGTCCTTGCCTCCGGTTGCAGCCCCGATGGTGGCAAGAGAGCAATTGATGAAGTTGCGGCTCATATACATGGCAATCTGCCTGGCCTGGACTATCTGCCTCTTGCGGGACTTGGAGAGAAGGTCTTCCCTTGATATGTTGAAATAGTCACATACCGTCTTCTGCACCTTGTCTATCGTAATCTCGTTCTTCTGCTCCCCGACAATCTTGTCCGTGATTTCGCCCGCCAGCTCGACAGTAACAGGCTTATGGGCAAGTGTAGCATTGGCTATCAATGAAATCAATGCGCCTTCAAGCTCCCTGAAGTTGGAGGTTATCCTCGTGGCGAGGAATATGAGAACATCGTCGCTGAGCTCGACGCCTTCCCTGAAGCTGCGTGCCTTGAGCATGGCAAGCCTGGTCGCGAAGTCCGGCCGCTGAAGCTCCACTGACAATCCCCATTTCAGCCTTGAAAGCAGCCTTTCCTCAAACTTCTCAAGCTCGACAGGAGGTCTGTCCGATGTGAATATCAGCTGCTTCCCGTGCTGATGCAGATGATTGAATATATGGAAGAATGCATTCTGTGCACCCGGGGATGCAAGCTCCTGGATATCATCGACTATCAGGACATCCATCTTCATATAGAAGGCAAGGAAGTCTGTCAGCTTGTTATTGACATTGACAGCATCCATGTACTGTGTCTTGAACCTGTTAGCCGGTACGTAGAGGACAACCAGCTCAGGATATTTCTCCTTGATGGCTATACCGATCGCCTGGGCTATGTGCGTCTTCCCGAGTCCCGGCCCGCCGAAAAGGAAGAGCGGGTTAAAAGCCGTCTTGCCGGGAGCCGTGGAAATGCTTTCTCCGGCAGTGATGCCCATCTTGTTGCACTCCCCCTCCACGAGATTCCCGAAACAGTATACCGGATTAAGCTGAGGATTAACCTGCACGCGCTGCAGTCCAGGATATACGAACGGGCCTGGATTCCCGTGAGGATAAGTCGGTATGGTAATGGTCTTGTTGACCGGAGTATTGCCATGTGACCCCGGATATCTCATAGGCGGCTCCACTGCTACAGGCCGCACGCGGTATACCAGCCTGGCATCCGACCCTATCTCTCGCCTGAGAGTCTTCTTCAGCACATCCAGATAATATTCCTCGAGATATTCACGGAAAAATTCGGACGGGACCTCCACTTCGAGTGTGGAGTCCTGCATCGCAACCGGCCTGATCGGCTTGAACCACGTGTTGAAATGCTGTGGCTCGACAATCTGGCTGATTACATTCAGACACCTGTCCCATACCATTATGTGTTTCTCTTCCGCCATATCTTTCTGATCCCTGGATTAACTGAAGCAATACCGCTTCTGAAAGGAATGGCAAAATTGAGGAAAAAAAAGTAATAAAAAATTAATTTATCTATTGTATTTTAATTTTATTTTACATTCCAAACGTTTTCCCTAAAGCGAAACGTTTAAATTATAAAATCATTATAACCAACAACTTACAATGACACTATTTCGTAAATTATTGAAACTGGAATACTCCGTATTTAGAATAATTCAAGATTGGAAAAATGCCTGTCAGATACATCCGGAAGGGATCAGAACAGTGAAATCCTGACGTATTTCCTCGGATTTTCCTCGATTTTCATAACGAGGCTGTCAAGTCTCGATACAAGGGAGCCGACGGATTCATATACCCCGTCATCGGAGAGAAGACGTCCGACAGTGCCTTCCGGGGAAGCGATTGCCTCGGCAAGCTCCCTGACAGATGCGACCATCCCGGCTATGTCCGCACTGTCGAGGGCTGCGGCTGTCCCGCCGATACCTGACATGGCGGCATCCGCCTTGTCCGTTACCGACACGAGCCTTGATGAGACATAGGCCAGGTTGTCGAGGAATTCCCCGATATCATCCGAGCGGCTGCCTGCCGCCGATGCAATCCTGTCGATATCTTCGAGAATGTCCTCAAGATGACGGACAGACCCGGATATGCCGGCACGGGTTTCCTCATCAAGCACGGCGTTGATATTGCCTGCAACTGTCCCGAGGCTGTCGGCAAGGGAGTCCAGCTTCAATATCAGCTGCGGAAGGCTTTCCTGAAGCGAAGCAAGCATATCGGTCCGTACGGCACCGGCTATCATGTCCCCGTCAGAGAGATGTGCGGAAGAAGAGCCCGGGACAATATCGATACCTTTCCCGCCCATGATATCCACACTGAAGATATCCATCCTGGAATCATCGGGCAGCATGAATCCCTTGGCTACGGAACATGTGACGGTAAAATTCCCGGATTCCCCGTCATACGCGATGTCCGTGACCGAGCCGGCCTTATACCCTTTAATATATACCGGGGCAGACAATGTCAGTCCCTGCACGTCCTGATAGACGGATGATATCTCCATCTGCCTGTTGAAAAGGTCCTTCTCTCTCAGGAAATTGATTATCACGAAAGAGACTGCCAGCACTACTATGACAAAAATACCGATCTTGAGTTCTTTGCTTGCTTTCATTTCTGCCGGATTAATCTGTTTGTCCACCGGGTCAGTACCTATAGAGGAGACACCTTGCCGTCAATGATCTTGACGGGGAACGAGTCCGGAAACCTCCGCCTGACCGAACGGAAAGTATCCCTGGCCTCGTCTTCGGATGAAGATATGCCTACAACATACTTATACACCTTGCCTGCAGGATATATTTCCGGCACATAGCCTTTCAGCGCCTTGTCCCCGGACTTCAGCCTCTTGCTCAGCGCAAGTATCTGGACTCCGTACCGGATGTCTTCGCCGCTGTCCTGCACGTCGGACTGTGCAGCCGGCCGGGAAGTCTGCGCCGAAGACAGGTCAAGGCTGCCGTCGTATTTGGTCTTGAAACTCCTGAAAGCCGAGAACAGCCTGTCCGCGATGGCATCCTTGCCGGCGGAAGAGTTCATGGTCCTGAGGTCCGCGGCATTGGATATGAAGCCAACCTCGATAAGCACTGCCGGCATGGTAGTTTTCCACAGCACATAGAACGGGTCCTGCGAAATGCCCCTGCTATGCGTTATAGGGCCTTTGGACAGCTCCCTCTCCACATCTGCCGCAAAAAGAAGGCTCTGCTCATAGAAGGCGTTCTGCATCAGGTTGAAGAAAATGAATGACTCCGGGTCATTGGGGTCGAAGCCCTGATATTTGGTTGTATAGTCCTCCTCCAGAAGTATTACCGAGTTCTCCCTCCGGCAGACATCCATATTATATGAGAAAAGGTCCCTGTTCTTGTCCCTTGACTGCCCGAGGATATGGGCCGAAAAACCGTTGGTGGAAGGATTGGTAAAGGAGTTTATATGGATCGAGATGAAAAGGTCGGCATGATTTCTGTTAGCAATCTCCGCCCTGTCATTGAGTGTGATGTACTTGTCCGTGGTACGGGTATAGATGACATTGACATCGGGATATGCCTGGTTTATCTTCTGGCCGAGAAGCCTGGCAATCGACAGCGTGAGGTTCTTCTCGTATGTCTTCCGGTCCCGGCTCACACATCCGGGGTCCTTTCCGCCGTGTCCCGGGTCGAGCACCACGGTCTTCAGTTCAAGCCTGGACTGTCCTCCGTCAGCAGCTGAAGGAAGAGGCATGGCCAGCATTGCCGCGATGGACAGGAAACAAATGCAGGACTTGATGAATTTCATCATGACAGCTATCTGTATTTTGTAAAATATGAAATTAGTTTTAATTTTGCATCTTGCAAAAATATAAAAAAACTTGCAAAACCCATAGAATATTATTGATGTCTCAATATAGGAAAGCACAGCATAAGACGATAATGGGCAAGTTGACGGTGGCGGCACTCCTGCTGTTGCTCGTCAGTTCCTTCAGCGTCTCGTCCCAGGACGACAGGAGGTCTAGGAGGAACAGGATGAGGGACAGGGCTGCGGAAACGGAGAAGGTGGCCGATACCGTTGCCGTCTCCGATTCAATGAGGGCGGTCATGGATTCAACCGCCAGGGCAGACTCCATATCAAGGGCTGATTCCGTCGCCCTTCTCAACAAGAGCTCCCTTGACATGCCGGCATTCACTACCGCAAGAGACTCAATCATCGAGGACTTTTCCGACGGCAGACGCATGATATACTATTATGGGGATGTCACAGTGAAATACGGGGACATGACACTGTCGGCCGACTATATGGAATACGACCTTCAGACAAAGACCGTCTTCGCAAGAGGGACAAAGGATTCAACCGGGACCGTTACAGGCCTGCCGAAGATGGAGGAAGGCGGGAAGTCCTATACCATGGAGGAACTCCGGTATAACTTTGACACGAGGAAGGCCAGGATTACCAACATGATTACCCAGGAAGCAGAAGGCATACTCCACGGGAAGAACATAAAGATGATGCCTGACCAGTCAATCAACATAACGAAAGGCAAATACACTGTCTGCGACTGCGAAGAGCCACATTATTACCTGCACCTGACGGCAGCGAAGGTCATGACCAAGCCGAGCCAGAGGACCGTGTTCGGTCCGGCATATCCTGTAGTGGAGGGGGTCCCGATGTTTCCGATCGTGCTTCCGTTCGGGTTCATCCCGAAACGTCCGGACAGGGCTACGGGACTGCTCATGCCGACATTCGGCGAGGAAAGCGCCAGGGGATTCTATCTCAGGGACCTCGGCATGTATTTCGTCATCGGGGACTATTTCGACCTGTCTGTGACAGGGGACATCTATACATTGGGGTCGTGGGCTGTCGATGTCAACTCCAGATACAAGGTAAACTACAAGTGTACGGGTACTTTTGCCCTTACCTATTCCAATGACCAGACCGGAGAGAAAGGAAGCTCGGACTTTTTCCAGACCAGGAACTTCGCCATCCGCTGGAGCCATTCTCAGGATTCGAAGGCGAGACCGGGGACCTCGTTCAGTGCATCGGTCAACTTCTCAAGCCCTTCAAACAGCAAATACAACTCGACAAATGTGTCGGAGGCACTCCAGAACCAGATATCGTCATCAATTTCCTACTCCAAGAACTGGAACGGGAAGATGAATCTCTCTGTAAACGCGCTCCACAGCCAGAACTCCAGGGACAGCTCATATTCCTTCACGCTCCCGAACCTGACTTTCTCCGTCAGCCGTTTCTATCCTTTCAAGCGCAAGAACCGGGTCGGAAAGGAAAAGTTCTATGAGGAATTCTCTCTGGGATACAGTACTACACTCCAGAACAAGATCAATTTCAAGGCTTCGGAGTTCAACCAGCCCGGATTCGTAGACAAATTCCAGAACGGAATGACACACAGCTTCCAGATAGGACTGCCGAACTTCACACTGTTCAAGTACATCAATTTCACGCCGAGCATAAGCTACGGCATGAACTGGTTCTTCAGGAAGACCGAGCGCCAGTACAATCCCGTGACGGACGAAGTCGAGGAGATAGATTCAGGACAGTTCGGGACATTCGGAACGACGCACAACTATTCAGGCAGCCTTTCAATGAACACGAGGCTGTATGGACTGTTCAATTTCGGCAAGCACCGCAAGATACAGGCCATAAGGCATATCATATCGCCATCGGTGTCATTCTCCTTCAGCCCTGAAAAGGGCACATATTTCAACGGATGGAGGACGCTGAACTATGTCGATGCAAGCGGCGAGCAGCATAGCGTGGACTATAACATCTATGCCGGGCAGATATATTCCGCACCGGGAAAAGGCAAGACTGCCAGCATGAATCTCTCGATAGGCAACAATGTCGAGGCAAAGGTAAGGGACCTGAGAGACACCACAGGGAAAGGCACCAAGAAAATCAAGCTGATTGACCAGCTCAATATAAGCACCGGATACAACTTCCTCGCCGACTCATTGAACATGAGCAACATAGGGATAACGATGTCCACATCCGTATTCGGGAAAGTGGGAATCAGCGCAAATGCGAATTTCGACCCGTACGCAGTCAATGAACGCGGACAGAGAATCAACAAGTTCAATGTCCAGCAGGAGGGCTGGAGCAAGCCTCTGAGGCTGACCAATGCCAGTGCATCGGTATCTTATTCGTTTTCAGGGGAAGGCAAGATCAACGGGAATGACGGAAGCAATGCCACAGGCGGAGGCGGGAACACTGCGCCGGCAGCGAACTACACCAGGATCTATTACCATCCTGTTACCGGGGAATATATTCCTGGCGGATGGCTGTACTATATGAATCCGAATGCCCCATGGTCCGTCAACCTGAACTACTCGTTCAACTACAGCCGTTCATACCAGTATTCGAATGAGCAGCTGATTACAAACCACAGGTTTACACAGACCCTCGGTGTCTCCGGCAACGTAAAGATCACCCCTGCCCTGGCAATCAACCTTACCACCGGTTTCGACCTGATGGCCATGAAAATGACAACCACTCAGCTGAGTGCCACATATGACCTGCATTGTTTCAATATATCGGTGTCATGGGTACCTAACGGGCAATGGGAGTCATGGAGCTTCCGTATTGCGGCCAATGCAGCGGCACTTGCGGACCTGCTCAGATTCAAGAAGAGCAACAGCTACTGGGACAACTGATTGCTTCCGGCCGTCATTTTCGGGAGCCATACGGACGTCCAGGAATGTTTTTTTTGTTTAACCAGAAAAAAATAATACATTTGTACGACTCTATCGCTATTTGGATAGATTCTGAACAATAATTTTCCGATAAAGTTTTCATTGCTGTTCATCATGGCATGTCCGGCAGTATTACAAGTTTCCAGTTTCTGGACAATTCCATATCGGAACAACATCAGTAAATTATGCATAAGATATTCGAGCTGAAAGAGATGGGAGAGGAGCAGCTGCGTGAGATTGCGGCTGGGCTTAAAATCAAGGGAGCGAAGAAGATGACCAAGGATGAACTTGTGTATGATATTCTCGACGCAGAAGCAGTGATTGATTCACAGAAAGAGCCTGAAAAACAGAAAAGGCGCGGAAGGCCAAGGAAGCAGCAGCCAGTGCAGCAGGAAACATCAGGACAGCAGGTAAAGCCCGACACCCCTGCAGAGACTCCGGCCGGTAATGCATCCGCAGCAGACTCAAATGAAAAGCCGAAGTCAAGGCGCGGCAGGAAACCGAAATCCGCGCAGCAGAACGCAGAGGCCCAGACCATGCCACAGACAGTGCAGGATGATACTCCGGCCGCAGATATGCCGGTAACATCAGGGAATACCGCCAATGCAGAGGACAAGCCTGTAACCCAGGAAAAAGACAGCCGCACAAGGACAAGAAGGGCAAGGATACAGAAGGTCAGGCAGGAAACCGCCCAGACAGAACAGGATGCACAGCCGGCTATGACGTCCGCACCCGAGGAGACTGAGTCAGTCAGGAATGAAGACGCATCCGCCGAGGCGCAGCAGCCAGCACAGCAGCGATTCCAGCAGAGACCTTCCGACAGGAACAGGCAGCAGCCGCAGAACAGGAATTTCCTCCGCAACCGCAACCAGCTTCCTGAGCAGAAGCCTGCACAGAATATCCAGCAGAACCAGTACCATAAGATAGAGTTCGAGGGAGTCGTCGAAGCCACAGGAGTGCTCGAGATAATGCCTGACGGATACGGATTCCTGAGGTCGTCAGATTACAATTATCTCAATTCCCCTGATGACATCTATGTCTCGGCAGGCCAGATAAAGTCCAACGGACTGAAGACCGGGGATACCGTTACCGGGGAAATCAGGCCTCCGAGAGAAGGCGACAAATACTTCCCACTCGTAAAGATCAAATATATCAACGGAAGGACTCCGGAGTTCATACGCGACAGGGTACCGTTCGATTTCCTCACTCCCCTGTTCCCTGATGAAAAGTTCAATCTGCTCGGACATGGCCATAACGACCTGTCATGCCGCGTTGTAGATATGTTCACTCCTATCGGCAAAGGACAGAGGGGACTGATAGTAGCCCAGCCGAAGACAGGTAAGACAATGCTTCTCAAGGCTATAGCCAACGCTATAGCGGACAACCATCCTGAAGCCTATCTGATTGTCCTCCTGATTGACGAGAGGCCGGAAGAAGTGACCGACATGGCCAGGAGCGTAAAGGCTGAAGTGGTAGCTTCTACATTCGATGAACCGGCTGAAAGACATGTGAAAGTCGCCAACATGGTACTTGAAAAAGCCAAGAGGATGGTGGAATGCGGCCATGATGTGGTCATTTTCCTCGATTCAATCACAAGGCTTGCCCGTGCATACAATACCGTGCAGCCGGCATCCGGCAAAGTCCTTTCCGGAGGTGTCGATGCCAATGCCCTGCACAAGCCGAAAAGGTTCTTCGGTGCCGCAAGGAATATAGAGAACGGGGGGTCACTTACAATCCTTGCGACTGCGCTTACCGAGACAGGGTCGAAGATGGATGACGTCATCTTCGAGGAATTCAAGGGTACAGGCAACATGGAGCTGCAGCTGGACAGGAAACTTGCCAACAAGAGGATATTCCCGGCCGTCGATGTGACGCTGAGCAGCACAAGGCGGGATGACCTGCTCTACAGTCCTGACCAGAACAACAGGATATGGGTGCTCAGGAACTACCTTGCCGACATGACATCTGTAGAGGCCATGGAGTTCCTCAAGACACGTCTGGAGAAGACATCATCAAACGAAGAATTCCTGATAACCATGAACGGAGACAAGCTCCAGTAAGATATTTCATATGAAAAGGTTCCTTACCGGATTTATAGCTGCGGCGGCAATGACATTGCTGTCCGCAGCCTTTTTTAATGCCAGGGCGGATGAGGGCATGTGGCTGCCGTCATTGATTTCACAGAGAATCGGAGACATGAGGGAAAAAGGGTTCAGGCTTTCCGCCGAAGACATCTACAGCATCAATGAGGCCTCGCTGAAGGATGCCGTTGTCCTGTTCGGACGAGGGTGTACCGGAGAGCTCATATCGGATGAGGGCCTCCTCCTTACCAACCACCACTGCGGCTATGGCCAGATACAGAAACACAGCAGCGTGGAGCATGATTATCTTAAGGACGGATTCTGGGCCATGTCCCGCAATGAAGAGCTGCCGAACGAAGGGCTTACAGTGAGCTTTCTCGAGCGGATGGAAGATGTGACGGACGCCGTCCTGAAAGGATACAGTGATTCCATGGATGAAAGCCAGCGGGACTCGCTTGTCAAGGCCAATTCGGCAGCTCTGACAGCAGAAGCCACTTCCGCAGGAAAGGGATTGAGGGCCACGGTCGAAGCCCTTTACTACGGGAACCAGTACTTTCTTTTCCTGTACAGGGAATACAGTGATGTGCGTCTGGTCGGGGCTCCACCGTCTTCAATAGGGAAATTCGGAGGCGACACCGACAACTGGATGTGGCCGAGGCATACAGGGGACTTCTCGATTTTCAGGATATATGCCGGCAAGGACAACAATCCTGCCGAGTATTCCCCTGACAATGTACCCTACAGGCCAAAAAAATGGTTCAGGATATCCCTTGACGGAGTCCGGGAAGGCGATTTCACATTCGTATACGGATTCCCTGGCCGCACACAGGAATACATTATGTCCGAAGGGGTAAGATATATTTCCGAGGTTTCCGATCCCCACAAGATCGCATTGAGGACCCTGAGACTGGACATCCAGAAGAAATATATGGCGTCAAGCCAGAAAGTGAGGATACAGTATTCATCCAAGAATGCCTCCACGGCAAATGCCTGGAAAAAATGGCAGGGAGAGATGCGAGGTATACGGAAAATGAATACCGTGGCATCAAAGAAGGCATACGAGCACGAATTTGCACGCTGGGCTGAGGGGACCGAATATGAAGGGCTGACAGACCGCATAGACTCGCTGTACAGGCTCATGGAGCCGTTCTCATATGCAGCGGACTATTATTCTGAGACTGCATACCAGATCGAGGTGTCCAGGTTTGCCATGCAATACATGAAAGCCAAGGACAAGGCATCGCTTGCATCAGGCTTTTTCAAGGATTATTTCCTGCCTGTCGACAAGGAGATATTCATTTCCATGATGAAAGAATTCGACAGGAACATGCCGGAGGATTCCAGGCCGGACTATTTCAGGCATTCCCTTGAAAGATTCGGAAGCATAGAGGTCTGGGCCGATTCATTGTTCGGGACATCGGCATTCGCTGACAGTCTCAGGCTGGCATCGTGTGCCGACAGTACGGATCTGCTGCAGAACGATCCCGCGCTGGAGTTCGGAGAGACTTTCTCCAGATGGTATTCGGAAGACATAAAGCCGGAACTTACCCGTCTGGGCAGGGAAATTACCCTGTGTTACCGCGATTACATGAGGGGACTCATGGAATTCGACCGGGACAGGGCATTCTATCCGGATGCCAACCTTACACTGCGTGTAGCATACGGCTCGGTACAGGGATATGAGCCTGCTGACGGCGTCATGTACGTGCCGGTATCCACATTAGAGGGCATAATGCAGAAGGATAACCCTGAAATCTTCGACTACAACATACCCCAGAGGCTCAGGGACATTTACTCAAGCAAGGATTATGGTCAATGGACAGTGACTGACATCAACGGCAATGTGACCGTACCTGTCTGTTTCATCGCCACAAACCATACTTCCGGCGGGAACTCCGGAAGTCCGGTAATCAATGCCGACGGCAATCTCATCGGAATCAATTTCGACAGGGTATGGGAAGGAACCATGAGCGATATCGTATTTGATCCTGACCTGTGCCGCAACATATCACTCGATATAAGGTATGTGCTGTTTGTAATAGACAGGATCGCCGGCGCAGGCCATCTGATTGAGGAGATGGACTTTGCCGGCGAATCCATGTGATATTGCCCGGTCATCAATACTGGTCCCAGGACTTGATATTGATATCGTCAATACCGGTTGCACAGAATGCGCGTATGAACGCTGTCGCCAGACGTGCATTTGTAATCAGCGGTATATTGAAGTCGATTGCAGCGCGGCGGATCTTATAGCCATTGTCCATTTCCTGTGCGGTGTAGTTCTTCGGAATGTTTATGACAAGGTCAATCCGCTTTTCCTGGAGCATCCTGAGGGCTGAGTCATAGCCTTCAAGGCCGGCGTCCTCACATTCGCTCGGCCAGAGGACTCTCGTGGCCGGCACCCCGTTCTCAGTGAGATAACGGTATGTCCCTGCAGTGGCATATATGGAATAGCCATGGCCTGCAAGCAGCCGGCATGCCCCGAAAAGGTCCGCCTTCTGCATCACATCCCCTGAAGAGATAAGTATATTCTTTTCAGGTATCGTGTAGCCGACCGACAGGACTGATTTCAGCAGCGCCTCATTGAAGTCATCCCCGATGCATCCGACTTCTCCGGTCGATGCCATGTCGACACCAAGTACAGGGTCGGCCTGCTGCAGCCTGGAGAACGAGAACTGTGATGCCTTGATTCCCACATAATCGAGGTCAAAGGCGCTCTTGTGAGGAGGTGTAGGATGCTTGCCGAGCATGACTTTGGTGGCAAGCTCTATGAGATTTATCTTCAGCACCTTTGAAACGAACGGAAAACTGCGCGATGCCCTCAGGTTGCATTCTATTACCTTGATGGCATTCTCCTTTGCCAGAAACTGTATATTGAACGGTCCCGATATCTCCAGTGCCCCGGCAATCTTCTTTGCAATCTTCTTTATGCGCCGTACCGTCTCTATATACAGTTTCTGCGGAGGGAACTGTATTGTGGCATCGCCGGAATGCACCCCGGCAAACTCTATATGCTCTGATATGGCATATGCGATTACCTCTCCCCCGTCGGCTACGGCATCGAACTCGATTTCCTTGCATCTCTGCATGAATTCGCTTATGACCACCGGATGTTTCTGCGAGACCTCGGCGGCAAGGGAAAGGAAGCGTCTGAGTTCATCCTCATTATAGCATACGTTCATAGCGGCGCCAGAAAGCACATATGACGGCCTTACAAGCACCGGATAGCCGACCTGGTCAACAAAGGAATTCACATCGTCTATGGTGGTAAGCTCCTTCCATTTCGGCTGGTCTATCCCGAGGATGTCAACTATGGATGAGAACTTGTGCCTGTCCTCGGCCTTGTCGATGCTCGATGCAGTCGTACCGAGGATGTTGACCCCGTTCTGATCGAGACGCAGAGCAAGATTGTTCGGAATCTGACCGCCTACCGATACTATGAGACCGTGAGGCGACTCCATCTCGTATATATCCATGACACGCTCAAAAGTCAGCTCGTCGAAATAGAGACGGTCGCACATGTCATAGTCCGTCGATACGGTCTCAGGGTTGTAGTTGATCATCACGCCTCTATATCCCTCTTTCCTGATGGTCTGGAGGGCATTTACGGAACACCAGTCGAACTCCACGGAACTTCCTATCCTGTATGCGCCCGATCCCAGCACAATCACTGACCTCCTGTCATGTTCATACTTTATATCGTTGTATGTGCCGTTATATGTAAGGTACAGGTAGTTGGTCTGTGCTGGGAACTCGGCTGCGAGGGTGTCTATCTGCTTCACGCAAGGCACAATGCCATGAGCCTTTCTGAATGCGCGCACAAGCATCTGTGCATCTTCTGTCTCTATCCTGTCCTTGTATACTGCACGTGCAATCTGGAAGTCCGAGAAGCCCTGCTGCTTGGCAAGACGGAGCAGTTCCACCGGCATTGCCTCGCAATTGTCGTAGCCGTGCATCTCATTGAATGTCCGGACAATCCCGGCAAGCTTGTCGAGGAACCACCTGTCAATCTTGGTCAGGCCGTGTATCTGGTCTACCGTGTATCCAGCCCTCATAGCCTTGGATATCACGAAGATACGGCGGTCAGTCGGCTCCCTGAGCGCTTCATCTACATCTGCGACCTTGAGTTCCTTGTTTCCCACGAAACCATGAGCGCCCTGCCCGATCATCCTGAGGCCTTTCTGTATGGCTTCTTCGAAACTGCGGCCTATCGCCATCACTTCCCCGACGCTCTTCATGCTCGAGCCGATCTTGCGGGAGACCCCATGGAACTTCGAGAGGTCCCAACGCGGTATCTTGCAGACTATGTAGTCAAGTGCAGGCTCGAAAAATGCAGGGGTCTCCTTTGTCACTGAATTCTTCAGGTCAAAGAGCCCGTAGCCGAGTCCCAGCTTTGCAGCCACGAAGGCAAGCGGATAGCCGGTAGCCTTGGAGGCAAGGGCCGATGACCGGCTGAGCCTGGCATTTACCTCGATTACCCTGTAATCCATGGCATCTGGATTGAAGGCATACTGGACATTGCATTCCCCTACTATACCGATATGGCGGACAATCTTTATCGAGAGCTCACGGAGATAATGGTACTCTTCGTTGGTCAATGTCTGCGATGGAGCGACAACTATGCTTTCCCCTGTATGGATGCCGAGCGGGTCAAAATTCTCCATGTTGCAGACCGTGATGCAGTTGTCATAGCGGTCCCTTACAACTTCGTACTCGATTTCCTTCCACCCTTTCAGGGATTTCTCCACAAGCACCTGAGGGGAAAACGAGAAGGCTTTTTCACACACCTGGTCAAGTTCCTGCTCATTGTCGCAGAACCCCGAGCCGAGTCCCCCGAGGGCATAGGCAGCGCGGATAATCACAGGATATCCGAGCTCCGCCGCAGCGGCACGGGCCTGATCCATGGTCTCGGCTGCATGGGACTTTATGGTCTTGACATCTATCTGGTCGAGCTTTTCAACGAAAAGTTCCCTGTCCTCAGTATCTATTATGGCCTGGACAGGTGTTCCGAGCACCCGTACATTGTTTCTGGCAAGAACTCCGGAGCGGTACAGCTCAACGCCGCAGTTCAAGGCGGTCTGCCCGCCGAAGGCAAGCAGGATACCCTGCGGTGCTTCCTTCCTGATGACCTTCTCGACAAAGAACGGCGTGACAGGCAGGAAATATATCTTGTCGGCAACACCTTCCGAAGTCTGTACCGTAGCGATATTCGGATTTATCAGCACTGTCTCTATCCCTTCTTCCTTAAGGGCCTTGAGTGCCTGTGACCCTGAATAGTCAAACTCGCCGGCCTCTCCGATCTTCAATGCTCCGGACCCGAGTATGACAACCTTTTTTATATCATTGTCTATCATTTCTTTACAATTTAGGGTTTAATCTCTGGACTTGATTGCTACAGTTTGCTGATGAATTCATCGAACAGGAACTCCGTATCGGTCGGGCCGCTTGTAGCCTCCGGATGGAACTGTGCGGAAAAGAACGGCATCGTCTTGTGCCTTATCCCTTCATTTGTCCCGTCATTCATATTTATGAACAGCGGCTCCCAGTCCTGTCCAAGCGTCCTGTTGTCTACGGCAAAGCCGTGGTTCTGGGAAGTGATGAAGCAACGGTTTGTCCCGACCATGCGCACAGGCTGGTTATGGCTGCGGTGCCCGTATTTGAGCTTGTATGTGGCCGCACCGCCTGCGACACTCAGAAGCTGGTTGCCCATGCAGATACCGAAAATCGGCTTCCCCTTCTTCATTGCCTCACGGATATGCTCTACGGTTACCCCGCAGAGAGCAGGATTTCCAGGTCCGTTGGAAATGAAGAGACCGTCATAGTCAATAGTATTGAAATCATAGTCCCATGGAACCCTTATCAGCTCCACTCCCCTGCGGATAAAGCATCTCAGGATATTGTTCTTGACGCCACAGTCCACCAGCACTACCTTCTTCTCCCCATGGCCGTATCTGACAACCTCCTTGCAGCTCACGACGGCAACCTGATTCACAAGGTTGGGGTCCTCTATCGGGAAATCGCGGCTGAATCCGTCCGGGACAATGATTCCCAGCATGGAACCATGCTCGCGGAGCACCTTCGTAAGCTCCCTCGTGTCAATCCCGTAAATTCCCGGGACCTTGTGTTCCCTGAGCCACTGGTCAAGACTCTTCACGGCCTTCCAATGACTGTATTCGAAAGAATAATCCGATATCAGGATTCCCCTGACATGTATACGGTTGGATTCAAAGTTAGTTGAGATACCATATTCATCCGTTCCGTCTGCCGGGACTCCGTAGTTCCCGACAAGAGGATAAGTCACACAGAGAATCTGTCCGGAATAGGATGGGTCAGTGAGGCTTTCCGGATAACCCACCATCGCCGTAGAGAAGACAACCTCCCCGTCACACGGCTGGTCATACCCGAAGGAATAGCCCTTGAACTCCATTCCGTTCTCTAATTTCAGAGTTGCGCCAAGCTTCTTGTCCATTATAATGCAATTTATACTTTATCCGTATTTCCCGGCCGGAAGGCAGAGACAGTAAAAAAACGACCATCC
Source organism: uncultured Bacteroidales bacterium (assembly GCA_944323805.1). Taxonomy (GTDB): domain Bacteria; phylum Bacteroidota; class Bacteroidia; order Bacteroidales; family UBA932; genus Cryptobacteroides. The sequence goes on along the minus strand of CALUTW010000001.1, from coordinate 173,326 downwards.
CCATAAAGGGACGGCCGGTATATCAACTGATGAACTTCAGGAAAACAGAAACACTGGCATTATATGATAATGCGCTCAAGGGACAATATGAACCATTTGCCATGACCATAACAGTGTTTCAGGATTTCAAGATGCAAATATAGCAATTTTTCAGGAAAACACAGCCAATTATCCGTTGGAATGTTCCGCATGATTGTACCTGGCAAGCAGGCCCGGGACATCTGTCCCCGTAAAGTCATCAATCACAAGCCCTGAATAGGGAGCCACCGCATCCCTTCCGCATGTAGTGGCCAGAGCGATGACATTCCCTCCCGAATCTCTTGCGGAACGTAGTCCGTTCAGTGAATCCTCAAAAATGAATGTATCCTCCGGGCGGCTTCCGAAGAACTCCATACCGAGAAGATAGCAGTCCGGAGCCGGCTTTGAACGGGCAAAGTCCTCCCCGGTAAATATCCTGGAGAACATCTTCCTGATTTCAGGATGGACCCTGTATACATTCTCCATCTTGTCCCTGTTTGAACTTGTCACTATTGCCGTCCCGTATCCTCCGGCCACCAGTTCTCCAAGGAACCTTTCCACCCCCGGCACATAGGTATAGTCCATCTCCCTTTCAAGGCGGTAAAGACTGTCACGGATACTGTCCTGCGCCTCAATGTCGCCGGGGAAATACCTGTCATATATCTGCACGAGCGTCTGCCCCTTGATCCTGTTCCCGAAATCAGGGTCGGAAAGATATTCCCTGCCGATCCTGTCCCAGAGCACAGAGTACTGTCCCTCCGTATCGAAGATTACCCCGTCGAGGTCAAAAAGAAAAACCGGCCTGCCCATAATCACTCCTCTATTTCTCCCGTACCGGCAGTCCCGGACATGCACAGCTCCACACATGACTCATACAGCTCCATGGTCCTGTCCTTTTCGGATGTATTGAAAATGATTATCTCCCCGTCATCAAGCACCAGCTGTACGAATGGACTGAATCGCAGATTGACATACAGCCGGCACGGACCGGTCCCTTCAAGCCTGAAATGTCCCGTCTGGATATTTCCCATCCCGATACCGTTTGTCCGCAGCTCTATTTCCGGAAGCGTCTCCATGACACTGACACTTCTGAGACGGTTTCCCGGTACCGTCATCCCGTATGCTCCGCTGAATTCAACGGCACCATTCTCTACGGTAATCTGCACCGGTCTGGACCATGAGAACAGCATTATGCAGACAACGGCTGCCACTACGGCAGTCACGGCAACAGCGACCGTTCCCTTTTTCCGGCCAGGATTCCTGTCATATTTCCGCAGCGCATATACCAGTGCGATGCATCCTGCAAAGACAGCGACAATGGACAGCTCTATGGCGAGAGTGTAGTGCCCGGCATAATAAAGGGGATAATACAGTGCAAGCACAGCAACGGCTGTAGCACACATTGTGACAAGGGAAGTACGGCCTGCCGCCTTCAGGTCGACATTTGCAAGTTCCTTCCTTGACATCATCGAATAAGAGGAGATCAGCTCCGGCCATCTCCATGCAATAAGTCCCGCCGCGACCATCAGCAGGGCAAAGGCAAGTCCGAAAAATGACATGACAGTATAGTATTAGCTTTGCCGGAGCCGGACAGGACATCCCTGACCGGGCGGATACTACAAATTTAATGATAAATAGGAAACGGGCAACCGGCATACCGGCATTTCTCTGACAGTCCCTTTAATTTCTCGCTGATTTTATATACTTTTATGCGCCATTATGGGGCACGTAGTCTGCATCGAACATGGAAAAGAAACATAATATTGTCCACATCAGGAATATGGTGTGCGACAGATGCATAATGGCAGTGGATACTGCCCTGAAGAACCTTGGTCTCCACCCTCTGGAGGTCCGGCTCGGATATGCCGTCATTGAGGAAGAAATGAATGATAAGGTCCATTCTATGATATGCAATGCACTGGAACCTTTGGGATTTGAACTTATCGATGACATGAAATCCAGGATAACAGAGAGAATACGTGCTGAAATCATCAGTCTTGTCCATTATCAGGATACGGATCTGAAAATAAATCTGTCAGACTGGCTTTCAGAACGTCTTGGACGGGACTACAGCTCTATGAGCAAACTGTTCTCGGATGCCACAGGCACAACTATAGAAAAATACTTCATTGCCCAGAAAATCGAGAAAGCGAAGGAACTGCTTGTCTATGGGGAGATGACCCTGAATGAAATTGCGGACAGGCTGGGATATTCGAGCGCCGCATATCTGAGCACGCAGTTCAAAAGCGTGACAGGGGTAACACCGAGCTATTTCAAGAAAACCGGAGAGAACTGCAGGAATCCTCTGGATAAGGTATAGTTTGACAGTGCTGACAAAATCTTATAAAATCCGTCAATAATTCCGTAAGGTTTTTCCATGCCGAAGACGCTATATTTGCATCGTGTTTGACGAAGAGGCAACCTCTTCCAACAGCAAAATCATGGCAGAGAAAAATATCATAAAGGATTCTTTCCCGGTACTCGGGATGAGCTGTGCGGCCTGCTCGGCAAGGGTCGAGAAGACTCTCGGCAGTCAGCCCGGAGTAGTCAGCGCCGCTGTCAATTATGCGGCATCTACGGCAACTGTCGAATACAGACCGGATGAATGCTCTCCGGAGGTATTGAGAAAAGCTGTGCAGGATGCCGGATACGACCTGCTTACAGGCAGTGATGACAATGTGGCCGACGAAGCCTTGCAGGCTCACAGGAAGAGATACAAGGAGCTCAGGCAGCGGACAGTGTGGGCTATAATCCTGTCATTGCCGATTGCCGTCATCGGCATGTTCTTCATGGACATGCCATATGCAGATGTCATCATGTGGGCACTCTCTACACCGGTGGTCTTCTGGCTCGGGAGAGGGTTCTACATCAGTGCATGGAAGCAGCTGAAACACAAGACTGCCAATATGGACACGCTGGTGGCGAACAGCACCGGAATCGCATACCTGTTCAGTGTATTCAACATGCTTTTCCCTGATTTCTGGCTGTCCAGAGGCATAGAGCCGCATGTGTATTTCGAGGCATCCAGTGTCATCATAGCATTCATCCTGCTCGGAAGGCTGCTTGAAGAAAAAGCCAAAGGGAACACGTCAGATGCAATCAGGAAGCTCATGGACCTCCAGCCAGAGACCGTGACTGTTGTTGCGGATGAGGAAGACAAGGGATGCAGTGCAGTAGAGGGATGTCCGGCAGGAGGATATAAGGTAATACCGGTCAAGGAGATCAAGCCGGGAGACATCATTGTCGTAAGACCCGGGGAACGGGTGGCTGTGGACGGGACAGTCGTCAGCGGAAATTCCTATGTAGATGAAAGCATGCTGAGCGGAGAACCGGTAGCCGTTGCAAAGCAGGCTGGTTCACAAGTCTACGCCGGGACCATCAACCAGAAAGGAGGCTTCCTGTTCCGTGCCGATAAAGTGGCGGCAGAGACACTCCTCTCCAGGATCATATCCATGGTTCAGGACGCCCAGGGAAGCAAGGCCCCAGTGCAGAAGCTCGTTGACAGGATCGCTGCAGTCTTTGTGCCGGCAATCATGGCAATTGCCCTGCTGTCATTCATCCTGTGGGTTGTCCTGGACAGTTCTGACGGATTCACGCACGGATTGCTCGCCATGGTAACAGTGCTGATAATAGCCTGCCCTTGTGCACTCGGACTTGCAACACCTACTGCAATAATGGTCGGCATCGGCAAAGGTGCAGAAAGAGGCATACTGATAAAGGATGCCGAGAGCATCGAGACCGCCAGAAAGGTTGATACCGTAGTCCTTGACAAGACAGGTACAATAACTGAAGGAAAGCCGGAAGTGACACATCTGGTGTTCGCCGAAGATATGGATATTTCAGACGCCCAGACTCCGGAAGAAAGCAGGGAAAGGATATCCGGCATTTTCCGGAGTCTGGAAAGGATGTCGGAGCATCCCCTTGCTGAAGCTGTGGTCAGATATCTGAAAAATGCCGGAGAAGTGCCTGTCGAGGATTTTGAAAGCATAACCGGCCGTGGAGTAAGAGGAACCTGTTACGGAAAGACATACTTTGCCGGCAACAGGGAACTGATGGAAGAGAACGGGATAGAGATAGACGGCAGTCTGGCCGTGCAGGCTGACAGGCTTACTGCGGAGGCCAGGACAGTGATATGGCTTGCATCAGGCACGGGAACCCTTGCGGTTGCCGCTATCAGCGACAGAATAAAGGAAAGTTCAATAATGGCCGTACGGACACTCCGGAACGAAGGTATAGATGTATATATGCTGACCGGAGACAATGAAGGTACGGCATCGGCAGTCGCATCCGAGGCCGGAATCAGTCACTTCAAGGCAGGAATCCTGCCTCAGGACAAGGCCGGGTTCATAAAAAGACTACAGGAAGAAGGGCACATCGTGGCGATGGCCGGAGACGGCATCAATGACAGTGCCGCACTCGCCCAGGCAGACCTTGGCATAGCCATGGGCAGCGGCAGCGATATAGCAATCGACGTAGCGAAGATGACCATAATCTCGTCCGACCTCGGCAAGATTCCCGAAGCATTGAGGCTGTCGAAACTGACCGTCCGCACAATCCGCCAGAACCTTTTCTGGGCATTCATCTATAATATGATCGGTGTCCCGATTGCCGCAGGCGTCCTGTACCCGGTATGCGGATTCCTCCTGAATCCGATGATAGCCGGGGCCGCGATGGCTTTCAGCAGCATAAGCGTTGTCAGCAACAGTCTGAGACTCAAAGGTAAAAAGCTACACAAAGACGCATCTGACTCATGCCCGGCCACGGATGCGGATGTAATAAATGAACCGGCCGGCATTTCGGATAGAATCATGAAAAAGGAATTCAAGGTATCAGGCATGATGTGCAATCATTGCCGCATGCATGTTGAAAAAGCATTGAACGCACTCCCGGGTGTGAAAGCTACAGTGACTCTTGAGCCGGCTGCAGCTGTTGTGGAGTTTACCGGCGACAGGGAATATTCCCTGGAAGAACTTCAGAGGCAGGTGTCGGAAGAAGCCGGAGAATACACTCTCAGCGAATAGTTACGTATTTGCAACCGGTCTGATTGCATGCCACGGATAATATTATTTGCTATCTTTGCCCCCGGTTTCATCATAACGGAATGGGCACAAATGGCAAAATAGGCAGCGGTCTTCTGAAGCTGGTACAGGACGGTCAGCCGATGACCCTGGGACAGCAGCTGTCCTTGACTGTACAGCTCAGTATCCCGGCTATCATCTCGCAGCTATCGTCCATCCTGATGCAGTTCATCGATGCCTCGATGGTCGGAAGCCTGGGAGCGGAAGCCTCCGCATCAATCGGTCTCGTGTCTACGACTACATGGCTTTTTGCAGGCGTATCCGTAGCCTGTGCGACCGGATTTTATGTGCAGGTATCGCATCTGCTCGGAGCCAAGGATACATTCAATGCCAGGAGCGTACTCCGGCAGTCCCTGACGATGAGCATGATTTTCAGCATGGTCCTGGTGGTCATTGGTGCGGCCGTCAGCGGTCCGCTTCCGGGATGGCTCGGAGGGGAAGAATCCATCCGGCACGACGCCTCGATGTATTTCCTCATTTTCATACTTTCCCTCCCGTCCCTGCAACTGAACATGCTTGCCAGCGGTATGCTCAGAAGCAGCGGCAACATGTATACTCCGAGTGCATTGAACATACTGATGTGCCTGCTTGACGTAGTATTCAATTTTTTCCTGATATTCCCGACAAGGACTTTGACCCTGGCAGGAATGGAGATTACGGTTCCGGGTGCCGGGCTTGGCGTGACAGGCGCTGCACTCGGGACTGCATTTGCCTCGATAGCAATAGCCGTCCTTCTCCTGCGGTCGCTGTGCCTGAAATCCCCGGAATTGAGGCTGACGCATGAAAAAGGCAGTTTCAGGCCGACAAAGGCGTGCTTCAGGAATGCCATCGGCATTGCCTTGCCTATGGCATGCGAGAGGGTCATAATGTGCGGTGCACAGATAATGTCGACAGTGATTGTTGCCCCGCTGGGTACTATAGCGATTGCCGCCAATTCATTTGCCATCACGGCTGAAAGCATCTGCTACATGCCCGGACACGGGATATCGAATGCTGCCACTACCCTTGTCGGACAGAGCATCGGAGCGCGAAGAAAAGACCTGACATGGAGATTTGCAAACATATCGGTCTTCATGGGCATAGGCGTAATGGCTGTGATGGGTATAGTGATGTATGTCGCAGCACCGGGAATAATGGGGATAATGACCCCGGTACAGGATGTGGTCGACCTCGGGGCGAGAATCCTGAGGATAGAAGCATTCGCTGAACCGATGTATGCCGCATCCATAGTCGTATACGGTATCTTTATCGGAGCCGGAGACACTCTTGCCCCGAGCATAATGAATCTGGGAAGCATCTGGGCCGTGCGGCTGTCGCTTGCCGCTGTCCTGGCCCCGAAATACGGCCTGGAAGGAGTATGGATTGCCATGTGCATTGAACTGTGTTTCAGAGGCATGATATTCCTTGTCAGACTCTACAGAAAAAAATGGCTTGACAAGATTGCCTGAGTATTTTTGCCAGGCAATCATATGGTATATTTACCGGCTAAAGATATGAAGGTATGAAATATGATTTTGACGAATTGATTGAAAGGAGAGGCAGCGGCTCCTACAAATGGGACGGGACAGACAGGGAAGACATCCTACCCCTCTGGGTGGCAGATATGGATTTCCGTGTTGCTGAACCGATTCTTGCAGCACTGCGTAAACGTGTGGAACATGGTATCTTCGGATATACGAAAGTGCCTGACACCTATTATCAGGCCATTTCCGGCTGGTTTGAGAGAAGGCATGGCTGGAAAATTGAGAGGGATGAAGTAATTTACACTTCCGGGGTCGTCCCGGCGATTTCCGCAATAATCAAGGCCTTTACCGGTCCCGGGGACAAGGTACTGATACAGACCCCTGTATATAACTGCTTCTTTTCTTCGATCAGGAACAACGGCTGTACATTTTCGGAGAATCCGCTTGTGCCAGTACAGAATGGCTCTGCCGGTTCCGGCACATTCTCCTATTCCATCGACTTTGCAGACCTCGAGGCCAAAGCCTCCGACCCGGCAGTAAAGCTTATGCTGATATGCAATCCCCATAATCCGGCAGGAAGGGTATGGACCAGGGAAGAGCTGACGGAAATAGGGAATATATGTCTGAGGCATGACGTAATCCCCGTTTCCGACGAAATCCATTGCGAACTTGTGCTTAACGGGCATGAATACACTCCTTTCGCATCCATTTCAGAGCAGTTCCGGAGACATTGCATCACATGCGTATCTCCGAGCAAGGCATTCAATATCGCAGGCCTTCAGATTGCAAACATTGTGGCTGCGGATCCCGGGATGCGGGCAAGGATTGACAGGGCGATAAACATAAATGAAGTCTGTGATGTCAACCCGTTCGGGGTCGCTGCCCTGATTGCCGCATATAATGAAGGCGAAGAATGGCTCGGCCAGCTTCTGGAATACATCGGAAGCAACTGGAAATACATGAAGGAATGGTGTGCAGCCAACCTTCCGGACTTCCCTCTTGCGGAGCTCGAGGGCACCTACCTTGCATGGATGGATTGCCGCAAAACAGGCATCCCTTCGGCAAGACTCGAAGAAGACCTTATTGAAAAGACCGGACTCTGGCTCAATGCCGGCTCAATGTACGGCACGGAAGGGGAAGGATTCATGCGGTGGAACCTCGCCTGTCCGCGTGCCAGGCTTGCTGACGGACTGGAGCGTTTCAGAAGATATGTCGACGGCCTGTAGCAGCTGTCCACTTGTGAGATGAGGCGACCTCATCATTTGGGATAATTCCGGACATGACATATATTTGCACAAAATCAGATCGGATATGGATAAAATTCTAGCCAGCACGGAAAGGAATCAGGGCCAGAAAGACCTGTTCCATGAAATTGATGAAGGATTCACAATCCAGGAAGCCATAAAGGAAGCCAAACGTTGCTTAAGATGTAAAGTGCCACAGTGTACCAAGGGATGTCCCATAAGCCACGATATACCTGACTGGATACACGAGATATCGAAAGGCAATTTCGGCAACGCCATGAAGATAATCAATGACAAGAGCAACCTGCCCGCTGTCTGCGGCCGTGTCTGCCCTCACGAGAAACAGTGTGAAGGACATTGTGTCCTTGCTAAGAAAGGCGAAGGTATCCGTATCGGGAGACTGGAGCGCTTCATTGCGGACTTTGACGGGGACATGAGGCTCATCAAGGAGAATCTCCAGCCTAAGACCCGCGGGCATATTGCTGTAATCGGATCCGGGCCTGCCGGCCTTACGATTGCAGGCGACCTGGCCCGTATGGGATTCAATGTGGAAGTGTTCGAGATGGAACAGGAGCCGGGAGGAGTACTGATGTTCGGGATTCCGGAATACAGGTTGCCGAAAGATGTTGTCAGACGGGAAATCAGGAAGATTCAGGAGCTGGGTGTCGTATTCCACTGCAACATGACAATCGGGCCGGACCTGAACATAGACCAGCTTTTCGACAAGGGATTCGATGCCATCTTCATGGGTACCGGCACAGTCAAGCCTCGTAAACTCGACATCCCGGGGCGCAACCTCAAAGGAGTGCGTCAGGCAATCTATTTCCTCCGCAAGGTAAGCCTCTACAACGAGGGAAGCATCCTCCGGGAGGATGTCCCGGTGCATGAGGGAGACCGTGTATTTGTAATCGGATGCGGCAATACGGCAATGGATGCAGCCCGTACGGCAGTACGTATGGGTGCCAAGGATGTCCAGATAGTCTTCTACAAGACCATGGAGGAAATGAGCGCCTTGCGTTCAGAATATGAGGAGGCAGTGGCAGAAGGGGTCGGATTCAATTGGGAATCCAATATAGTAGAGATCCTGGACTATAACGGGGTGCTAAGCGGTGTCGTTATCGAGCATAACGGGGAAAAACGCATTGAAAAGGCAGACAAGGTCCTGATGGCAATCGGCTCGGTTCCTGCCAGCCGTATCGTATCCACTACAAAGGGCATCGACGTAAATGAAAAAGGTTATGTCCTGACGAGGGACAATCCTTATGGAATGACCACCAGGAAAGGTGTGTTTGCCGGAGGAGACGTCGTCAACCGCCCTTCAACAGTTGTACTCGCAATGCGTGATGCCAAACTGGTCGCAGAAGGCATGGCAAGATATGTCGATGCGGTAAAACTGCTGCAGGCAATAGATGCTGCCACAGTCAATACGGACAATACTACTGACAATACTGACGGGGCCTCATCTTGAGGCCACCGTTTCCGCCTGCCATTTGGCCTGTCCTTTCCTTTCTAAAACAAAAATTCCCGCCACATCATTTCCTGTCGAACAGGTCCTTTATGCCTCCGAGGGAGCTCAGCATGGATGAAGCCTCGTATGGCATGTATACAGTCTTGTTATCCTTGCCGCTGACCATCTCTTTCATGGTCTCGATATATTTGACAGCAAGCATATATGATGCAGGATCCGAACTTGAGCCCCGGATTGCCTCAGCAATCTTGGAGATTGCCTCCGCCTCTGCTTCAGCCTGGAGAATCTTGGCCTTGGCCTCCCCTTCCGCCACAAGTATCTGAGACTCCTTGTCTGCCATTGCCCTGTTGATCTGCGATTCCTTTTCGCCCTCGGACTTCAGTATGGCGGACGTCTTTTCCCCTTCAGCCTTGAGAATCTTGGCCCGTCTCTCCCTTTCTGCCTGCATCTGCTGCTCCATGGCGTTACGGACGCTTGTCGGAGGAGTGATATCCTGAAGTTCTACCCTGTTGACCTTTACTCCCCATTTGTTCGAGGCATCATCGAGTACGGCGCGCAGCTTGGAGTTGATCGTATCCCTCGATGTCAGAGTCTCATCCAGCTCGAGCTCCCCGATTACATTCCTCAGGGTTGTCTGGGTCAGTTTCTCGATGGCATTCGGAAGATTGTCTATCTCATAGACAGCCTTGAACGGATCCGTAATCTGAAAATACAGCAGGGCATTGATACGGGTAGTCACATTATCCTTCGTAATGACACTTTGCTCCGGGAAATCATACACCTGTTCCCTGAGGTCTATCCTGTCCGACATGCGGACGACAACACGGTTTTCCCCGTCATACCCTTCACGGACATATCTCACATAAATCTTGCGAGGCTTGTCAAGGATAGGCCAGATGATATTGATACCGGAGGACAATGTACTGTGATACTTGCCGAGACGCTCTATAACCTTTGTCTCGCCCTGCTGGATAATCTTAAGGCCCATAAGGGCAAAAATAATGGCAATAAGGGCTATAAGCCCTACAATAATCAGTGTTCCCATATCTGTCGGTTATTTGTTTCAGCTTGATAATCTGCAATGGCGGAGAATTATTTTCTCCTTACTTTCAGGACTACGCTGTCAACATCCGTCACGATGACCCTTGTCCCTTTCTCAATCACTTCATCTGGCTCCGAGACGGCCTTCCAGTCATCCCCGTCAATCGCTGCCCGTCCGGTATTATCAGCTGCAGAAATCCGCTCAGTCACTATGGCTTCCCGGCCTTTAAGGGCATCCACTCCGCTTTTCCTGTCTGATGCGGTCCTGTGAAAAAGCCTGAGGAGAAAAGGCCTGACAGTCACAAAGGAGATGACAGTCACTACCGAGAACCAGATAAGCTGCCCCTCAATGCCGGCGGAACAGGCCGATGCGATTGCCGCCGCACACGCCCCGAGCGCCAGACAGAACACGGCAAACCCCTGGGTAAATATTTCCACAATCACGAGTATCAGGGCGACTATAATCCATATATGCCAGACTTCCATATAAATGCAAACAGTTTTTGTTTCTTCCAAAGTTAATCAAAATTCCTTATTCATGCAATCAATAGATGTATTCCACATCCGACTTCTTGAAGCGGAGGACGCGGGTATCCTTGGGCCCGGCACCGTTCTTATAGACGTACAGCCCGCCCATGCTTCCGCCGAGATACCATCCCTCCCCTTCAGGAGAATGGACACTGAACAGGATATTGTTGTAATGGCCGTAATGCCCGATTCCTCCCGCATCCCATTGCGCCCCGGGACCATACCACACCAGAGGCTCATGCTCCGGATAGTCCGGGGAAGACAGGGCTATGTATATAAGGTCCGACAGCACCAGTGACCCGATGGAAATGCCGTTTTTCCTGCGCTGCTGCCTTTTTATTATTGAATGCCCGTTCCACGGCTCCTTCAGCCTGTGTGTCCCGTCCCACATCATCCAGACAGTGGACTCTGCATCGAAGAGACGGTTGAAATCCTCCATCGATGGCAGTTCGTATCCATCAGGGGAAAGAGCATCTGCCGGGAGCCTGTTGATGTTGGTCTGGTCCGGGGCATATCCCTCCATTACCGGTATGCCGTCTGATTCAATGACCTTCATACCTTTGCCGCTCCGGCCGATATAGGCCCATTGCCACAGTCTGCGGTATTCTTCGGAGGACACGGACTCAAGATAGTCGAAAACCGTCATTCCGGCAGCTGCTGCAGGGTCGTCCGACGACAGTATCTGGTCATTGAAGTCGCGGGAATCCCCCATTGAATTGTATCTGCACCACCATACCCCATGCAGCCATGTCACGGGGAGCCCGTAGTTGAGCCGGGAAACAGTATATTCCTCCCGTATCCCTCCGCCGGAAACATCACTGATGACAATCGTCGCCGACTGCCTGCGTCCGTTTGCAGTAGGGTCATTCGGGCGCCAGCCACCCAGTACGCGCCATCGGGAAGGATTCCCGGAAGAGCCGTCCAGCTTTATCCAGGCATCTTCGCCACCGGCGAATTCCACATCAATCCTTTTCCCTTCAGGAAGTGTGAAAACACCGAACTCATTATCCGTATAACCTGCAAAATCATGGGAATAATCAGGATTGTCAAAGTCCATCCTTCCTTTGAAGGAAGTCGGGTTCGCAGGCAGCTCCAGCCTGATGCTGTCCTCAGGATATACATTCCCGAGACCTTTCCGGCGGAACCGGAGAGTGACCCCGGCAGCCTCGACTCCCGGGGCATATAGACCTTTTGTTACCCTGTATGAGTTCAATGTCCTGAAACCGTCTCCTGCAACATCCTTAACAGGGACAATATCCAACAAGTATGCACTTGAGGGCATAAGCTCAAGTGCATCATTGCTTTCCACAGAAAAGACAAAATCAGTGGCATGGTACGGCAGCCTTATGACCTTACCGTCTTCCGAGACCTCCACTCCAGGTGGAAGCCCGTTCACGGAATGGCTGACTGCGAGCCTGTCGGTCCTGTCAGGGGAGATTTCCACATCTCCCCCTTCTCCCCAGTCCTCGACAGATACTTCCAGGGAAATATCTATCACATCTTTCCTGACAGTCAGAGTGTATATCCTGTTCCTCTCGATATCGTGAGGCAGTCCGCTGGACAATGTGACCGGTCTCCCGTCAATGACCGCATCGATTCTTATCTCGATTCCGTCTCTTGCCTGCTCATAGACGTACATTACAGCAGGGGTATCCCCGGTCAGCGGGATGTCAAAGGTCTTTGTCATACTCTCCCTGGCAGCATCCTCCGGGGACAACTCGCCTGCAACGGGGAAAAGATAGGCGGAACCGGCGGCATTCCCGACTGTTATGGCATTTACAGATGCCACGCCGGCAGTACGCAGACGGAGGTCGAAGCGTGCCACTCCCCTTTTAAGCGTCAGAGGTATCACTGTCTCGGAATTCTCTTTTCCCTCAAGGGACACGCTCCCCGTATAGAAATGCACTGGAGCTGCATCCTGGAGCGCCATAGTCGTCCTGAGCCATTCTGTCTCTGAGATTCCCTGGCCCTGAAGTTCATGCAGGTCTATCTGGGAGGCAGTATTCGCAAGCATGTACAGATTACCTGAATGCCTGTCGACAGATATTTCATACCCGGTCCCGGAAAAGCGGATATCCTCGTATACACTGGTCATACGTCCGTCTTCGAATATGCATGCCTGGATTTCCACGGGCACATTCTCTCCGTCGACAACAGGACCTGAGCCTGAATAGTCCGCAATACCTGCCCTGACGACAACGGTACCGGGAATCCCGTCCGGCGCCGGAACCTCTGTCTTGCTGCATGATACGGCCATAATACCGGCCACTGCCATAATCCCTGCCGCAGCAAATCCTGCAGCATGATTTCCGATTGTAAAGATTGTCTTCTTCATGTCTTTAAGATTAAATTGTTAAATGTAAATGTTTCAGTCATAGATATATTCTACGGGTGTCTTCACGCACCTTATTGTCCTTGTCTTGGTATTGTTCTGGGCTACATATTTCAGCCAGTTCTGGCCCGGACGGTCATCCGATGCATATCCCTCCATTAGCCAGGACCTTGAAGCATCGCCGTATGTCGCCATCAGCTGCTGCATCACGGCAATCATTCCCGGCTCCGTATTCCACTGGTGTCCGAGCCCGTACAGGACCCATCTGTTGCCCTCGTGCATGAATTCGTAGAAAGCCACGGTACCATATTCCTTTCCGAAAAAGGAAACCTTCCTCTCCACAATCCGGACATCGATTCTCTCCCCTTGCCTGTTCATATACGACCGCTCCCCGACACCTCCGATATTGTGGTTGTCATTAGCCGCAAGGAAGGCAAAATCGTCATAGGAGGGAAGCGTATACCCTGCCGGGACCATCATCGAGGGGTCTGCAGTACCGAAGCTTCCGGCAGAAGACATCATGCCCTCATGGTAGAATGCATTCCCGTCATGCCTCAGAGGCAGCCCGTCGGCATTTCCTCCCTGATACTGGTCTCCCATGAGCTCCAGCAGCTCTTCATCCGGCATGGTCTGCAGCAATTCAAAGAGTCCATCCCGGTCAGCCGGGGAATTGCCGCAGGTTATCTGGTCCCCGAAAGATGTGGCACGTCCCCTCAGATTGTACATAGTCCACCATGTCTCCCCGATCTTTACCACAGGAAGTCCCCAGTTTATACGGCTTATATGATACTCTTCCCTTGAAGAGCCACCGACATCTGAGATTACAACCGTGGCATGCTGCTCCCTGCCATCGGCATTCGGGTCATTAGGCTTCCATCCTGCCAGCAGCCGGACCTGGCGCATGGAATTTCCCTGTCCGCCACCGTCTGCTGCTCCGACGGCCTGCATCCACCGGCTTTCATCCTCAGGAAACACTATTTCTATCATCTTATCCTGCGGCAGGCTCATCAGAGCAATCTCTCCGTCGATATAACGCCCGAAATCGCATCTTCCGTCACTGTCAAGTTTCATCAGGCCCGATATCTTCACGGGATTCTCCATGAATACAAGGACAACACGGCCGGAATATATATTGCCTTCATGGATGTCCAGATATATTATTCCGGGGGCAATACCAGGATGGCGTCTCGCAGCAGATACCGATACGGTGGCGGAATGGACAAGCGCATCCCTTGCTGCCGGAACCACACTGATATCCACATTGTCATCGGCGCCGGAAACTGATACAGTCGACCCGGGCCCGGCAAGCAGTGCAAGATTGAACTGCACAGCATGATGCGAGATATATACTGTATCTCTGCCCTCATTGACGGATACTCCTTCCGGAATGTATGAATTCCTGACATCTACAAGCCCCGACAGTTCAGGCCGGGATGATGAATCAGTCCCCGGCTGCCATTCGCCGTCTGACACTTTAAGGTCCAGACCGGCGCCGTTGCCGTGTACCGAGATATTGTACACAGTGTTGCGGCAAATGGCTTGCGGAAGAAGTACGCTCAACCTCGACAACCCTCCGGAAGCCGATACGATGACTTCCGCTTCAATATCCCCGCCGGCCTGTTCCGGGACGTACAGCAACACCTCGCGTCCGTTTGCAAGCGGTGCGGATGAAAAATCCCTGTGAAAATCCCTGCCCGGCTGCACAGGTCCCGGCTGACGTCCAGGGAAAAGCCTGCCATATTCAGACAGACCTCCGATAGATACGGAAAGTACCTGGACATCCTTTTCAAAGGAAGAGACATCAATCCTGGCGACGCTTCGATACATCTTCACATCGGCAGTCCCGTGGTAAGCATCTCCTATGGATACTGTCCCGGTCATGACAAGACCCGATGCCTGCATCTCATCCATAGAGGCATATGTATCAAGAAGCTCCTCTGATGTGGTCTTCCCCGGGACAGCTGATGACAGTCCCTCTACCGAAGCCGCATTGGCCACCAGGTATATCATCCCGCTGCTGCCGTCAGTCCCGATGACGTATACCCCGTCGTCGTTGCCGGGCTGCGGGTCCGATATTGCTTTCAGCACCCCGCCTTCAATGATATATGCCTTCAGTTCCCCGATGATGTTCTCGTCTGCATTACCATGGAGTCCGTCCGGCCATGACGTGCCGGAGACAGCCAGCCTGACCTCAATCTCCTGACCGGGCCGGACCATTCCGTTCCCGATGCCGTCTGCACATGCAGTCATGACCGCAAGCACGGTAAGGCACACCGTAAAAAATCCTGTTGTCCTCATTTTCAAATATCAATATTGCAAGCTGACCTGCGTGTTCATTTATAAAGGTTTACATTCTCTGAGCTCGAAAGGTACCGTGGGGAATCCACAGGCATCTCCGAGATATGCGATACATAGAAGGAATTCATGAGTTCCTGAGCCCAGGGACCGTATGTAAAGGAGCTGTTATGACTGTACCCCATGACATGCCCGAGCTCGTGAAACATGATCTCACATGAATACAGCGATGTATAATGTGTAATCCACCCGTCCTGATATGCTCCGAAGGTACTGCCGCCGCCGAGCCCCACGACTCCGTTTCCCGGATATACGAGACCGACATTGATGGTCCTTGTCTGCCGCATCTGCCCCAGGATTGTCTCTACCGGCACCTTATCATCAACTCCACCGTTCCCATACAGCCTGTCCTGATTCTCGTACAGTATCTGTTCATGCTCAGGCATATCTATCATGTAGGTAAAATTCAGGAAAAAGGCCACTGCTTCCCGGCAATGTACCGGACGGATTCCCATCCAGTTGCCTTGAGGACCTCCGTCAGGAAGTGTCGGGTCTCCTCCGAAAAGGTCGAACCGTATATTCCATCCGTGGATTATCTTGCTTAGCTTTTCCCAGTAGGGGTCTCCGGATACTATCCGGAACTCGATTCCGTCAAGCTCCCCGAAGCTTTTCCGGGGAATCTCCACTATCTTCCCGCTATCGGTGCGATAAAGTCCCTTGCCATGGAGGACTGGCAATGCTGATGAAAAATCCGCAAATGCAGGTATGACATCGAAATACGCCAGGTCGAAATAGAAGTCCCCCTCGGAAGGAATCCTCGCCATCACAAGCACATCCTCCAGGGCTTTCGGGGAATAAAAGCGCACATTGAGACTGCTGTCCTGCGACACCCACACCTGCAGAGGTCTGGATGTATTGAAGTTCCTCAAAGCCTTGTCAGTGTAGATTTCATGAGGCTCATCGTCCTGCAGGATCCTGCCATGGTCTCCGGCAGCATAGAAGCTTTCCGTTATGAACATGGTCCCGGAGCCGTCGTCCGGATGTATGGCATCCACCTCAATGCTGTTGATGCGGTTTGCTGTGACCGGAGGCATATCTACGGCATATATCCGCCTTACAGTGTTACCCCGGTAATCCCGCGTCTGTATCCCGACTTTTCCCGGGACTGCCTGGCCATCCCTGGACGGGAGCATGAAATAGGACGCGGAATCAAGCAGGTCCAGACTCACGGTCTCTTTGCCGGACGAGGCCTGGCCATTGCCGCCGGCAACGTCCTTAAAAGTACCGTCTGCTGCAAATGCCCGGTAAACCTGAGGTACGGCAATTTCCGCCACGACAGAGATTACTGCCTTCTCGATATAGGGATTGCGGAAATGCACATTGAAATCAGTCCTGCCGACTATGCGCCTCAGCTGCACTTTACTCTGGATTTCAGTGCTGACTTCATTTCCGTCAGGACCGGGGGAAGATACAACGGAGAAGGGAACTGAAGCATGGAAATATTCGGCATTTACATGACCGCTTTCAGCACCCGTGAATTCCAGCCATACATCCGATTCATGCCCGGCATCCCGGAATACAGCCCCGTCGGACTCCCATTCGCCCCTGATACCGATTACTGACAGCCTGTAACTGCCTTCGTAAAGGCGCTCGATACGTATCTCCGACGCCGCTGCATCGTAATATCCCTTGATATCCCCGACCCTGTTTCCGTCCTCATCAGTAACCATGAATTCCACCCTGTCGTAGCTTCCGCTGCCGTCAATGCCCAATCCTGAGACACCGGCATTGCCGTCATACCCGTCATGTCCGATACGGAACACGGCAGCCGCCTGCATGTCCGGGACATGGACATAGTCCTTGGTGCAGGATACTGCAAGGACAAGGAATATGGCCGGGACCAGAATCATATCCGTAAGTTTCATAAACATATTCTTTTTGATTATATTTGCTGCTGTAGCGCCATTTATAATGTTGCTATATTTGCGGCAATCCGGCATCATGCCGGGATATGCCATGCATCATAACGGCGGCAAAGATATATCGGCCGGGAATCGCATGCGGTAACAATTGTTACGCACCATTCCGGACTGCATGAAAAGACATTGTTAACATCCTTGACATGTACAGCGGATATCAGGAACTTCCCCTATTCAGGGGATGCGATACGGAGACTGCGGAGACAATCCTGTCGGCATCTCCAGGAAGAATTACCTCATATGACAAAGGCGACTTGATTTCAATGCAGGGATATGCCTGCCGCTCGGTGCTTCTCCTGTGCGAAGGCAGCGCGTATGCCAGGATGGTCAGCGAAGAAGGGAAGGAATTTACCCTTGATACACTGTCAGCTCCAGAGACACTTGCATCGGCGTTCGTCTTCAGCAGTGACGGAATCTTCCCTGTCACTATCATCGCATCATCTCCATGCACTATATGGAGTATCAGCCGCGAGACCCTGTTCCGGCTGGTCAGCAGCGACAGCAGCATACTCCGCAATTATCTCCGAATCATTTCCGACCACAGCATGTTTCTCAGCCGCAGGCTGAATGAGTTCGCCCTGCAGACACTCTCATCCCGGATTACAGGTTATATCAGCCATGACGGGCCGATTTCCAGCCTTCAGGAAGCCGCATTTATCCTCGGTGTCGCCAGACCGTCGCTATCGAGAGCCATACTGCAGATGGTAAGCCAGGGAATACTCAGAAAAGGCCCGGAAGGCTATGTGCTGGCAGAAGAGGACCATCACAAATAGATTCTTAACATTTATGCAACATTCCACAACAAAATCTTAATATAAGCTACATTTTTCTTAAAAATTGACAGGATACCTTTGCCGCCAAAATTTCAGGAGCGACATGTATTCAAAGCTGATCTTGTCAACAGTATTGCTGATATTCGGAATAACGTCCACAGCTTCCGGAGAAAATATCCGGATTGACGGTACCGGGGCAGAAAACGAGTCAGAAAATGAAGCCAAGCCGGCAATAGGCATCAGGGGCAAGATCCTCGATGCATCAACAGGCGAAGAAATCATAGGCGCAGCCATAGTTCTCAAGGAGAATCCGGACAAATGGGCTGTCTCCGGACTTGACGGGAGCTTCTCCATGCAGCTTGAATCTGCCGAGGAAAGGACAATACTCTGTTCGATCATAGGATACAAGGAAACAGAAATGAGGTGCACACCGTCCACCGGGTCCATCATCATAAATCTTGAACCCGAAAGCCTGATGCTTGACGGGGCCACCATATCTGCAGAAAACCACGGCAAGACCGAGGCCAGTGCAAGGGCCATAGAGCGGGCATCCCTCAATGTAGTCAACGTATTAAGTGCTAAGGCAATAGAACTGTCGCCTGACCTGACCGTAGCAAATGCCATCCAGAGGATGTCCGGGGTCACAGTGGAAAGGAACAGCAGCGGAGAAGGGCAATACGCGATACTGCGAGGCATGGACAAGAGATATAACTACACCCTTGTCAACGGGGTCAAGATTCCGAGCCCCGACAATAAGAACAGATACGTTCCTCTCGATATCTTCCCGTCGGAAATGCTCGACAGGCTGGAAGTGACAAAATCCCTTACGGCAGACATGGAGGGAGACGGCATCGGAGGTGCAGTCAATCTTGTCATGAAGGACGCACCGGAAAAGCTTGAAGTGAATGCAAACCTTGCCACCGGCTACAATGCCATTTATTTTGACCGGGACTTCGAATCCTTCAACCACAGGGCAGGACAGAAGCTCTCTCCTTTCGAAAGAATCGGGAACGATTCAAGCAAGGATTATTCTGTAGACATGGATGATTTTACCATGGATAACCTTAAGGTCACACATGCAAGACCGAGACCGGACATGATAGGCGGGCTGTCATTCGGCAACCGTTTTTTCAAAGGCAGGCTCGGAGTCATGGCAGGCGTGAGCTGGCAGAACCTGTTCAGAGGAAAGGACGCTGACATATATTATGTACAGGGGTCCACCGGGAACGGCACCGAATACAGGACTTATTCCGAGGAACAGAACCGCCTCGGGGCCCATGCAAAGCTCGACTGGAGAATCAACGGGAGACATAAGCTCATGCTGTACGGCGGATACATGGACATGCGCAAAAGCGAAGTCCGTGACGGGAAGAACACCAAGGACTGGATTGTCAAGATGCAGTGGGAGAGACAATATATAGTCAATGCGACACTCAAGGGGAACCATTCATTCCTTGACAGGAACAGGCTTATGCTCGACTGGACCGCAGTATTCTCCAAGGCATACAGCACCTCACCTGACAATGCCAAGATATACATAAACATGCAGCAGCCCCATCTCTACAACACAGATTCGGCAGAGAAAAGATGGGAACACAACTCCGACAGGGACTTTGCCGGATATGTCAACCTTTCATACAGATTCGATTTCGGCAACGCTTCCAACCTGCTCCTCAAGACCGGAGGAATGTACAGGAACAAGGTCCGGGACAGCTATTTCAATGAATACATATTCGATTCCGCAACAGGCAGGGAGAATCTTCAGTATTATGGCGAAGACTGGACCAATTTCAACGAACTGCTGCTTACGCCCCGCGAATACGGAAATATCGGCGACCCGCTCAACTATGGTGCATGGGAGAATATAGCCGCAGGATATCTCATGGCAAGATACACATCGGACAGGCTGGAAATCATCGCCGGCATCAGGGCCGAGCATACGGACCAGGGATACACCCTCGACTACCCTCGCAAAGAGGAAAGGGAAGGAGACCAGATATATACCGATATACTCCCAAGTGTCCATCTGAAATACAATGTGCACAGGAATGCGAACCTCAGATTCTCGTACGGACGTTCCATCAACAGGCCCGGATTCTTCGAGATTGTGCCGTATACCATCCTTAACGAAGACTATGACGAGAAAGGAAATCCGGACCTGAAGCATACGGTGGCCGACAATATCGATCTGCGGTATGAGTTCTTCCCGAAGTCATCCGAACAGTTCATGATAGGTCTTTTCTGGAAAAGGCTCCGGAATCCTATTGAATACGGCCTGATAAACGAGGGGCAGGCGACATACATTGCTCCGATGAACTTCGGGAACGCCACGAATGCAGGGGTTGAAGTGGATGTGATGAAATACTTCAACTGGTTCGGAATCAAGGCAAACTACACCTACACCAATTCGAGGATTACAACAGTCAAAAGAGTAAGGGAAGGTTCCGAAGTAACTAATGTCAACCAGACCCGTCCACTCTACGGGCAGGCAGCCCATGTGGCCAATCTGTCCCTGCTCTTCAGGTTTGCAAAAGCCGGGGTGGAGGCACAGGTGTCAGGATCGTATACCGGGAAAAGACTGAGCGAGATATCAAACTGGCTGGATAACGACATATGGGAAGCAGGCTACATGCAGCTTGATGCTTCAATAGAAAAAAGCTTCAAGGCCGGTTTCGCGGTTTTCGCAAAGGCATCGAACCTGCTCGATACACCGGTGCTGAGATTCGTCAATCCGAATATCCTGACAGACTCGTTCTCAGACTATGAAAGATATCGCGGAGGAGTGATTGAACGCAGGGAATGGCATGGACAGTCAATCACAATAGGAGTCAGATACCGGTTCTCTGAAAAATAAGGGAGCCACCCGGAATACATCATCAGAACAAACTTATTTCAAATAACATTCTTTATGAAAATCTTTAATTTCATTGTGCTTTCAGCTGCAATCCCATTCATGTTTGCAGCCTGCGAAAAAGAGAACAACCCGAGCGGGAATGGCGGGAACAACAACAATGGCTCACAGACGGAAACAGTCCAGATTGTAACCGGGACATGGACAGCCGGCGCTACGGTTGAAGTAAGCAGGCATCTGCTTGTTCCGGAAGGGGAAAGCCTTACAATTGAAGAGGGTGTAACGGTCATCTTCAACAGCGCCGGTGTAGGCATCAACCGCACCGCCATCGAATTTACTGTAGACGGCAATCTATACTGCCTCGGGACAGAGGAGAATCCGGTACGGCTTACCGTAGCTGAATCGGAAAGGACAGCAGCAAACACATTCGCGGCCCTTTGGGGCGGAATCGTTGCCGGAGCGACATGTGAAGAGATGATAATCGACCACACAATCATCGAATACACCGGAGGACAGGTTGTAGAAGGCTCCCCTGCTGCAGAAAACGGATATTATACTGCGGGAGACGATGCCTATCCGCAGATTACCACCAACAATCCCGACGGCAACTACGTTATTACCAACAGTATAATCCGCAACGGATGGTCTGACGGCATCTATATGATGGGCGGCAATGCTATCATCGCGAACAATATTTTCAGTGCTACGGGATATGACGGAGCCGAAGCAGTCAATGTAAAGTCCGGCTGCAAGGTAGATGTAGCGCAGAACATCATGTTCAGCCCTAACACAAACGGTCTGAAACTCTCCAGCTCAGACCAGAGTGAGGTAAGACATCAGGCCCTCATCCAGGCATACAACAACACTATAATCAATGCCGGCTGGAGACGTGACGGAGAAAAAGGCGGATGTATCTACGTTGAGGAGAACGCCAATGTAAGCGTATTCAACAATCTTCTTGTCAACTGCAAGTTCAGGGCGATTACCCCTGC
The DNA here is from genome assembly GCA_944323805.1 of uncultured Bacteroidales bacterium. Classification (GTDB taxonomy): domain Bacteria; phylum Bacteroidota; class Bacteroidia; order Bacteroidales; family UBA932; genus Cryptobacteroides. The sequence continues at coordinate 151,264 of CALUTW010000001.1, read as the reverse complement.
ATACGATGCCCCGACTTCCGAAGACTGCTACGACAAGGAACACTCAATGATTGACTATAATTTCTACGCATCCGGGAATGTGCAGAGCCATCTCTATTTCGAAGGTTCGTATGAAGATGACGGAGAGACGCTCTACTATTCAGGAGTCAAATTCCCTTATGAGGGGTATTCATTCAACCACGGGGAGTATGATCCGGATGCCGATACGCACAGCAGGATAGCAAAGACTTCAGAGGATGCAGACGAACTTGATCCTGATTTTGTCAATTACAGCCTCGATGCCGACCCGGCTCTGTATGAGTGGAACGACAGCTGGGATTTCCATGTCAATGCAGGCTCTCCGGTCCTTTCAGGCTACTATACACCGACTGACAGCGACAGGATGCCTTTCTTTGCAGAAACAGGTATGACTGTCAACGGCATGACTTTCAAGTCTCCGGCTGTACAGCCTTGGTTCGGAGCTTTCGGGCAGTCTGAATAATCCGGAAAGAAGGACGGTTTTGCTGAAAAATAATATTAAATTTGCATTTGAGATGATTCTGGAATCCGGCAAATACATTCAGAATCATCTCTTTTGATTACCCTCAGTTATTTATTTGCGGGAATATTCCACACAAACAGTTTGAACTATGAAGATAAAGAATCTTATCCTGAATATCGCAGCCATTGTGGCAACCGTATCCTGCGGACAGGTTACAATATCAACCAATCATACCGCAGAATGGAAAGATCTTGAGAAACCGCTCAATTTCTATCTTGCAAACGACCTCGGCCGCAACGGCTACTATGACCAGAAGCCGATAGCGGAGACCATGGGAAAGATGGCCGAAACCATTGACATAGAATTTGTGCTTGCGGCCGGGGATGTCCATCATTTCGAGGGTGTCCAGAGTGTTTCAGACCCTCTATGGATGACCAACTACGAACTCATCTATTCCCACCCTGACCTTATGATGCAATGGTTTCCGATATGCGGCAATCACGAATACAGGAGCAATACGGACGCAGTAGTGGAATACAGCAATGTGAGCGCACGCTGGGAAATGCCTGCCAAATATTACACGTTTGTCAAGGAGGAAGACGGTGTCACTGTCAGGATAGTGATGCTTGACACTACCCCTATGATAGACAAATACCGTGAAGACACGGAAAAGTACGCCGATGCCTCCAAGTCCGACTGGAAAGTACAGATTGCATGGCTTGACAAGGTCCTGTCCGAGGCTGACGAAGACTGGGTGCTTGTGGTAGGCCACCATCCTGTCTTTGCATATACGGACAAGAATGAAAGCGAAAGGACAGACCTCCAGCAGAGACTCGACCCTGTGCTACGCAGATACGGCAATGTGGACATGTACCTTTGCGGTCACATCCACACCTTCCAGCATATCCGCAAGGAAGGCTGCGACATCGACTATGTAGTCAATACTTCAGGCTCCCTGAGCCGCAAGGATGTACAGCCTGTCGACGGTACGGTATTCTGCAGCAACCGGTCCGGATGGTCACTCATCACTGCCGATGAAAAAGAGCTCAATCTTCACATGCTTGACAAGGATGGCAAGGTACTCCATACTGTTACACGGAATAGATAATAATTGCGTAGACATATAGACCGTAAATCCATGCTGAATGGCAAATCAGCATGGATTTTTGATAATTTGTCCATACGGGGCCAGACATATGCAATTATCTTTGCGGCAAATCAGACCACATGATTATGGACACTTTACGGACAACAATACTGGCAGCCATCGTGGCTGCTGCCGCATTTCAGGGATGCAACAAGGACAACGGGGGACAGACAGCCCCAGAACAGGACACACCGGAGCCACAGGCTCTTGTCACAGACAGCTTTACAGGATATCCGTCAGGTCAGGGGGCATGTGTCGATTCATACCTTACCATGACATTCAGCACTCCTCCTCAGGCCGGGACATCAGGGAAAATCCGCATCCTGGATGCCGACGGCAATGTAGCCGACATGATTGACATGGCAGATATCGCGGCATTGTCCGGAGGAATACCAGCAATGACAGAAAGCACGGTATTCACGACAGCCATGGATGCCGTAGGCTCGGCGGAGGCCGGATACAGGATCGTCTATTACGAGCCGATAAGGACAGAAGGAAATACCATTGTCATCAGACCGCATTCGGACAAGCTGGAATACGGTGGCACATACCGCGTTGAAATCGATGCAGAAGCCATAATTGCAGACGGGTTTGACGGAGTCGTAGGAGATACATGGACATTCACGGTAAAGGAAGCCCCGGAATACGACGGTGAGGTATCCGTCGGGAGCAGGTCCTGCGATTTCATGACGGTACAGGGTGCCATCAACTATGCCATGTACTGCGGACAAAGCCGGGAAATGACAATCAGCGTCACTGACGGGATATACCGGGAACCATTGTATATACATAATAAGAACAGGTTGACTATCAGAGGGGAAAGCAGGGAAAACACTATATTACGCTTCGCCAGTTCAAATGAATATATCCCAGGCGTAGGCAAAGGGGTTGAAGAAGCACCTGAACCCGGGGAGCCGGTGGGCGAAATCGGAGGCCGTGCTGTAATCCTGGTTGAGAATTGCGACCTTCTGTGCCTTGAGAACATTTCGCTGGAGAATTCATACGGTCACGGGGCCCAGGCAGAAGTAATATATTTCAATTGCGATAATGGCCGGCTGATTGCCAAAGACTGCAATCTTTCAAGCGAACAGGATACGATCGAGCTCAAGGGATGGTGCCTCTTTGAGGGGTGCACGATAACAGGAGATGTCGATTTCATATGGGGATATGCCAGGGCAGCGCTGTTCGAGTCCTGCGAAATCCGCTCATGCGATGCAGGATACATAGTACAGGCCAGATGCAAGAAAGGAGACAGAGGATTTGTATTCAAGGACTGCCGGATAACAGCCCTCGGCAATGTAGAGGACGGCTCGGTATACCTTGCAAGGTCCGGAGGAAACAGCTCCGAATATGACAATGTGACGTACATCGGCTGCAGAATGGACTATCACATCTCCGCTGACGGCTGGTATTCCAGGACAGCCCCTACCCCGGCCAATGCAGATCCGGAGAACGGCTGGAAGGAATACGGAAATACAAATCTTTACGGTAACCCTCTTGATGTATCCGGAAGGTATTCCGGCAGCATCCAGCTGACTGAAAGCGATGCAGCTGCATTGTACGGCGACAGGGAGGCCATATTTGCAGATTGCCCGTCAGGGACGGAATGGGCCGTTGCTCAATGAAACGTCTTCTTTGAGGCACTCCCATTTCACAATCTCATCTTTTATGACTATCTTTGTATGATATAGAGAACATGAACAGGAGATGGATTACAAGATAGGCAAAGAAGCGCACTGCGCTGTAATCGGTTATGGAAGCTGGGCCACAGCCATAGCCGGTCTGCTGGCCAGGAACGATTCAGACGTATGGTGGTACATCCGGAATCCGGAAGTGCTCGAAGGAGTATTGACAGACGGACGCAATCCGAAATATGTCAGTGACATGGAATTCGACCTCAGCAGGATACATCCTTCAAATGACATAAACGAAGTAGTCCGCAACTCCGGGATAATAGTGATGGCCGCACCGTCGGCATATCTCAAGGACTTTCTCGAGCCGCTGACTGAGCCGCTGAACGACAAGTTCATAGTATCCGCCATAAAAGGTATCATTCCAGGAGAATATCAGACTGTTGCCGAATATCTCAGGGACCGGTACGGGCTCTCATTCAAGCAGATAGGCATCATAGGCGGGCCATCGCATGCGGAAGAGGTCTCGAAAGGGCGGCTATCCTACCTGACAGTGGTATGCACATCTGAAGACAATGCCCGTCTCATCGGGGAGAAACTGGCAAACACATCCGTCAGGCTCAGCTATTCTTCCGATATTTATGGTGTTGAATACGCATCCATCCTCAAGAACATATATGCGATTGCCGTCGGCATTGCTGTAGGTCTCGGTTACGGGGACAATTTCCTTGCGGTACTGATTTCCAACTGCGCAAACGAGATGACCCGATTCCTGCACGAGAGCTATCCTGACAAGAGGAATACATTTGCCCCGGCGTATCTTGGAGACCTGCTTGTCACGTGCTATTCAATATACAGCCGCAACAGGAGGCTCGGTCTGCTGATAGGCAGGGGATGCACTGTCAAGAGCGCCCTTAACGAGATGACAATGATCGCTGAAGGTTATTTCGCCGCCGACTGCATCAGACACATAAACTTCCGGCACAAGATAGACATGCCTATAGCCGACATGGTATATGACATCCTGTACAACAAGGCACCGGCAAGACGCCGCATGAAAGAGCTTACAGCCTGCCTTTAGCAATCCGGCAGACATCCCGGCCCATTTAATATGGAGGCAGGACTCAGCGTACCGCCAGAATCCTGTCAACGATATATTTCTGCTGCCCTCTCCATGGCAGGGCGCCCAGGTATTCCCTGTAATGCAGCTCCACCATTTTACCGCTGCATCTCATCAGGGAGTCGGCAATCTCCTTGTCTGTAATGGAGAACTCGAATTCATAGGACTGGATTGCCGTAGTCCTGTTCTTGGCATTGAAACCGGCCTGGATAGCCTTGCCCTCATAGGTCTTGAAGACATATCCCTTGTAGACAACGAAATTCAGTTCCCCGGCCTTGACGCCTTCGCCGAAGACGAAATAGAACCTGAAATAGATGAATGCCGCCAGAGCCGCTGCAATGACGACAGCTACAAGCCATAATGTTCTTTTCATTGCTGGATATTTTACTTTAAAGGTCAGTCCGTGTGTTGTCATTCAATGATGCCTGCCGAGAAGAGGAGCCCCATAAACGGGGTCTGCTGCCTTCTGATAAACGGCTTGACTTTCCCGGTATTGATTTCTTCAAGCGTCCTTATCCTGTCATATGCCGCCATAAAGTCCTTCCCCGTAAGATACTCCCCTTCAACCGAACGCTTCGTCCCCGGCATCCCTCCTTTGAGGAATATGCAGCTGCCGACAAATACAGCGGAATACGGAATCCCGGTAACAGAGCTGAACGAGCCGTTCTTCCTGACATATTCAACGACTTTTTCCCACACCATAGCCCCGTCGAGGCCTTCATATTCGCTTTTGATTTTCATTTCAAGACACCTTACGACATCAAAGTTATTGAAAATATTTCATAAAATGATTATCTTGGGAGGATAAAAGGATATGCATATGGACACAGCACCTCTCAGAATCAATGTCAAGTCGGAAATAGGGAAACTTGATGCCGTACTGCTCCATTCGCCCGGGGCTGAAGTCGAGAACATGACACCAAGGAATGTCCAGAGAGCACTTTACAGCGACATACTGAATCTTTCCATAGCCCAGGAGGAGTATTCACGGCTCTATGGCGTGCTGTCAATGGTGGCAAAGGTATATGAGGTGCGTCCCCTTCTGAGGAAGGTGCTCGACAATATCAGGGACCGCACTGAACTGATACGCAGAATCTGTGTCGAGGAAGATGCCACAAAATATTATGAGAAGCTGATGGACATGGATTCCGCAGCGCTTGCCGACGTACTGATTGAAGGGCTGCCGGCTGAAATCAACACCCTTGCCTCATATCTGAACAATGAGTATTATGCCCTGTATCCGCTGTACAACTTCTATTTCACACGCGATGCGGCTGTAACAATAGGCAACAACGTACTTGTGTGCAGGATGGCCAACAAGGTCAGGATGAGGGAATCCATAATAATGGAATCCATCTACAGGAACAGCGGATGCTTTGAATGCGGCATAACCGATGCCAATGACTTCCGCCCCGAGACCCCGGGAATCACGATGGAAGGCGGCGACATCCTCATCATAAGGGACGACATACTGCTGATAGGAAACGGCTCCAGGACAACCGCCCAGGGGATAGACTTCATGATTGACAGGTTCAGGAAAGTACACCCTGAAGGCACACTGCACATAATTGTACAGCAGCTCCCCCACTCCCCGGAATCATTCATACACCTCGACATGGTCTTTACCATGCTCGACACCGACAAATGCATGATATTCGAGCCGCTCATCCTGAACGACACCCAGTACCAGACTGTCGACATCACAGTGACCGACGGGAAGGTATCATCGATAAAGCCAGTCCAGAACATACTCAAGGCCCTCGGGAGACTCGGCATCGACCTTGAGCCGGTCATATGCGGCGGATCCGACGAGTGGGACCAGGAACGTGAGCAATGGCACAGCGGGGCCAATTCATTCTGTCTTGCACCGGGGCAGATACTTACCTACGCCAGGAATATCCATACCCTTGAAGAGCTGGACAGGAAAGGCTTCAATATAATTTCAGCAGATGAGCTGATTGCAGGCAGGGAGACACTTAGCGGACGTTGTGCGATAACAGTTGCCGGCTCGGAACTGCCTAGAGGAGGCGGAGGCGCAAGATGCATGACCATGCCTCTTTCAAGACAGCCGGCCGGCTGGTAGATGCCGGAGAATCAGAAATACCGGCTCATTTCCTCAAGCACATAATTCCTGGTCATTGAAAAGGCCACGCCTTTCTCCTGCAGCCAGGAATTGATCTTTACTATGGCTGTGGCATATGAATTATGGGCTTCATCCTTGCCGTCATCAGCCTTCAGCATAGTGTAGATAACTTCTGCAAACTTGTTAAGGTCGTCGTTGTCAAAACCATACCCGGTTACCAGGGTATTGATGAAAGCATCCTTCTGCAGGATGTCATCAACATCAAGAGCAAGCCGCCCGATCATCTCTGTCTTCACATAATCATGGATCTCTCCAGAAGTAGCCTTTCCTGAGAGCTGTGAAAGCCTTTTCAGAATCGCTTCGATTGCAGCCCGGGTCTTGCTGGTCTCTTTGGTAATGTAGTCTTCCATCATGATACAAAGATAATAAAGGGTTAAAAAATGTTATGCCTGGATATCTGGATACGAATCCGCATGTATCAAATTTAGGCATTATCCGCTACTTTGCCAAATTATTATGGTACAAAATAATACGGAGGTTACAATTTTTAACCGTTTTGTAACCTCCGATTGCATTTATGGGAATATTTCCTTGATATGCTTAAAGTATAGAGTCCCTCAGGCGAATATCCCGGGCCTCATTTCCTTATCCTTATCATCTCCACAGGCTGGGACCTGACCTCATCGAGCGGATGGGACTGGCGGGACACCTTGCTGAAATCTATGCTTTTCAAGTCTATGCACCTGATGGTGGAGTTCCAGGCTGTCCTGTAATAGAACCGCATGGCGGAAAGGTCTGACGATGTCGTCCACTGTGTCGCACTCGGAAGCACTGACGGGGCCTCCCCTGCCTTGTGCTCGACACCTATCGGGATATCGAAGTTGTTCAATATCTGGAATGTCTCCATGACTGTTTCCTCTGAAGTGTCATATTGAGGAGCCGTCGCCTTGTAGAAGGCCGCCCTGACAAATCTGGACGGAGGAGTGACATCGCCCGGAATACCGAGGAAACCGGCTCCGGCCCCGAACTGGGACAATGTGATATCATCCGTGAGTTTCATCGGAGTAGTCTGGCCAGGGAAGAGATTGACGTAATTGTTGAGATTTGTCATCTGCCATTCAAAGCCCGGGGAATTGGTAAGCACGCCGAGCCGGTTCTCGAAGAAATGCGGGACTCCGTCCGTAATCTCCAGGACGACCTGCCTGCCTGACGGCTCGGCAATACGCCAGTGTGCAGTGCCGGTCTGAGGGCTTGTTGCGACAATATGTACACTGCCGATTGCCGCCTTCACTTCATCGATGGAGGAAAAGCTTCCGAGAATCCATCCCACAAGCTCCACATCCACGATGGTAGACGCATTCAAGGCGCTGTCATATGCACCGTAACCTCCATATCCGGGGAAAAAGAAGAGTCCGGCGGAAAGTCCGGTCTCGTTGACACCTTCTGTGACGAAAGTGTCCTGTGTCACGGATATGCCAACATACCCGTATCTGGACGTATACTGCAGGCCATTCTGGCCTGACGGCGTCAGGGATACCGTGACGGCATTCCTCGGCACTATCACATACCGGCTCTGCAGGTCGCTTCCTCCCCACTCGCAAGTGCGGGCAAGGACATGCGAACCGTCCTTGGCTGTCAATGAGATACCTGTACATGCCCAGGCGGCCGATGAAGCCGACATTATGGCAACGCACAGGAGGACAAATGAAGATTTCAGGATGAAACTTTTCATGACGATTAATTTATATGTCACGAAAGTTAATCAAAATCATCGTGATTTCCTTGTATGACTGCAATTATTTCAGCCCGGGCACGGCATAAGCATTTTTTTGCTATCTTCGCAGGCTTGAAAAGTATATCCGAAATGAAGAAAATTCCATTGCTCATCATTGCTGTATCCATATGCGCCGGTGCAGCCGCCCAACCCGGAACAGTCGAAGTGCTTCCTGCAAATGCCGGAGGGTCAAGGATACTGACCATGGCTGAAGCCACCGTCTCCAGGGAGATCCACCCGGAAGACAGGGAATACTCCTGGACCACTGACGGAGCTTACCTGACATACTGCGACGGGGAAGCCATGTACAGGATCAGTCCCGGCACCGGACATGAGGACATGGTCATTACAGTCGGGGAGCTGAATGCCAAAGCCGGGCTAAGACTCACGGCATTCCCGCGATATACATGGGCAGACAGGGATGTATTCATGTTTGCGGCCCCGTCCGGGATCATAAGGTTCAACACCGCGACGATGAGCCCTGAATCCGTTACCTGCTTACCGGGAAATGCCGGCAATATCACACCGGGGCCGGGAGGATATTATGCATACACCTCCGGGAAAAGCCTGTATATATGCGACATATACGGCAACAGCATCCCGGTCGCGATATCGGAAAGCCCGGACATTACCTACGGGCAGTATGTCAGCCGCAATGAATTCGGGATTACAGGAGGCATATTCTGGTCCGGAAACGGGAAAAAGCTGGCATTCTACAGGAAGGACGAATCGGCAGTAACTTCATTCCCCCTGCTGGATATAACCACAAGGACAGGTTCGCTCTTCGAGATCAAGTATCCGATGGCCGGCATGGCCTCCGAGAATGTCCGTCTCGGCATATATGACATCGCATCCAACAGCACAATATATGTCGAAGCGGATGATTTCGGCTATGACCAGTATCTCACGAATATCACATGGTCCCCTGACGGAAGCATGATTTTCATCCAGGTGCTTGACAGGAGCCAGAAGCATCTCAGGCTGAACATGTACGATGCCAGGACCGGAAGGCTTGCAAGGACACTGGCAGAGGAGACGGACAGCCGCTACGTTGAGCCGCAGCATCCCCTGCAGTTCCTGAAGGGCAGCAACAGCCGGTTCATATGGAGCATAGGGAGCCGGGACGGCTACATGAACCTGTATCTATGCGATACTGACGGCAACATATCGAGGCTGACATGTGTTGATGCCGATGTCGCATATGCAGGGAACAACGGCAAGGAGGTTTTCTACACATCCGCCGAGGTCTCAACGGCCGAGAACCATCTGTTCAAGGTCAACATAAGGAACGGAAAGACAACAAGGCTTACCCATGAGCCTGGCTGGCATGAGATATCGATGAGTCCCGACTGCCGGTATTTCGTGGACAGGTACAGCAATATCAGCACTCCGAATGTCATCGACCTGCGCACAGGCAACGGAGACCGGACGGCAAGACTGCTGACTTCCCCTAATCCGGTTGAAGATTATGCATGGTGCGAGATAGACCTCGGGACAGTGAAAAGCGCAGACGGCAGATACGACAACTGGTACAGGCTTGTCAAGCCGAAGGATTTCGACCCGTCGAAAAAATATCCTGTGATATTGTATGTCTACGGGGGGCCACACTCCCAGCTCGTAAAGAATACATGGTGCGCAGAGCTGAGGGCGTGGGAAATGTATATGGCCCAGAGAGGCTATATAGTATATGTACAGGACAACAGAGGGACTCTCAACCATGGGGAAGAATACGAGAAGGCCATATGGGGCCAGTGCGGACAGGCGGAGATGGCAGACCAGATGGAAGGCATAAAGATGCTGATGAGCCTGCCCTATGTGGACAGCTCCAGAATAGGCGTGCATGGGTGGAGCTACGGAGGTTTCATGACAATCTCGCTGATTACGAATTATCCGGACATATTCAAGGTGGCGGTGGCCGGAGGCCCTGTCATAGACTGGAAGTGGTATGAAGTGATGTACGGGGAAAGGTACATGGGCAATCCGGCAGTCAACAGGGAAGGATATGAAAAGGTAAGCCTCATCGGGAGGGCGGCCGACCTGAAAGGGAAGCTGCTCATATGCCAGGGCGCCGTGGACAATGTTGTCGTATGGGAGCACAGCCTCAGCTTCATCAGGGAATGCATAAAGAACAATGTCCAGGTGGACTATTTCCCTTATCCGTGTGCACAGCACAATGTCATGGGGAAAGACAGGATACATCTCATGGACAAGGTCACAATGTATTTTGAAGACTATCTGTAGGGGACATGCATATGGAAAGGTTCAGGATAGGGATAATAGGCGCCGGCCATATTGCCGAAAAGATGGCATATACCCTTGGCCGGATGGATGATGCGGAGGCATACGGCATCGCATCGAGGGACATTGCCAGGGCCGGGGAATTTGCCCGCAGGCACAATGTAAGGAAAGCCTACGGCTCGTATGAGGAGATGGCGGAGGACCCTGAAATCCAGCTGATCTATGTCGCTACGCCTCACAGTCTGCACTTCCCTCACGTAAAGATGTGCCTCGAGAAGGATAAGCCTGTGCTCTGCGAGAAATCGTTCATGCTGAACAGGGCGGAAGCTGAAGAAACGGTCCGGATTTCGGAAGAGAAGGGCGTATTCCTTGCGGAAGCCATCTGGACAAGGTACATGCCGTTCAGGAAAACAGTGTCCGACATACTTCGCAGCGGAAGAATCGGTACTCCGATGATGATTACGGCCCACCTCGGGTATCCTGTTGCCGGGAAAGAAAGGATTGTCTCCCCGGGACTCGGCGGAGGAGCCCTTCTTGACCTCGGGGTCTATGTAATAAATTTTGCCATGATGATGTTCGGAGACGGCATGGAGAGAATCGTTTCATCATGCGTAAAATCCCCTTCAGGAGTCGACATGCAGGACAGCATTACCTTCATCTGGCCGGACGGCAGGATGGCTGTCATGCAGGCTACGGCCATGTGTGCCAGCGAAAGACAGGCAATAATCAGCGGAGACAAGGGATATATCGTGCTTGACAACATCAACAACCCTCTCCGGGCATGGATATATTCCTCCTCGCATGAGCTCGAAGAGACAATCGAGGCTCCGGAGCAGATTACCGGCTTCGAGTATCAGGTCAGGGCATGTATCCAGGCAATTCGTGCCGGGAAGACAGAGACGGAATTCATGCCGCACAGCGAGACGGTCCGGGTAATGGGAATAATGGACAGTCTCCGCAAGGAATGGGGAGTCATATTCCCGCAGGAAAAGCCCCGGATTGCAGGCAATCCTCTTTAGTAAAATACCATCATGAAATCGATAAAGGACATATACAAGATAGGGAAAGGCCCGTCGAGCAGCCATACAATGGGCCCTCAGAAAGCTGCCGGAATGTATCTGGAGCATCACAGGGATGCCGGAAAATTCCATGTTACCCTGTACGGATCCCTTGCAGCTACAGGCAAGGGCCATCTTACAGATGTGGCAATCAACGAGGTGCTGTCGCCGCACGGCACGGTCGAACTCGAATGGCAGCCGAAGGTATTCCTGCCGGGGCATCCGAACGGGATGACCTTCTCCGTAATAGGCGCTGACGGGGAAAGACACGATGAATGGACTTTCTACAGCATTGGAGGCGGCGATATTACATGCGACCGACTTCCCCTCGACAGGCATCCGGACATATATCCCCTGAACTGCATGACAGATCTTCTCGACTGGTGCAACAGCAATAACCGTTCATACTGGGAATATGTCGCGGAACACGAAGAGAGCGACGTCTGGGACTATCTCAACGAGGTCTGGAAGGCAATGTGCGCATCAATCGAGCGCGGACTTGACATGGAAGGCATACTTCCCGGGCCACTGCATCTCAGAAGAAAGGCCGCGAGCTATTTCGTAAGGGCCGAAGGATACAAGGACGTGCTCCGCACCAGGGGACTTATCTTTGCATATGCACTCGCTGTAAGCGAAGAGAATGCATCCGGCGGGACTATCGTCACGGCACCGACATGCGGCTCGTGCGGAGTTCTTCCTGCTGTGCTATACCATCTCAGGAATGTGTACGGGTACAGCGAGACACGGATTCTGCGGTCACTTGCCACTGCCGCCCTTGTCGGGAATGTCGTGAAGCAGAATGCCTCCATTTCCGGCGCAGAGGTAGGATGCCAGGGCGAGGTGGGAGTTGCATGCGCCATGACAGCGGCAGCAGCCAACCAGCTTATGGGCGGAAGTCCGTCCCAGATTGAATATTCAGCGGAAATGGGCCTGGAACATCATCTCGGCATGACATGCGACCCGGTATGCGGGCTTGTACAGATACCATGTATAGAAAGAAACGCATATGCTGCCGCCAGAGCTCTGGACGCCAACATATACGCCTCTTATACCGACGGACTGCACCGCGTCTCGTTCGACCAGGTCGTAAGGGTAATGAAACGGACAGGCAAGGACCTTCCTTCACTCTACAAGGAGACAGGGGAAGGCGGACTTGCGGCTGAAGTGCAGAAAGTCACGGAAATAAAGTTCTGAGATGCCTCAGAAAGATGCCGTAGCAGCCGCTTTCTCTGCCGCAACTGATGCAAAGTCGCGCGTATTGTCTGCATAAAGGATACCTCTCGATGAATTGATGAGGAGGCCACCCTTGTCATTGGCACCATACTGCATTACCTCCTCGGCTGAACCTCCCTGCGCACCGACCCCCGGCACAAGCAGGAAATTATCCGGGCAGAACGAACGTATCTCGGCAAGCTTGTCTGCCTTGGTGGCGCCAACGACAAACATCATATTGTCAGGATTGGAGATACCCATCATCTCTTCCATCACTGCCCTGTAGAGCGGCCTGCCATCTTTCTCCGCCATCTGGAACTGTGCTGCAGAGGCATTCGAGGTAAGGGCAAGTACGATTGTCCACCTGTCCTTATATGCCAGGAACGGGGTCACGCTGTCGGCGCCCATATACGGGGCGACAGTGACAGCATCGAAATCCATGGTCTCGAAGAAAGCCCTTGCGTACATCTTTGCGGTATTGCCTATGTCTCCCCTCTTTGCATCAGCTATGAGAAATATCTCCGGATACCTGCTCCGTATATAGTCTACGGTCGCATCGAGAGCCCTCATACCATCTATGCCATAACACTCATAAAAGGCGAGATTGGGCTTGTATGCGATACAATGCGGGGCTGTCGCATCGACAATTGCCTTGTTGAACTCTACAATGGACCTGGCAGTCCCCCTGAACTCCTGTCCCTGGAACATGAGTTCCCCGCTTTCCGCCAGATTCCTGATACATTCCGGCATCTTGGCATAATCGACATCAAGTCCTACGCACAGCATGGACCTCTTGGCCTGTATCTGCCTGTATAAATCTTCCCTGTTCATAATAATTCCATTTTATCAAAAGAGTGAGTAGACCTCACACCATTATCCAGCATAATATCTATAGAATAAGGCAATGGACTCCATCCCGCGGAAAAGCTGGCTGAGAAGATAGCTCTCGTTCGGGGAATGTATGGTATCCCTTTCGAGCCCGAACCCCATCAGCAAAGGGTCAATTCCCAATATCCTCTGCAGGTCCGCAAGTACAGGTATGCTTCCTCCGCCACGGCTCGGTACAGGCTCGACGCCGTATACCTCCGTCATGGCCCTGGAGGCTGCCTGATATGCCGGAGAAGATATAGGTATCAGGAATCCGTTACCTCCATGGCACGGTCTGACCTCTACCTTTACATAGTCCGGAGCAATAGCCTTGAAATGCTCCATGAAGAGCCGTGTGACAGTCTCGCTGTCCTGGTTCGGCACAAGCCGCATGGATATCTTTGCATGGGCCTCTGACGGGAGCACGGTCTTCGCCCCTTCCCCGGTATAGCCTCCCCATATCCCGTTCACATCAAGACATGGACGGATTCCCGTACGCTCCAGGGTGCTGTAGCCCTTCTCTCCTTTCACTTCCCTTATATCGAGGAATTGCTTATACCCGTCAAGGTCGAACGGTGCCCTTGCCAGCTTGGCACGGTCCTCGGCCGACAGCTCCACGACATCGTCATAGAAACCTTTTATGGTAATATGGCCATCCTTGTCAATCAGGGATGATACCATGTCGCACAGGACGTTTATCGGATTGGCCACCGCCCCTCCATAATGCCCGGAATGCAGGTCCTTGTCAGGTCCGGTAACCTTGACTTCCACATACGAAAGACCGCGCATCCCGCAATTGATCGATGGTACGGACTCGGATATCATTGTAGTGTCCGATACGAGAATCACATCCGCTGCCAGCATATCCTTATGCTCTGCCGCCCATTTCGCCAGCGACGGACTGCCTATCTCCTCCTCGCCTTCAAGGATGAACTTGACATTATGGTGCAGCCCGGCTTCGCGGACCATATATTCGAATGCCTTGATATGCATGAACAGCTGTCCCTTATCATCATTTGCCCCTCTGGCATATATGGCCCCGTCCCGTATCTCCGGCTCGAACGGATCCGATACCCATTGCTCGAGAGGCTCGGCCGGCTGCACATCATAGTGGCCATACACAAGTACTGTCGGGAGACCGTCCCCGGTCTTCTTCTCAGCAAAGACGACAGGATGGCCGTCAGTCTCATATACCTTGGCATTCTCTGCTCCGGCTTCCGTCAGAAGCTCGACAAGACGGCCGGCGCACCTTTTCATGTCCGCCCTGTTTTCTTCATGGGAGCTTACCGAAGGAATCCTGAGCAGCGAAAACAGCTCCTCGAGAAACCTGTCCCTGTTCTTCTCTATATAACTTTTCATAATCACAGAATTGAAATCCGTGCAATTTACTCAAAATTTGCCTTAAAACCGACAGTTTCCATGATTTTCGGGACCAGCATGGACAGGACAAACTCCTCCTCCATAAAATGGGTACCGTCATACATTTCAAAGGAGCATTGCCCGAAATACCGTTTCCATGTGCCGATACTGACAATACCGCTTTTCCTGTAATGGTCGTGACGGCCGAAAAAGGCAAAGAAAGAATCCTTTCCTCCGTGAGCCGGGGAACATGCCAGGGCAGCCTTTCTCAGCCTGCGGTATTTCCGCATTGTCCCGAAAGTGAAATGCAGCCTCTGCCGGTCTCCCTCCCTGGGCCTGTATATCCTGTCAAGGAGCCATGTAATCCCCGGAATCAGGGCCAGTGGCGCAAGATAACCGAGATAGAGCGGGGCATTCAGGGAGGGGGACACAAGTATATGCGGACAACCCGTGACACGTATTGCATTGAGGGATCCCAGCGACTCCCCTATTACAAGCACCGGCCGCAGTTCGTCGACCCACGAGGAGATCTGTCCCCATGCGACATCCGGATCAAAGCTGTAAGTCCTCACGACGACATCCAGTCCGTCCAGCTGTCCCTTCAGGATTGACGGGATACGGCTGTCTCCGCCTCCTCCCATGCCGTGAATATATAAAACATTTTTGTTATAATTCATAACTCATTTGTTTCCCACTCTAATTTTCAAATACTTCAAGAAAGAATATGTCAGTACAAAAAGAAGATGACCCAAAAGGAGAAATTTCAAGGCCAAAGCCGGAAATTACCTTTTGAGCCATCCTGTTATGGTCATCAATTGTCAGACACGGCTGACATGAAATTATCAGAACTTGAAGGAATCCTTCAGGGATGTTGTCTTATTGAAGACGAAATGTTCCGGTGTACTGTCCGGATCCTTGTAGAAATATCCGGTACGTTCGAACTGGACTGCAATCCCCGACCGGTCCTCCAGCAGAGCCGGCTCTGCAAAGCCTTTCGTGACGACAAGAGAGTCCGGGTTGAGATAGTCCTTGTAGTCCTTGCCTTCAGGAATGGAATTCATCTGCGGCTCAGTAAAAAGCTTGTCATATATACGGAGCTCTATCTCCCTGGCATGTGCTGCCGACACCCAGTGTATTGTCCCCTTCACAGAACGCCATTCACCTGCACCCGGTCTTGATGAAGGATCATATGTGCATCTGATTTCAGTGATATTCCCGTCTGCATCCTTGATGACTTCCTGGCACTTCACAATATAAGTGTACTTGAGCCTTACCTCACCGTCAGGCCTGAGCCTGAAATATTTCTTTGGAGGCTCCTCCATGAAATCAGTACGCTCTATATATACCTCTCCGGTAAAAGGCACCTTGCGCGAAGGTCCGTCAGGGGCTGCAGGATTAAGAGGGGCATCGAACCACTCCACTTTCCCCGGCTCCCAGTTGACGATTGTGAGCTTTACCGGGTCCTGGACTACCATATAGCGGTTAGAACGTTCATTCAGGTCCTGACGTACACACCATTCCATCAGCTGCAGGTCAATCAGCTGCTCGCGCTTCGCCACTCCGACCTTTTCGGCGAACATCCTGACTGATTCCGGGGTATATCCCCTTCTCCTGATGCCGCATATTGTAGGCATGCGCGGATCGTCCCATCCGCTGACATAATGGTTCCTTACCAGCTCAAGGAGCTTCCTCTTGCTCATGACTGTATATGTCAGGTTCAGTCTGGCGAACTCATACTGATGAGACGGGAAAATGCCGAGCTTCTCGATGAACCAGTCATATAGAGGCCTGTGCACATCGAACTCCAGGGTACATATCGAATGGGTTATATGCTCTATGCTGTCGCACTGTCCATGGGCGAAATCATACATCGGATAGATACACCATTTATTTCCGGTCCGGTGGTGGTCCGCATGGATAATCCTGTACATCAGAGGGTCGCGGAACAGCATGTTCGGGTGTGCCATATCGATCTTTGCCCGGAGCACCTTCTCCCCGTCGGCATACTTGCCGGCCTTCATCTCCCTGAACAGCCTGAGGTTCTCCTCTACGGAACGGTTCCTGTACGGGCTTTCGGTACCCGGGGTCTGGACGGTCCCGCGTCCTGCCCTGATCTGTTCCTGTGTCTGGTCATCCACATAAGCCAGACCTTTCATTATAAGCTCTTCGGCCCACTCGTAAAGCTGGTCGAAATAGTCCGAGGCATACCTCTCGTTCTCCCACTGGAAACCGAGCCACCTGATGTCCTCCTTTATCGAATCGACATACTCGGTATCCTCCTTCACGGGATTGGTGTCATCAAACCTGAGATTGGTCTTGCCGCCGTATTTCTTCGCCAGGCCGAAATTAAGGCAGATGCTTTTGGCATGCCCTATATGGAGATATCCGTTCGGCTCCGGAGGGAACCTGGTCATGATGCCGCTGCATTTTCCTGATGCGAGATCCGATTCAATGATCTCCTCGAGAAAGTTGAGATTTCCGCTTGTGCTGCTGGTCTCGTTCCTTGACTCTTCCATAAATGTCGATTTGATACCTGTTAAAATCCATGCCTTGAATCATGCCAAGACATCTATAAATCGTGCAAATATAGTAAATAATATATTATCTTTGCGCGGTAATCCAGGACAAATAAAATTTCAATATCATGATAAAATCAATGACAGGCTACGGCAAGGCGGAAGTACTGCTGGAATCAGGAAAAATATGCGTGGAAATCAGGACATTGAACAGCAAGAGCGCCGATGTGAACATCAAGACTCAGCTTCTGCCGAAGGACAGGGAGATGCTTGTGCGCCAGACTCTCTCCAGGGAACTGCAGAGAGGGACAATCGATTTCTTCATGACATTTGAGGCAAATGCCGCAGAAAGCGCCAGGGTAATCAACAGGGAGCTTGCACTCAGCTATTTCAGACAGATTGCCGGTCTGACAGAAGCAGCCGGGAAAGAATGCCGCGGATTCGGGGAGCCGGATATGGGGACAATCATCGCTGCGATAATGCGTTTCCCGGACGTGATGGATACGAAAAAGCAGGAAATAATCAACGATGACAACTGGGAAGCTGTCTACGGCTGTATTATGGAAGCAATCGGCCATGTGAACGAGTTCCGGTCAAGGGAGGGAGAAGTCCTTTATAATGACGTCACGGCCAAGGTCGCGAACATCCTTGCCTGTGTCGGGGAAGTCGAGCTCCATGAGCAGGAGCGTATCGGGACAATCCGGACCAGGATAACCGAAAGATTTGCAGAGCTCAGTCTGGAGCCGGACACAAGCCGTCTGGAACAGGAGATGATATATTACATAGAGAAACTCGACATCAATGAGGAGAAGGTCCGTCTCCGCCAGCACTGCCGCTATTTCATGGAGACAATAGACAATGACCCGCTTCCCGGCAAGAAACTGGGATTCATCGCCCAGGAAATGGGACGAGAAATCAATACGACCGGGTCAAAGGCCAATCATACTGAAATACAGAAGATCGTGGTCAGAATGAAAGATGACCTCGAGAAAATCAAGGAGCAGAGCCTGAACATCCTGTAGCAGGATGCCCTCAGGCCTGCCACTGACATTGCATCAGAATATCCTTCTGACCCTGAAGCCATAGCTCCCTTTGAGCGGTGCAGAAGGCTGTGCGGAAAATGATATCCTGCGGATAGAGCTGCCCCAGACATTGCTCAGTCTCGGATCATCGAGAGGCATCTCCTTAACGGATACCGACATTGAATGCGGGTAGGACAGCGCAACGGCGACATTGCCGTTGACAATGACAATCTCCCCCTGATTCACAAGGATTTCCCTCCCCGAGGAATTTTCTTTACCGCTTATGACGCCGACCTTGTCTCCCGGAAGATATACTGCACCCTGCACCAGGAAATTGACGGTATCAGGAGCCATCCTCTCCGAAAGCAGGAACCTGTCGGATATGTCAAGCCTGTCCCTGCCCAAGGAATAGCTTCTGGTCCATGAGCTGCAATGTGCGGCACCGGAATAAGCCCCTGAAATATCGGCGCTGAAAGACAGCCTGCGTATATCGCATTCAGTATCAGCAGCCTTGAACTCCGGACCGAATATCTGCAGGGAGCCGTTGATCTGAGGAAGATTGTGCCAGTCGCTGCGCATCGACCATATGGTATACCTCTCATGGCTGAAAGTCTTCTTTGTATATGTCCCTACCCCTGCCTCTATAAAGACAGGCACGTCATCGATGTACAGGATAAAAGTCCCGACATCGTTATGGTTGTGGCTTTCATTGTTGAAACCGCCCTTTGCAGCGAGGAACCATCCGTTCTCGTTCCTCATATAGGCAAACTCCGTCTCCGGATACCATGTGCAGTGAGGGACAGCCTTTCTCAGGGAAGCCCTGACCCGGGCAAGTGTCTCTACGGCCCGGTTGCCCTTGCACAGGAAATTGAGTGAATCCACCTTACTGTTCATCTCGCCGAGATATCTCAGGGTCTCGAGAGACCGCCAGGCATCATTCCACAGCGGCACTGATGCATGCCGGAACCCATCATGCCCGCCAAGCAGGTACAAGGCGAAATCCATCATCTCACGACTTCCGCAGTCCTTGCCGTATCTGTAGACCAGGGGTATATCGGGAGTCATGCGGGCCGTGGCATCCGCAAAGTTTACCACCCATCCGTCTCCGATATAGGACCTGGATATATACTCCCCCATACTGCGGACAAGATCATTGCCGAAAAGATCGACCTGACCTCCGGTAGCCTCGTACAGCACCTTCAGGTAGTCATACAGCTTACCGGCGGCATGCCCCCAATATGCAGGACCCTCTTCACAGGCGCCGTCGCCCTTGACATAGTTCAGGAATCTGTCTGTAGATATCGCCGAAAGCCTGACTGCCTCCTCCAGTACATCGGGATTGTCCTCCATAAGAAGAAAGCAGATAAGCACATTGGAATTGCACCACGGGTTCCAGTTATTGATTATCTGTCCAGGACGCCAGTCGTCAGCCATCCACCAGTTGGCCTTCCTGACCGACATGTCCAGATATGGCTCAAGTATCTTTTCCCTGACAGCGTCCTTGACAGCCCGCACGATTGAGGGGTCGAGACTGTTCATCTCATCTTCAAAAAGATGGCATACTATGGAGACAAGCGCCCCGTTACCGCCCGAGCCGAGGTCGATGATCTGTTCTCCCGTATCCGGAAGCGACCGTCCGGAACTCTGCCTCGGCAAATGGGCCGAAAGCACCCATGAAGGCATATGGGCATTCATCCACAGTCCGTTGGCTATGTCATCGATAAACCGTCCCTTGCCTTCAGCCAGCTCGGCGAGTGCCAGTACGTTAAGGGCCTTCCTGTTGGCATCAAACGGTTTCTCCATGACCTGCCGCTCGCCCGTCCTCTCATATTCCAGATATGCCGAAGCCGGTATCAGCTTCCATTCATATCCGAGATATTTCTCCCCCTCCGCTATGGCTTTATGCGCAAAGTCCCCGAAAAGCCTCTGCCATCCCTCCCTGTCCGGATAATCAGGGAAAGGGAGCCAGCTGCCGTCAGTTACAAGTACGGACTTCAGGTCCACCTGCTCCAGCCTGGAGGAGATAAGGTTACGCTCCTCATAAGCCGATGCGACGGACTGCACCGAGAAAAATGCAGCCACGACAAGGATAATCGACTTGAATTTCATAGCATTATAGTTTAGTGTCATCATATCATGCGGTGCCATGTACGGCAATGCACATGCTGTTCCCCGGCCTTACAGGATACCGGACAGCCTATTCGGCGGCTGTAATCTCCAGGTTTCCGACATATAGGCCCCAGCAGCCGTCAGTCACTATGGGAACCGGCTCCCCGTCAATATTCGCATGCACTTTGGCAGTGTCGAGGAATGTATGAGAATGTCCGCCTATCACAAGGTCTATATTACGCGTAGCTGCCACCAGGTCCCTGTCCGTGAAAGGTTCCTTCTCATAGCCGAGATGCGTCAGACAGATGACAAGGTCACAATTCCTCTCATTCCTGAGATATGCGGCATACCTGTCTGCCGTCTCCACAGGATCCAGATATGTTATCCTGTCGGCAATCTCTCTTTCAACAACCCTGGATACATCTGTAAGCAGGCCTATTATCCCTATCTTCAGTCCCCCTCTGCGGATTATGCAGTACGGCTTTACAAGACGTTCCAGATCCGAGCCACTGAATTCATAGTTGGCACATACTACCGGGCATCTTAGGGCTCTTACACGCCTTGAGAGCTCCTCGAGCCCGTTGTCGAACTCATGATTCCCGAGACATACAGCATCATATTTCATCGCATTGATCAGGTCCACCTCAATGTCCCCGTGCATCATTGTAAAATATGATGTTCCCTGGCTGAAATCCCCGGCATCAAGCAGCAGCACATTGCGTCTGCCGGCAGCAGTCCTCACGCTGTCGATATATGCGGCACGCTCGATTACCCCACCCAGACCGGCTTCAACGCCAGACCGCACAGGGTCGATATGGCTATGCGTATCATTGGTATGCACTATGGTAAGCTTCTGTGCAGACAATACCGCCGGCACAACCAGAAGCATCACGGCAAGAATAATCCTGAATCTTCCCATCTCTGTTTTCCTCCAGCTACCTTATCTCGATGCGGCCGTCGGTATGATACCTGATATCCCTGCCTGCAGCCGTCTCCGAGAGAATATAATCCATCATCATATCGTATATGTCCACCGGATATTCCGTAACCTCCTCAACCCCCTCTCCGAGATAAAGGTCATCCCCTCCATGCAGGAGGAAGGTAATGGTTGCAAGGCCATAGGTCCTGTCATCGTCTA
This sequence comes from uncultured Bacteroidales bacterium, assembly GCA_944323805.1. Taxonomy (GTDB): domain Bacteria; phylum Bacteroidota; class Bacteroidia; order Bacteroidales; family UBA932; genus Cryptobacteroides. The sequence goes on along the minus strand of CALUTW010000001.1, from coordinate 129,509 downwards.
TCGGGCATCCGCCGGCCTCGGCGGAAATTATCCTGCCGTCGCCGGCCACAATCCTCATGCCTCCGAACGCCTGGAATTCTCCGGCAGCCATCCCGTCAAGTATCTCTTTCAGCCGCGTCCCCTTCAATGATACATATACTATATTGTTCTTGAACGGGAACATTGACATTATGTCGTCCACTAGAATGTCCCCCTTCGGCATATCCACCCTTATGCCGCCGAAATTGACAATGCTTACATCGACTTTCCGGCCGGACACTTTCTCGACCGCCTCCATGATTGTGTCTGCAAAGAGATTGGACAGTGCACTCTCCGGATATCCGACTTTCATCTCTTCGGCAGAATGCCCTACGACAGTCTTTACCGGAGCCATCACAGGCTGCGCCCCGGACACAATCCTTGCAACGCGCGGTATGGAGCCTCCGCAGAACACCCTGCCTGACGGCGCCATGTACTTTCTCCCCCGGACCTGCCCTAAGGCTTCCTTTTCATTACCTGCAGCAGGACAGGTAACCCCGGTCCTTGAACCGTCTATCCTTGTCTGCTTCCAGCTGAATGAAAACTGTACGCCGTCACGTCGTCCGGCAGCCTGTGCCGGCAGCAGCAATGCCGCTGCCGCAGCAGCGCAAAGTACGGCACGTGAATGCCGTACAATACCACTAAACCTGAACATTTCCCGTACCTTCAATAGATTCATTTCTGCTTGAGCCACTTATACAGATCCTTGAATGTAGTCTTCTTGCCGAACATGAGAATACCGATCTTGTATATCTTGGCCGATATATATGCAATGCCTGCGAAAGTAAGGAGAAGCAGGACAACAGAAAGCACGAGTTCCCATACAGGCACTCCGAACGGTATCCTGGCAAGCATCACTATCGGAGATGTAAACGGTATCATCGAACCCCAGAACACCACCTGGCTGTCAGGGGCCTTGAAGGCGTAGAAAGCTATGAAGAAAGCCAGTATGAGAGGTATGGTCACAGGCAGCTGGAGCTGCTGCGTATCCGCCTCGTTCTCCACTGCAGAACCTATGGCTGCAAAAAGCGATGCATACAGCAGATAGCCGAGGATAAAATATATCACGAATGATATCAGCAACATAGGATAGTCAATATCCTTCAGTGTCTGGAGAACGGCCGCAAGCTCGCTGTCACCGGAAGGCATCTCCATCTGGACAGTCATCCCGCTCTGCTCCATGATTTCCTGGTCAACCCCGAGACCTTCAGCCATCTGTGTCATAGGGTCCGTCTGGACAGCGGCGCTCTCAGCTATGGAGTCAAAGCCTATGACAGCTCCTGCTCCGGCCACAAGCACACCGGTAAGCACGACCCAGAGGAAAAACTGGGTAAGGGCCACGCATGCCACCCCGATTATCTTGCCGAACATAAGTTCGGTGGCTTTCACTGATGACACGAGCACCTCTACAACCCTGCTGGACTTCTCTTCAATGACACTCTGCATGACCATGCCGGAAAACATGGCTATGAACATATATATTATGATAGAGAAAATCAGGGATACGAACATGTATACCTCAGATGAGGTTATCCTGGCCTCCCCGTCATCCTCGAGAGTGTATGTAGCCACAGGGATATCGGCCTGGACATCCTCGAGAATCTGCTTGAGCCCGTCGATATCATATGATTCAAGCCTGTAGTCCTCCACTGCCCTGTTGACATTCGCCCTGATTGCCTCCTTCATGTCAACGCTCATCGGCTTAAGTGAATACGCAGAGACAGAGACCGACCTTGTCTCCTGATCCAGCGGGGAGACGACCACAAGGGCATCAAGCCCCATTCCCTTGAACCCGGCCTTTATGCTGTCCGGCTGTTCCCCAGAATAATCCACATAGTCTACAGCTTCGCTGTCAACCATATACGGCATCACAATACCCGATCCGTCAACAACTGCGACCTGTTTTCCCTTATCCTCTGCCATGAACATTATTACCGACGGCAATATCATTATCGCAGCAAGGAATATCGGGGCAAGGAATGTTGTCAGGAGAAAAGACTTCTTTTTTACACGGGTAAGGTATTCCCGTCCTATTATGACATTTATTATATGGAAATTCATGGCTTATTCCTCCGTTACTAATCTGATGAAAATATCGTTCATTCTCGGGACAAGCTCCCTGAATGAATTTACGGTCAGAGGCTGAGTGACTATGGCATTCAGCACGTCCGAATTCGATGCCCCCGGCTCAAGCATGAGCACTGACGTATGCCTTCCTGAATCATCAGAGTCAGACAGGACCCTGAATACCCCCGGGACAGGGGTCACAGACGATGCACCGGTATATATCAGCTCCACATTGTTGTTCCCGTACTTATGCCTTATCTCGTCCACGCCTCCGGTAATGACCAGCTTCGACCTGTTGATAAGGGCGATGTCATCACACAGCTCCTCTACGGACTCCATATTATGGGTGGACAGGACGATTGTCGCCCCCTGGGCCTTGAGGTTGAGTATCTCTTCCCTGATAAGCTGGGCATTCACCGGGTCAAATCCGGAAAAAGGCTCATCAAGGATAAGCAGGGATGGCTTGTGCACAACCGTCGTAATGAACTGTATCTTCTGGGCCATGCCCTTGGAAAGCTCCTCGACCTTCTTTGTCCACCAGCTCTGTATGCCGAATTTCACGAACCATTTCCTGAGCTCCTCAGCCGCAGTCCTTGCACTCATTCCCTTCAGCTGGGCAAGATACATGGCCTGGTCCCCGACCTTCATCTTCCTGTAAAGCCCGCGCTCCTCGGGGAGATATCCGATACGCTCCACATCGCGCTGTGTAATAGGATGCCCGTCAAAAAGCACTGTGCCTTCATTGGGGATGGTAATCCTGTTTATAATGCGTATCAGGGTCGTCTTCCCTGCCCCGTTTGGACCGAGAAGTCCGAATATCTTCCCTTGCGGGAAGTCAAGCGAGACATGGTCAAGAGCCACCTTTTCCCCGAAGCTCTTGCACACGTCCTTACATTGGATTATTCCCATAACCGTCTATTGTTTTATATGTTTTTCAACTTAGAATTCTCGCTGTCAGCTCCACTAAAAGCTGGTCAGGGGTCGCTTCGCCTGCATCCCCGCCTTTTCCCTTGTAGTCGTAGTCCCTCAGAAGGGCAATCACGGACATGCATTTCCTGACAGGATAATTCGCGGCCGCCAGGTCATATTCCCGGAAGAAATACGGATTCACTCCGAGAACCTTGGCCTTCCGGTCATTCCCGGGATGCGGATCCTTCATGAGCAGGGCCTCATATCTGAGTATCCTGCTGAAATGCATGAAAAGGGCGCTTACTGCCGCAGGCATGGCAAAACGCGGAGACGCCCCGATATATGCAGCCACCTTAAGGGCCTTTGACGCATCCTTGGCCGACAGGGCCTTTGTTAGTTCGAATATGCTGAACTGCCTGCTTATGCCGACATTCTTCTCTATATCGGAAACAGAGATTGATGAAGTGCCTTCCGGAAGATTCTTCCTGAGCTTCTCCGTCTCGACAGCGATCTTGCCGAGGTCCGTACCGGCATATTCGCCGAGCAGCGCTGCGGCATCCGGGTCTATGGCCAGTCCGAGCCCCTTATAATAGGAAGATATCCAGCGCGATATCTCATAATCCCTGACAGGGGCAGACTCTACGACTGTCCCGACTTTCATGACCGACTTATACAGGGATTTTCTCTTGTCCGCAGACGCCCCGTGCATATATATGACAAGGACCGTGGACTCCAGCGGACGGCTGCAGTACACGGCAAGCTCCTCCAGAGATTTCATGGCCTGGGCTTCCTTGACGACAACAAGCTGCCTTTCAGCAAACATCGGATATCTCCTGGCGGCGGTAATCACATCATCGGCCGAGACATCGGCACCATAGCATACCGTCTGGTTGAAATCCCTTTCACTGTCATCAAGGGCATTGGCTATGATGACATCGCATACCATATCCGGATAGAACGGCTCCTCCCCCATAAGAAGATAGACCGGTCTGAATATCTTCCTGCGGGCATCGGCGATTATCTCGCGGCACTGCGCATCTGTCTCTGCATAACCTTTTGCCATAAGGTGCAAATATAGTGAGAAGCCGAGAGCATAGCAAATTTATTTGCTATGCCGAGGCGTGAACCGTATATGTGGCCGCAGGGCCAAATTGCGCAGAAACTTTGTCATATCGGGATGCATTTGTATTTTTGCATCCTGAATATCAGACAGGACAAATTTAAAACCGATACAGATGAGGGGGAACAGCCATATCCGGCAGAACACAGACACTGCAGGAAGAAAATTTACCGTGACGCATGACAGCCTGCTTATGGACTACCTGTATGAGATATGCAGAGGGGAAAGCCGCACTTCCGTCAAGTCCTATCTGTCCAAGGGACAGATTACAGTCAACGGCAGAAATGTGACAGCCTTTGACCATCAGCTTGTGAAGGGTGACCGGCTTGTAATACTGGAGCGTGGCACGAGAATCAAGAAGCACACCGGAGATATCGACACGAGGATAAGGGTCGTATATGAAGACGAGCACCTGATTGTCGCTGACAAGAGACATTCAGTCCTGACTATGTCGACAGGCAAGGAGGGCGAGGAGACCGCATATTCGCTGCTTACTGCCTATGTCAGGAGGCAGGCTCGCGGCATGGCCGGCAGAGGGAGGACCGATGCAAGAATCTTCATTGTCCACAGGCTCGACAGGGAGACATCCGGACTCATCATATTTGCAAGGGATGAAGAGACACAGGCACGGCTGCAGGACGGATGGAACAGCAATATTCTGGAGAGACGCTATGTCGCCGTACTGGAGGGCTGTCTTCCTGAACCGGAGGGAGTACACAGGTCATGGCTGAAAGAGAATCCGAAGTCGCTGAAAATGAGCTCCAGCCCGACAGACAACGGTGGCAAGGAGGCGGTTACAAGATACAGGCAGCTGCTTCCTGAACCTGGCAGCGATGCAGGACATGTGCATTATTCCCTTGCGGAATTCGACCTCGAGACCGGGAGGAAGAACCAGATAAGGATACATGCAGCGGAAATGGGCTGTCCTGTAGCCGGAGACAGGAAATACGGGGCAAGGACAAATCCGCTCGGCAGGCTTGCCCTGCATGCCAGAAGCATTTCCTTCAGACATCCGTGGACAGGAAAGATAATGAAATTCGACACCGGGATCCCACGCACATTCAAGATGCTGACAGGGCCGGAAAAATGACAGGAGGGAAACAGCAGGCTACATGTGACGGTGGAGGACCCTTATCTGCTCCGGAAGGACCTCGAATTTCACAGGGATATTCCCGACAGTCTCCCCGTCTACTTCAACAAGCTCTGCAGGTCCTCCGGAAGGCCGGACCGTGATTACACGTCCGCGGTCCGTGACCAGCTCCCTTACACGGCTGAAAGAACCGTCGAAAAGGCGGCGTATCTCAAGGGCTATCTTCATGAACGGAAGCGGCGGGATTACCGTCACATCCGCCATCCCGTCATCGGTCACAGCATCAGGAGTCTGCCTCATGCCTCCCCCGGAATATTTCCCTATGCCTATTGCAACCGAAAAGCAGTTCCCGGAATAGATTCTCCTCCCGTCCACGCATACCTCCATAGGGGATGGCCTGTAGTGGAAAAAGCTGTATATCAATGACCATATGTATATCAAACGGCCGCGCTTGCCCATGTCCTTACGCCCGTTGACCCTTTCGCAGACCCTCGCATCAAACCCCACTCCACCGATGTTGACCATATATGTATTGCCTGCACCAGACGACACCTTGACGATATCCTGGAGCGCATATGACCCGGAACCGATAAGGTCTACGACAGACCCGATATCCTTGCCTATGCCATGCCCTCTTATCCAGTCATTCCCGGACCCTACCGGTATGACGGCAAGCGTGAAGTCGGAAAGACGTGGTGCCCTGGCATTCCCTGTCGAGACAGACGCATCCAGGAACAGCATGATGCCGCCGGCCACTTCGTGTATAGTCCCGTCGCCGCCCGCGGCGATAAACTTCCTGTACCCTTCCCTGGCAGCCTTGAAGACCATTTGCGTCGCATGAGCCTTGGCTCCGGTCATCCTGTATTCGTATGATATTCCCTTGACTTTCAGAAGCTGTTCAATCCTGCCCCATTCCGCTGCCGTGCGCCCGTTGCCCGCATGAGGATTGACTACAATAAACCAGGTTTCCTCTATATTGCCCATTAAAAGAATTTTTCACAGATCATGGAACAAAAGTAACAAATAACGGCAAGTAATGAAATTTTTTTATAATTTTGCCGTGATAAAGAAATGAAAAACGGAGACGGATATGGGAAAAGTGATAGCGATAGCCAACCAGAAAGGAGGCGTAGGAAAGACCACTACGGCAATCAACCTTGCAGCCTCTCTGGCAGTGCTCGAGAAAAGGGTTCTGATTATAGATGCCGATCCGCAGGCAAATACATCATCCGGACTGAATTTCTCGCCGGAAAGCGACCAGAAACGTACTCTGTATGAAGTGATCATCGGGGAGCTCGACATAAGGGACGCACTGATACAGACCGAGATGGCCAACCTGCAGATGATACCTTCCCACATCAACCTCGTCGGCGCGGAAATAGAGATGCTGGAGACACAGAAGAGGGAGTCCGCACTGAAGAATGCGCTTGCCCCTATCAGGAACGACTATGACTTCATCATCATAGACTGCTCCCCTTCCCTGGGACTGATAACGGTAAATGCGCTTACGGCCGCAGATTCGGTAATAATCCCTGTCCAGCCCGAATTCTTTGCGCTTGAGGGACTCGGCAAGCTGCTGCAGACCATCCGTCTCGTACAGAACGGGGTCAACCCGTCGCTCACAATCGAGGGATTCGTCGTGACGATGTTCGACGGAAGGACAAGGGTCCACACGCAGGTGGTAAGCGAACTGAGGGAGCATTTCAAGGACATGGTCTTCAACACGGTCATCCAGAGGAATATACGCCTCAGTGAAGCCCCGTCGCACGGCAAGCCGATCATCCTGTACGATGTCATCTGCAACGGTACGACAAATTATCTGAACCTCGCCAAAGAGGTACTGGACAAGAACAGTTAATCTGAAGGAAATGACAAGACAACCACGCGGATTGGGCAAAGGTCTGAGCGCCCTCCTCGGAGACGGGGATCTGACACAGATCAGAAAGCCGGTAGAATATGTGAACAAGAGTGTAAGCTCTGAAGAGCCGCGCAGCGGTGCGGAAATCATGCTGATTCCTGTCGACATGATAGAGCCTAACCCGTTCCAGCCGAGAATGACTTTCGACAACGAAGCTCTGGAGGAGCTTGCTGACTCCATCCGCACCCTCGGTCTGATACAGCCCGTGACCGTACGGAGAAAAAGCGCCGACAGATATCAGATCATAAGCGGGGAACGCAGGTTCAGGGCATGCCGTATGGCAGGGATGCAGGAAATTCCGGCATACATCCGCGAGGCCAATGACCAGGGCATGCTGGAAATGGCCATCGTCGAGAACATCCAGAGAGAAGACCTGGACCCGATAGAGGTTGCGATGAGCTACCAGAGGCTGATTGAAGAATGCAGCCTCACACAGGAACAGATGGCATTCCGCGTAGGGAAGAAACGTGCATCCGTGACCAACTACCTCAGGCTGCTCAAGCTTCCGGCCAAGATCCAGCACGACCTTAAAGTCGGACTGTTGAGCGTAGGGCATGCAAAAGTCCTTCTCGGAGTAGAAGATACGGCAATGCAGGAGAAGCTCTGCGACATGGTCATAAGGGAAGGCTTGTCAGTCCGCCAGCTTGAGGAACGTATCGGCAGACTCGGGAACGATTCCGCGAAAAAGGAGAATATGGCCCAGGATTTGCCTGAGGACTGGTGCCATCTTCTGGAAGTCGTAGGCAGATATGTGAGGAATGACATAAGCCTTAAAAGGAACAGCCATGGCAAAGGAAGCATGACAATAAGATTCGACTCTGATGAAGAGGTCAGGAATTTTCTCAAGGCAATAGAAAACATCAACAGCTGAGAAGCGAAATGCGGGGATTCTTACGACATATCTCGGCCATACTTGCCGTTGCGGCTTTCTGTGTCACAACAGCCAATGCGCAGTTCAAGGAAGAGGCCTTTACACAGACATACAACGATACCAGCGTCCACACGGCTGCAGCCGACACTGCGGACAAGATGTTCTCTTTCAAGGAACTGTTCGGAGGTCTGGCCCACAAGCAGGACCTGAGGATCGGGACAATGTTCGGCGGCTCAATCTTCCTTCCAGGCATATCGCAGATATACAACAGGCAGTACTGGAAGCTCCCTATCATTTACGGAGGAATCGGTGCCCTTGCCGGGACAGGAGGATACTACATTCACAAATACAACGTCTCAAAGAAGAACTATGAGGCGGCACTGGCTTCAATACCGGATTTTGCCACAAACGTATCAATCACGCCGGGAATAGACTACCGGGCAAAACAGACAGGCACCTGGCTGCTTGTGGGGGCCGGACTTGTATACTGGGGAGCCCTGCTCGACGGGGCGATAAACTACAAGCCTACGGAACATCCACATCCCGGACGTGCGACAGTATATTCAATACTTCTCCCGGGTCTGGGACAGGCCTACAACGGAGAATACTGGAAAATCCCCATATACTGGGGATGTCTGATCGGTTCGGTGCACTATCTCTACACGAACAATATCAATTATCAGAGATTCAAAAGGATACATAATGAGGCAACTACCGACCCCAACTATACCGGCACGATTTCAGCTGAAACAGCCGTATGGTACAGGGATGTATACAGACGGTACAGGGATTATTCGATAGTGGCCACAGCACTGTTCTACCTGCTTCAGGTCATAGATGCCAATGTCTTCGCATACATGCACGATTTCGAGGTATCGGACGACATAAGCATGAATATCGAGCCGGCAGTAATAGCGCCTGACAATGCATACGCGCTCAATCCGATACCGACACCGGGAATAGACAATGCCATAGGAATCAGGATGGGTATACGGTTCTGACGGGACATCGGACAGGATTCCCTGCGGCAATGACAGCCATTCAGATACATTTAACGAAACAGACATGTCCATGAAATATTCGGGAACAGATACATTGACCAGATATATTGCCGCGGCAACGGCATTCTTCATCATGCTTACAGCCTCTGTTGTCTCCATGTCCGGGGCAGAAAGACAGGACAGGGAAAAGCGGACGAGGATATATCTGCAGAAAGAGAACCGCAGGCTGGTATCAGTCATCGACTCACTTCAGGCGGAGCTTGCCAGATACAGGGAAGAGGCCGCCGCAGACAGCATTTCAGATGCACTGATATACCTGCTCGATGAGAATGAGGAGAAAAGTGCCGCCGGTCTCAATCCGGAAGACTACACTGCCGAAATCTCGGACAGTCTGTTGTCAATATGGTATGTTCAGCAGCAGGTAAGCGCCAGGGAGGTCCCCGAATACGACATGGATACGGTAAAGTTCAGCTCGGATGTCCCGGATTCGGTATATATCAGGAGACTGGAGAAGATGAATTCCTTCATACCCTTGCCATACAACGACATAGTGAAGAAATACATAATCCTTTATTCGGAGAAGATGGCCGGAAGCATGCCGGAGATACTCGGACTATGCCGTTACTACATGCCGGTATTCGATGAGATATTTACAGCGCATGATGTCCCTCAGGAGCTTAAGGCTATGGCAGTAATAGAATCTGCAATGAACCCGACTGCCGTATCAAGGGCCGGTGCAAAGGGCATGTGGCAGTTCATGTACAGCACCGCAAGACTATACGGGCTTACAATAGACTCTTTTGTGGATGAAAGGCTTGACCCTGTCAAATCAGCCCATGCGGCGGCAGAATATCTGAAAGACGCATACAGGATATTCGGGGACTGGAATCTGGCGATTGCCGCATACAACTGCGGGGCCGGGAATGTTAACAGGGCCATCAGGAGAAGCGGCGGCAGCAGGAATTTCTGGGACATATATCCGTATCTCCCGAGAGAGACAAGAGGCTATGTGCCGGCTTTCGTAGGCGCCCTGTATACAATGACATACTATAAGGAACATGGCATTGAGCCGGCTGAAGTGGGCTTGCCTGCCGCAGTAGACACATTCCATATCCACAAGATGCTGCATTTCAAGCAGGTCAGCGCCATGACCGGCATAGCGGAACAGGACCTCAAGAATCTCAATCCGCAGTACAGGCACGGCATTATACCTGGAAATGACCGGGAATATATACTGAGGATACCATACAGCTATTCAAATGCCTTTATCGACCATGAGGACTCACTGTATGCATACAAGGCAGACGAATACTTCAACCCTGTCGTCCTTAAGAAAATCAAGGATGGCGGAGACGGGGAAAGGATAATCCACAGGGTCCGGAGCGGAGAAGTCCTCGGACGGATTGCAATACGTTACCATGTCACTGTAAGCCAGATCAAGAGATGGAACAATCTCCGGAGCGACAATATCCGCATCGGGCAGAGACTTGTCATATACAGAGGAGGGAATGCTCCTGCATCAGTATCCCGGGCCTCTTCAGCGGCATCTTCGCAGCCGGCGAAGAGCAGTGTTGACAGGAACAGCGCATATACGATCTATGTGGTAAAGAGCGGGGACTCCCTGTACAATATCGCCAAGAACTATCCCGGTGTAAGTGCGCAGAACATCATGGACTTCAACGGAATCAGCAGCAAGATCAAGCCTGGAATGAAGATAAAGATACCCAAACTTAAATGACCCGGCTAAAGCCGCAATGCAAGCTGCAGCTTTATCTCCCACTTGCCTGGACGCTGACCGATAACCGGAGCATGCCACGGACAATCCTGATATGATGCCCTGAAATATGCCCTCATCCATCTTGTGCATCTTATCCCGGCAGTCAAGGCTGCCCAATAGCCCCGCCCGTAATAAGCCGGCACATTGAAATTGCCCGGAGCATCCCTTTCATAGACATATATCCTGTCGTCCCAGGCATCAATACGGAACAGGCCTCCCCTGAGATACACGGAGACAGGCCAGTCAGCATATCCTCCCTCAAGATATGAAAGCAGTCCGACAGACCTGCATAACAGGGCATTTATCCTGGCTGTAAGGGAGACACGGCCGTCGGAATACCTGAAATCAGTCCGGACATCCGTCCTGCTGTGCATATCCCAGTCTCTAAGGCGCTCCGAGACGCGGAAAGAAACCGCTGCCGCAGGAGAGATTCTCCAGTCATAGTCAAACAGGATTTTAAGCTGCCTTGTAGGTCTGTCCGTCCCGTAGCGCGGTTCAGGGGCATAGGATGCATCCACCCCGAAGATTCCCTTATGACGTATCTCGGATGAGCCGAACCCTTCTTTCCCTGCAAGGCTGACATGGCTGCCGCATCTGAATTCCCCGCTGAAAGAGACGGCATATTCATTCGAGCACCGTGTCCCGCTGCGTACGGCACCTGACCGGACCGCCGAGAATCCTGGAGGATAATACCTCAGGGAAACCGCCATATCAAGATTTTCCCCTACCGGGAAGCGGCTTCCTGCCAGCGCTGCAGCGGATATCGAGACAGCATCGAATGCAGCTTCGGCAAAAAGTTCATTCCCGGAAATGCTGTACCGCGCGTCTGCAGAAATCTTCAGGTCCGAGAAATATGCCCCTGCACCGGATAATGTACCTTCATTTCCTGCCGTAATACCACTGGAACGGGAATGCAGCTCCAGGGTCTGTGCATACGCAGTAATTGAGGCCTGGCCGTTTTTACCGGAATAACCGATGTTCAGTCCGGGAAGAAGGGACATGCCGATGTCCTTTATGCCTGCCATCCTGTCCCTGAGCCCGTCCACTGCAAGGAACGATGTGAATGTGAATCTTCCTGATGAAAAATCCGCAGCTATACCGCGGAGACTGCCTTCCCCGGAATATGACCTGTACGGAGATATCCCTGACGGCCGCTTCGAATAGGAGCCGGGGGCAGAAAGCCCGGCCATCGAGAAGCCGCTCCAGAGAGCGAGTCCCTGCCCTGTCCGGACATTGAAATCTCCGGCAATGACTTTTCCCAGACGTTTCCTGCCATAGTATGTAATATTGAACGACAATACTTCAGGAGCCTGCAACTCCGGGCTATATGCAGCACGGCCCGTAATGCCTATTTCAAGCCGTTCATACAGTAGAAGTCCCGATTTGAAGCCATAGCTGTATTCCGTGGATGCATTTTCCTTGCGTCTTGCCGATGACTTGAGTGTGACCGATCCGGAAATCACATCCGGAGACGATGACGGACGCCCAGGTGCCTCTGACGACTCGAACGAGATGAAATGTGAAAGAGCTTCGGCATACTCCTTGCCGAACCCGTCTATCGCAGCGAGCTCAGCCACTGAAAGTACATCCCCTGCCCTGCTGCGGTAGTCTACCAGAGACGCTATCTGATACCCGGACATCAGACCGCTCCCTGTAAGACGGCTTACAGACGCATAATTGATTGCCAGCGGAGTGGACAGATAGGATGTCAGTTCATCAAATGTAGATTCATCAAGGTCCTCGGCCTCTGTTACGCCTGTTATATACATCATTGCTGCAAGATGCCCGTCGCCCTGATGGTCCGCATAAGCGGGTGCGGGACCTGAACATGTGCCAGTACTCATGAGGACAGCCCATAACAGCACGTGCCACGCCATGAATATCCAGTCCTTGTCCTCCGGCCTGATAGCATGCGCCTCCATTCTCCCCTCTCTGTCCATAACTCAGCAATTCAACTTCAATGTTTCCCGGACGCGCTGCCTGTATCCTGCCGGATGCCGCAGCCGCTCCTCTCCGGCAAATGTATTATTGTTTCCATTGTCTTCATATCTGTCTTCTGCTGTTTTTCTTTTTTATAATGCATCTTTTTCTCTTTTTTTGTATTTTATGTTATTTTTGCGAATTCAAAAATTCCAGGACAGATGGACAAGGTCAGATTATTCGACAAGACATTCAGGACTTTCATCCCTTATGAAAGGATAACCGAGGCTATCGACAGGGTTGCAGAGAAGATAAATGCCGACTTCAGGGGCTGCGAGGACATCCCTGTATTGCTCTGTGTCCTCAATGGTTCTATCATGTTCACGGCTGAACTGATGCGGAGACTTGAATTCAACTGCGAACTCGTATCCGTCAAGCTTACCTCATATCAGGGAACAGGCTCGACAGGCAAGGTAAAGCAGGCTTTAGGGCTTACTGCCGACATCAGGGACAGGAGAGTGATAATTGTAGAGGATATTGTCGATACCGGTAATACGATTGTCGAGCTGAAACGCATCATGGAGGAGAACGGAGCGGCAGAATCACGTATATGTACGCTTCTGTTCAAACCCGACTCATACAGCAAGGACATTCCGCTGGACTATGTGGCAATGGAGATCCCTAATGACTTCATTGTAGGTTTCGGCCTGGACTATAACGAGATAGGACGCAGTCTCAAGGACATCTACGTCCTTGACAATGAATAGCAGGACAAGACTATCATATAACAGATATAGCAAGATGAAATATTTTATTCTTTTCGGGCCTCCAGGTGCAGGAAAAGGCACTCAGGCTACATCAATGGCAGAAAGGTACAATCTCAGACATATATCTACCGGGGAACTGCTCCGCAAGGAGATTGCCGCCGGCTCAGAGCTCGGGCTGCAGGCCAAGGCACTGATTGAAGCCGGGGAGCTCGTCCCTGACGCCATTGTCGAAGGCATGATAGAGTCAGAATTCAGGACAGTAAAGGATGTCGCAGGCTTTCTTCTTGACGGATTCCCGAGGAACACCGCCCAGGCAAGGGACCTTGACACAATCCTTGCGAAAACCGGGGAGGAAGTGACAGCAGTCGTATCCCTGATGATTCCTGACGAGACCATAAAGGAACGCATACGGCACAGGGCCGCAATAGAAGGCAGAGGGGATGACGCAAACGAATCAACCATCGCCAACAGGATTGCGACATACCACGAAAAGACCGAACCTCTCATCACATACTATACGACCGGCGGCAAATACAACGAGATTGACGGCCTCGGGACAATAGATGAGGTGCATGACAAGATCTGCCGTCTCATGGACACCCTGTAACTCCGGCAGCAATTTCATGGACTATGTGAAATTGCCCGTCAGAACAATAAGAGTCAAAACCAATATAATCCACTGATATTTACGGATATCAATGGATTATATTTTTTAATACTGGACGCGTAAGAAGAGCCGGGATCAAACATCGGCTCACAGTTCATAAATCGGTATCACACCTCGATTATCCGGATTCTGGGACCATTGCGCCTGCCACACACTCCCCGTGTGAGTATCGAGCAAAAGGAAATTATACATATTGTCTGTCGGATGCAACTTAAACCGCCCGGCAGTCTCCATTCCGTCAAAAGCGAGCGAAATATCATTGAGCACCACCTGAAAAGCATCCCCGTTACCGACAGCATACTGTACCTGCCATATCTTCCCGGTTGAAGTCTCCAGTTTCAGAAAAGTCCACATATTATCAGTCCTGTACAACTCATAAGCCGGACTGTCATCAATAAGGGTCTTCAACAGGACAATCCCCTTGATTGTCTCTTCGTCAAAAACACCCTCGGAAGAATCCTGCTCCAGAGCATCATAATCCTGGGCTGACAAAGTGAATGCACATATCAAAACCGCAACAAATGACAATAGGTATCTCATGGCCATCAGCATTTAGTGTTATCAACTGAATCTAGTGTTATCAACTGAATCTAGTGTTATCAACTGACAACAAAGTTATCAAATTCAACACAACTTTGACCGAATCTACAAAACAATCGCTATCTTTATTGCGACTTTTCAAGTGGACCGGTGGAGATGTCTTTGATGACTATTGCTGATAACTTCACTTACACTCATATTTACTGACAATTATAACGCCTACAGTATGAAAACCCTAAAATTCATTGCCTTATCGATGTTGATGCTTCTGATTAACAGTTGCGCATCCCTCAAACCAGTAACTCATAGCAGCAACACTTCTTTGATGGGCTACAAATATGCCTATATTACCCCGACATCCAGTCTTTCGTCAAGTTCAGGAGGAGTATATGGAAATGCCTATGGAGTCTATGGAAGCACAATCAGTAAAAGCATCAATCCGGCAGATGTCATATCCGGCATCCTGATGAAAAATGGTTTCATTCTTATCCCTGAACTAAATGATGAAATAAAAGACAGAACGATAATTATCAATTATGGAGAAACAGGGCGCAGAAATGTATTTTGGGGCTATACGATAGAAATAACCCTGCAAATCCTATCCGCTGATACTTTTGAAGTCCTGTGTACAACTACAGCTGAAGGCATGGGCTCTACTGAGGCCGATGACATCAGAATTGCAATAAAAAGAGCCATGAAAACAATATTCCCAAAGTAAATAATAGACTTATCGACATTTGTACATTTGCAAATATATTCTATTGAGCATAAGCATTCTTGATAACCATATTTTTCAATTAGCTCTTGCCTTTCTTCCGTAGCGACAGTCTGCCAAATAAAGACTTCTCTGTCAGAATTCCGTGGTTTCTATGCGCTACATATCATTTTCGTGACCTCACGAAAATGATCATCTATATTGATATTCTGACTTTTACAGGATTCTACGGTTCTATTGATAGCCGTCAGGAAGTTCTCCCACCTGGCATATCCAAGTACCTGCTGCAAGTCACGGACAAACCAGACCTCCACCTGCTCCTTGCCGCTATCACTCTCAATATAGGTAGCAATAGAATCAAATGCTCCCTTGTACTGTATTATACTCTGTTTGTCCATAATGGATAAAACATTAATTAGTAAATTTATAGAATATTCTCCAACGATACATCTGATTTCCTCATTTTTTCTTCGTATATTCACTGCCCACCCATTCCAGCAGTCACTCCGCACCAACTATATCTCACATGAATCCACCTGTCTTCCGGCCACGCAGATTCGGTTCGGCCCCACTGCGAAGGCAGTACAGTGAAAAAACTCTCCAAGCCGATGCAAGGTTACCCTGGAAAGGAAAACTGTATCATCATACTCATTCTAAACTGCACACGGCTCCATGTGCAGTCTCCTTTCAGAAAACGGATATCAGCCCACTTATTGTTACACAAATATTTTGATATTTTTTAAAAAGAAACAATCCCAAAGGTGCTGTCATTGCAAAAAAATACTTACTTTTGTATCGTTATCGTAAAAGGATAACTACATATTGGTGAAAGTGTTTTCGCACTATCCTTCAGATGAAATCTGACAGTTTCAATGAATGCAAGGAAGCGACAGCACCATCACTTGTATTGGCTTGTGTATTCTACGCAAACGATACGAGTGTGGGGATTGTTTCGGTCTATCTGCATTCGGGTTTTGTCAGAACCTCATCTGAGATGGGCGAATCGGCTCCACACTTTCTTTTATATTAATTCCACCTGGAGTCAGTGGTATATTAATTAGCAAGCTGACAATCAAATTCTAACAAATATGAATAAGACTAATGTCATCAAGAAATTAGCCTGTTGGGCAGGCTATTGCCTCTTTGCCGGTTATAGTTCATATATGACCGCCAAATCTGTCGCAATGTCATTTGAACTCAGCGATGTCTGGGTCGTATTTATTTTCGTTTTCATTGTTGCAATCATTGCTGGATATTGCCTGAGTATGGTAATAGGAGAATTGCAGAATCGGTTCAATCCAAGCAGAACCAAATTCGTACTTTCGCTCATCGGCTTCCTTCTTTTCTGGGGAGTCAGCTTTGCGACTAATGTTCATTATATGCTAATAAGCAATGCAGGTATGAATGTGGTCAGTACGGAGTTGGGCGTATATAAAAATTATGTAGAAAAGACCATAATAACAAACACAGATGATATTGAAGATAAAATGACTACAGATATAGCTCTCTGTGAAGCAACAATAAGTAATCTGACCGAGTCATTTATCCAAGAATGCGAACACTCCATCCGACAAGGTTTCGGGCCTCACGCAGTCGCTTATTTAAAGCAGATTGAAGAAGAGTTCGAAAGAACTAAAGGTCAATTCAACGATATGAATTCATACAGGGGAAAAATCTATAATGAAGAAATGGACCGGGGAGATATCGGTAAAACTGGAGATAGAGATGTCAAGGCTTTACAGAACAAATATTCAATCCGCATTACCGACCAACTTTTAAAAAGGGAGAAAGTAATCAAGGATTTCTATAAAAGAAAGCGACCTCAGACCAAAGATTTGGAAGTGATGAGACAATTCATAAATGATAGTCTGTATGTCGTGGATATTCCGCAACTTACTGAAATTGCCACTCCGGATGTATATTACCAATTCTCAAAAATTCAATTGAAAGGTAATATCTACGACCGGCTTAATCAAGATGAGCAGGCAGAAATAGATAAATCAATGAAAGTAAGCAAAACCGACAACCCCGATGACATTGACAAAGGGAAATACCGTTATAGAACTTACCCATCCTCCAGAATGTTCAGTACATTCAATGTGTGGGATGACATGCTTCATAACAGGCTGCCTGAGGATATGAAACTGTTCGGGTGGATATTGTTTTCGCTAATAGTTGATATAGTTGCATTTATATTAAGGATCTTTGCAAGATAGATATAGGAATAATCATAAAATCATGAATATGAACAATAACGACAAGTCAACAGAGTTTGATTTCAACATTGATGAAACTCAGACTGATGATGTTCAACACAATGATGCTGAACCAGTAAATCCTACCCCGACCCCTAATCATGTACGGGCGCAGCCTCAAATTCCCGGAGATTCAGCTCCGTTCATCGTGCTGTGTGGACCTCCTGCGAGTGGTAAAAGCATGGTACTGAAAAGCCTTGCAAGTTATCTCTATCAGTCTGGATTGGGATATACAATAGCTGCAAATACCACACTGCTCAATACGGCAAAATATCAGGAGGATTGCGCTTACTTCGATAGCATCATAGGAGACCCTGACATGAGGATGCCCAATACGGTAGACTATCTTATGGCTGATATTATTGATAAAGGCGGCAATGTTGTCGCTCACTTCCTTGAGGCACCAGGTGAGGACTTTTTCAGTCTCAACAATGTAAATCAGGAGCCGAATATACAATTTAAAGGGTATCTGGAAAAAATTGCTCAAATCACTCCAGACAAACCAAGGAAAGTAATCTATATCATCCTGCTTGATCTGGATTCTACCACATCTCTGAGGAACAACCCGTCCTTAAGAGATAAATATCAGAAAAAGATGACGAAACTTTATAATCGGTTCGTATTGCACCATCCGAGCAGAGTAATCTTGCTTTATAACAAGGTTGATTTGCCAAGGCAGGGCTTATGGGCCAATTCCAACGGTTGTTCAAATATCAAAGCCGTGGCCGAAGATGCTCAACAGAACTATCCTAATCTCTTCTTTAAGAGTAAGTTCTTGTTTTGGAACATAGAAAATTACATATTTCTTCCTTATTGTACCGGGTCGTATCCTGATGACGGAAGTTACACTGCTTCAGGTCCAGCATATCCTGCCTCACTATGGAAAGAAATTACCAAACAACTCTTATAGGTTATGGAGAGATTTGCATTCATTCACGGTTCATCAGTAGGCCAAAGCGCATTTGTTCCCGCTGGTGGGCCCTCAGCACTCTGCAATGATATTGCCGCTAAGTATTTCCAAGGCCGGACTCTTCGCCAGAAAGAGTCTGGCGCCAGCAAGGCCTTATTTGTGGAATTGTATCGTGATACGCAAGACTTATTATATTGTCTATACTCATTTGTGAATAATGCCTGTTGTGGAGCAAATGGTAGAGAGGGTCAATACTTTGCCATCTCTATCCTATGCAAGGGAACGTATGTTTACCCGGAAATATTGTATGACATGCTCCATTCTGCCTACAAAGCTATGTTCAAGACAGGTAAGATTATAAGAACGAATGAACATGGAGAGGATCAATTTGTTGTATCACAGTTCATCGAACAAAAGGATTATCTTTCTGCACTCCTGAAAAAGATAGAGTCATCATTTGATGGAGTTCTGTCTGGCGGTGGACATCTGATTAATGAAGCTATTGCCACCGCAAACTATGACTCCTGGAAAGGGACAAAATTTGGTCTGGATATATGTAATGCTACAAGTGCCTTCAGGACATTGACTGAATACGGCAGAATATACATCTCTGAAGAGTATGAATCATCGACGGACATAATCAAAGACCTTAAAAATCATATCCAGAAATTACAGACAGAAAAAACTGAAATAGAAAACCGCTATGCCTTCTCTAAGCAATCAGAGAAAAACAGAGTTCAAGAAGAAATAGAAGAACTGAATGCCAAAATCAGACAAAAAGATGCCGAAATAAGTGCTTTGAAATCTGAAAATTCAAATTATGAAGCTACAATCGGCATTGTAAGTAAGGAACTGGAAAAGTATGCAAAAGCAAGTAAGCCAATAACGGATTTGCAGAACAAAAAACAGCATATTCAAGAAAAAGACAGGAAGGATGTCGTAAAATTAATCCTGCTCATAGTCATATTCATTCTGACACTATTTTGTGCACTCGCGAACTTCTCCTTTTTTCGTGATATCACGTTGTCTTCTCCGGAAATACAAACGGACGTGACTAAACAAGTAGAAGATTCAAATGCCGCATCTGTGCCAACTTCCGGAACAGGAAATCCGAAGGAAACTATACCCATTGTAACTCCTAATAAAATTAAATTCGATTCCAGCGAAGGGACAAAAACGATATTTATCAATTCAGACGTATATTGGGAAATACCTGAGATAAATGCGGAGTGGATTTCTTTGGACAAAAAAGATGACAATAATCTGGAAGTCAGTGTGACTTCCAACAACACTACTGAAGAGAGAACCGTTACATTTATGATTACCGCCAATGGTCTGGAGAAACAAGTAAAAGTTATTCAAGCGAAAAAAGAAGATACTCTCTTGACTGATTATACAATTAAGGTAAAAGACGAGAACGGCAATGATATCATGGAAGGTGCTTCTGTGAATGTAGGCCAAACTCTATTTGCTAAAGTTCTCAACAGGAATCCCATGGATGGATATGGTTGGTGTCAATCTAACTGCTCACTTAGCAATGGTGGAGAAAACACAGACACTGTTACTGTCATAATAGAAGGACATTCCGGAGGGACTGCAGTATTCTCTTATGGCCTAAAAGGCGAAGGTAACCAGAATCAACGGAAAAAATTCAAACTTAACATCAAGTAATTTCAATACCCTCATACACGAGAAGAATATTTAAATTGAAGAAAAATGAAAAGACTTATTTATCTGAGCATTGTAACTATGTTATTGTGCTCCTGCGGTAATAACAATGTTTACCGCCCATCAAAATTCCCGGATAAAATATCTGCTCAAAATTTTTCCTTTGCTATCCCGTATCAAAACAGGAACAGCTCTATCATTGTCCGTATCAGGCTTAACGATGGACCGCAGTTTGACGCTACTTGGGATTCCGGATGCAGTGTTCCTCTCAAAATTTCCTCTCTGGAAGCAGCTGCTTTAGTAAAGGCAGGAACACTTTTGGAGAGTGATTATCAGACAAGTGTTCCTATTAGGGTAGCCAATGGCCAGACAGCTGAATATGATGTGTATATGCTTAAATCCATTGCATTTATGGACCAGGAGGGAGTTGAGCATTCACTGACAAATGTTCCCGCAGTAATAGATGACAATGTTGCGACAGATATTCTGATTGGACTACCTGTAATGCAGGATTTAGGATATTCCCACGAAATATCTCAATACGATAGACTGATTTACTACAAATAAATGATACTGAAGACCTACATATTCAGTTATGTCTCCGGGAACTATCAGCAATATATATCTGACCACTCGGAAACATTTATCAGACAAAATTGTATTGATAGCACAGAGCAACATCAGATTGTTGTACGCAGGGATGGCAATCTGATGTACTACACTTATGTGTACAAGAAAAATACATCGACAGCATTAGGCTTTTCTGTGGTTTGTGGAGAAATTTGTCTGGATCTCCACTGGCTATATGAATTTCTTCACAATACATTGGATTTTTCAGCACAGAAAGGAGTTCTGTTTGCTTATGATGAGAACGGCACAATCTCACAGAAAGTCACAAACTTTTCTGCAGAAGCCGCAGAAGTTGACAATATCTTCAGGTCAATAAAAGATTATTTGGAAAAGAGACCATCTTATTGGGAGAGTCTCCCTCCTGAAGATTTTTCCATTCCGATGACAAGCAAGATGACCTTGACTTTTTCAGATGATGACAACGACAAAGTTATAGAAGCCCTACGACACTACCACAATGTCATCGTCACAATGGAAAATACTGCGCCCTCCAGTTTTTCAAAAACTGTCGCAAGGCTTAATTCGGAAACGAAAGAACTGACTGCCATAAAAAACAATCTGGAAAATGAAATAGAGTCTCTGAAAAGACAGAAAAAACAATATCGGTGGGTCATTTCCCTATCATTGCTCGTTGCAGCCGCATTAGTCGTAATCGCGCTTTTCAATCAGAATGTAAATGAATTGAATTATACCTTAAATAAGAGGGAAGCCTCTATAGATTCTTTACATATAGTCATTTCACATAAAAACAAGACCATCTCAGATCAAGAGGAAATAATTTCCCGGAAAGACAGAGAACTGAAAAACATGAAATCCGAATTGGCTTCAGTTCAATCTTCACTGAATGACCTGTCACAATATACTCCCTTAATTGTGTCTGATATTACAATGAAGAACGAGGGCGAAAATTATGGAGAAACAATCTATAGCAGAAACACAACTTATTTATATCCAAGATTGAAAGTCTACGGATTGAGAGACCAAACTATCACTCTATATGTCAAGTTTTATACACCAAATGGTCTTTCTACTGGCTCTGGCAAATGGCAATCTCCACCGGGCTACACATACAAAAATGATGTTACAATAGAAAAGAACAGACAGACGATGTTATATATGCTCGGATGGGGTGGAAAGAACAAAGGCCACTGGCAGAAAGGAGCATACAGAATAGAGATCTGGTATAATAATAGCTGTCTAAAAAGCAAGACGTTTACCATATACTAAAGAGATATCATCTGATGCAATTAAAATTACCTTTGATTATAGCTTTTCTATGCTGCTTTGCGATAAATTCTTATACGCAAGATGACTATTATCTCAAAAAAGCACAAGGATATCAACGAGAGGCTGAGTATTACCAAAAGAAAGCCGACGGATATCGTCGCGAAGCCGAATACTACCTGAAAAAAGCTGAGGGATACCAAAGAGAAGCGGTATATTACACAAAGAAAGGAAATATAGATAGAGCAAAGACATATTCACGTTATGCCGAGGATGCCTTGGAGAAAAACAAAGTACAACTCCAATACGCAGCAAATGCTGATGATAAGTCAGCAATGTATCTTCGTTGGGCAGCAAATGCATTGGAAAAAATAGCAAACTAAAATGCATTTTATCGCTGTAACCTGTCCCGACGGCCGGCATGCGGTCGTTAGCTTCACCCTTTCGCGTCTCGAAAATGCGAAATGGTTCGCATTCCATTCGGGTTGCGTAGATTTTCCTCTTGTCGCTTTTCTTTCGCCCTTTTCAAATATTTCATCAATACCATTACGGCACATCAAAAGAATCCCTATCTTTGCAGGATATATTGAAGCGAATATGCCAGACAGCAATTTCATAGACTACGTGAAGATATTCTGCGCTTCCGGGAACGGGGGTGCAGGCTCGATGCATCTGAGAAGGGAAAAGTACATACCGAAGGGAGGACCTGACGGCGGGGACGGAGGGCGCGGAGGCCATGTCATCCTGAGAGCCAACCCGCAGTTCTGGACCCTTATCCATCTCAAATATCGCAAGCATATCCGGGCAGAGCACGGAGGTGCAGGAAGCGGACAATTGTGCAAGGGGAAAAACGGGGCCGACATATATCTGGATGTTCCGCTCGGCACTGTAGCCAAGGATGCCGAAACGGGCGAGACACTTTTCGAGCTTGTCGAGCCTGGAGAGGAAAAGATACTTGTCCGCGGAGGTCGCGGAGGCCTGGGCAACAACAATTTCAAGTCGGCGACCAACCAGACCCCGAGATATGCCCAGCCGGGAGAGCCGGGACAGGAGGGATGGTTCATCCTTGAGCTTAAGATTCTTGCGGATGTCGGGCTCGTCGGATTCCCGAATGCAGGGAAATCGACATTGCTGTCGAAAGTATCCGCTGCAAGGCCCAAGATTGCCGACTATGCATTCACTACGCTCGAACCGAATCTCGGGATTGTAAGCTATTATGATGACCAGTCGTTTGTAATGGCCGACATCCCCGGCATAATCGAAGGCGCCCATGAAGGGAAAGGCATCGGGCTGCGATTCCTCCGGCATATCGAAAGGAATTCAATCCTGCTGTTCATGGTACCGGCCGATGCCGATGACATATCGGGAGGATATGAGATTCTTCTGAATGAACTGAGGATGTACAATCCAGAACTGCTGGTAAAAGGACGTGTCCTGGCAATCAGCAAGGCGGACATGCTCGATGAAAAAATGAAAAGCGAGATGGAAGCCTGTCTTCCGGACGGGGTTCCGCACATCTTCATATCATCATTGACAGGAGAAGGCATTAAGGAGCTGAAGGATCTTCTGTGGAATGTGCTGCACCAGTAAACGCTGGACTCTCAGCACCGGCAATAATTGTAAAATCTAAATCACTTTATTATGTTCTGGCAAAATCTGCATGAGCTCGACCAGCATGTTACCCTGTTCATAAACGGCTTCCATTCGCCATGGTCAGACCAGGTCATGCTTCTGTTCTCGCATGTAAGGATATGGTTTCCGATGTATGCTGTCATAGCCATACTTTTCTTCTGGAGACTCGGATGGAAAAAAGGACTTGTCACATTGCTGACATGTGTACTTTGTGTCGTGTTATGCGACCAGATAGCCAATCTGTTCAAGGACGGCATAGCAAGGCTGAGACCGTGTCAGGACCAGAAGATGATAGACATGGGACTGTACATGCTCGAGACAGGAGGCGGCCTCTACGGCTTCTATTCGGGACATGCCGCAAATTCATTCGGATTCGCGGTCTGCTCGACAATGGGATTCCGCAATGACAGCCGTCTCCGCTACAGGGGATATGCCGCATTCATCTTTACATGGGCATTTCTTGTGAGCATAAGCAGGATATTCGTCGGCAAGCACTATCTGGGAGATGTCCTTACAGGCGCAATCGCAGGCGTCCTCATCGGACTGTTCTGCGCATATATCGGCCGGCTTGTCATAAGAAAAGTGCCCGCTGTCACAAGACAGTGAGCACCTTTTCCATTTTCATTCCCCTTGAGCCCTTTACAAGGACAGTATAGCCGTCCAAAGGATTGGCTGCAAGCCATGAAGCAAGGTCTCCGGAAGTCCCGAAATCCATGAATAAGGTGGTCCGGCTATTTTTATCCTCATTACGGAACATGTCAAGGGCCCGCCTGAATTCCTGTCCGACAAGAAAGACCTGCATATCAGTCCCGGCAGCCTTCCTGACTATCTCGAGATGCTCCCGGAATGAATCAGGCCCCAATTCCAGCATATCGCCAAGCATCATTGCCTTGTGTCCGGAATCGATTGACATGAAATTGTCCATTGCTGCAGCCATGCTCGTCGGGTTGGCATTGTAGGCGTCGGCTATTAGCGTATTACGTCCTGTCCTTATCAGCTGCGAGCGGCTGTTGGCAGGAATATAGGCATTGATGGCAGCGACGGCTTCCTTCAGGCCCACACCGAACTCCCCGCCTACGGCAATGGCAGCCATTACATTATCTGCATTGTAAGCTCCGACAAGATGGGAATCGACAGTTACTGTGGCTCCTTCCCCGCCATCGGCATCCGGGATCTCCATCCTGAGATAAGGATGCTCAGGCGATGTCTCCAGCACAGATACCCCCTGATAGGCAACACCATAAGGGATGGTAATCAGATCCGGACGTTCTGATGCCATCCGGCAGAGATACGGGTTATCGACATTGATGAATACCTTGTCGGCTGTACGCTGGATATAGTCGTACAGTTCGCCTTTTGCCTTCATGACACCCTCAAATGAGCCGAATCCAAGAAGATGGGCCTTGCCGACATTTGTAATCAGCCCGTAGTCAGGAAGAGCTACAGATACAAGCTCCCTGATATCCCCAGGATGGCTTGCCCCCATCTCTACCACAGCTATCTGCGTCTGTGACCCGATTTTCAACAGGGTAAGCGGCACACCGATACTGTTGTTCAGATTGCCCTCGGTCGCAGTCACATTGTATCTGGCCGACAGGACAGCGGTAATGAGCTCCTTTGTAGTCGTCTTGCCGTTCGTACCTGTAAGCCCTATGACCGGGAGTGGCCTGCCGTTCACAAAAGTCATCGACCTGTGATATCTTGCAAGCTGCTGCAATGCCTTCAGTGTATCCTGGACAGGTATCAGTCTCCCCTTATACTTTCCTTCCGGCAGCTTCCCGCCGAAAAAACCGGCTGACACCACCGCATAGGCTGCCCCTGAATCAAGTGCTTTCAGGGCATATTCATTACCGTTAAAATTCTCCCCCTCCAGGGCGAAGAAAATCTCTCCGCCGGATATGGACCGGCTGTCGGTCGAGACTTTCCCGCATTCCCTGAACAGCCTGTACAATGTCTCTGTATCTGTCTCCATCATAAAGCTACTTTCTGCCCGTGCTTCCGAATCCGCCCTCTCCTCTTTCCGTATCATCCAGGCTGTCCGTCTCTTCCCACACGGCCTTTTCATATCTTGCTACCACGAGCTGGGCTATCCTCTCTCCCGGATTTATCTCAAAAGGGGTATCAGAGACATTTACGAGGATTACCTTTATTTCCCCCCTGTAGTCCGCATCTACAGTACCGGGAGCATTCAGGACCGTGACGCCATGCCTGGCTGCAAGGCCGCTCCTCGGACGCACCTGCGCCTCCATGCCTGCAGGAAGGGCTATCCTTATGCCTGTCGGCACCATCATTCTCTGAAGCGGACCCAGGACAACAGGGGCCTCGATATCAGCCTTCAGGTCCATACCGGCAGAATCAGCCGTGGCATATTCCGGGGCCGGATATGGAGACGTGTTGACTATCTTTATCTTTGTTTCCATTACATTATAAGAGTTTAATGCAGCCATGAACGGCACTTTTGCAAGACATGGCCTGGATAAAATCGATGCGAATTTAAATAAAATTATTGCATATTAAAATAAAATGTCTACCTTTGCAATCCCGATTAAGGCGGGGCAAACGGGGGTATAGCTCAGTTGGCTAGAGCACCTGCTTTGCAAGCAGGGGGTCGTCGGTTCGAATCCGTCTACCTCCACCCGATGGCAGTTACAGCAATGTGACTGCCTTTTTTGTTATTATCCGCTTTTTTAATATCTTTGAAAGGCAGAAGAACCATATCGTCCCTAATAAATGATGCTTATGAAAAACAGATCACTCGTCCTAATCTACACAATAGTCCTGTTTGCTGCAGCTGCCGTACTTGGCATCGCCGCCTGTTCAGGGGCCGGAATCAGCGAATTCTATGGTATAATGGAAAACAGCCCGAAATTGAGCATGCTACTGGCCTTGCTGTCAGTCCCTGTTCCGATGGCGATTGTCCTGAAGACTTTCGACTTCGGCGAAAAGGACGGTGCAGGCAAAGCCGTAGCCAGCTTCATAATATTGCTGATAGGTGAAATACTGCTTATGGCAGCAATATCTGCTGCCATGCCCGCCATAGAATTCTCGATGTACATGGGTGGCTGGCTAAGAAAAATCGCCGCAGCGGCATATGCCGCACTGATTGCGATACCTTCGGTCTATGTACTTGTACGCATAGTATCCGACGGTATATTCGGATTCGGAGGCTTCATAGAAAAGGTGGCATCGGTCATTGCTGCCCTGCTGATATTGTACCCGGCATTGTCTCCAGGCTGGTTCGTCATCACGAAGCTGTGGTGGCTCGGACTCATAATCGTCGGGCTGATAGTGCTTATCGGCTTTCTCACTGACGACAGCGGCTCCAGCACCAGGAGAAGGTCCTCATTCGGGACAGCCGAGGATATTATCGATGCCTTTTCCAACGTGGAGATATATCAGGATGAGGCAGGAAACAAGTATGTCAAGGCCCATACAGTGACTGCATGGGACAAGTGCTGGCAATATCTCGACACGAGCTGCAAACACACCTTCAATAACGTCAAATATTATCGGATTAAAGAATGAAAGGCAGGCCTTTCACATTATCCTGATGGAGTCCAGGATGTCCGAGGCATTCATCGACTCCATTCCTTTTTCCGAGGCAGCCATATCCCCTGCCTTGCCATGAAACCATACCCCGAGAATCGCTGCGGACAGAGAGTCATATCCTCTGGCGGCAAGCCCGGCTATAAGTCCTGTAAGGATGTCTCCGCTTCCGCCTTTTGCCATGCCCGGATTGCCGGACATGTTGAAGAAAAGCCTCCCGTCAGGACTGCATATCATGGTATGCGCTCCTTTGACCACCGTTACGGACCCGAGTTTCCGGCTCAGGTCTTTTACCAGCATAAGTTTCTGGATATCGTTTTTCCATGGATACGGTTCCCTGGTACGGCTGCATCTGCAGCCATCATCCGGACAATCGGCAGCGCTATCTATGAAACCGGATGACAATGCCGCATCAAGAAGCCTTGAAAGCTCTCCGATATGCGGGGTAAGGACAGCCCCTGAGGGAATCTTCTTCAGCAGGGCAGGACGCGAAGCTATGATATTCAGGGCATCGGCATCAAGGACAAGTGTCTTCAGATGCGGTTCGAAGGACCCTGTCCTTACAAATGTCTGCCGGCAGTTTCCTGACACACTGTCGAGAAGCCTGGAAAGCGCCACGACCGTCTCAGGTTTACGCCCGAGCCCAGGCCCGGCGGCCACCGAGGAATATTTCAATATGTTCTCAGGTACCGATGAAAATACCCCGGACATATCCGGACATACGATAGCTGCCGGGAAAGAGATATGTATGGAATGACGCTCCTGGACCGGAACATGGACTGATACAAGACCGCAGCCGGACTTCAACGCGGCACCGGTACACAGGATGGCCGCCCCCATCATGCCTGTGGCGCCGGCGATTATCAGAGTATGCCCGTATGTCCCCTTATGGTCGAATTCGCTCCTTTTCTTGAGCAATGCCCCCGCCATCTCCTCATCAATGGCTGCATACGGAGAAGATACAGTCCTGATAAAATTCCTGTCGAGCCCTATCTTTACGGTCCTGAGCCTGCCGGCATACCTTCCTGTCTCGGGCAGCAGCAGGGAAAGCTTCGGGAATTCAATCGTAAATGTCTCGTCCGAGACAACTATATCCGATGCCAGACCGTACTCCGGCTCAGTGGGAAGGCCTGACGGCATATCTATGGATACGACTTTCCTGCACAGGTCGGATAAGGAATTTATCAGCCGTACCGCACTTTTCACAGGTTCTCTGACAGGGCCATGCACCCCCGTCCCCAGCAGGGCATCGACAATGACGGTGTTCCTGCCGAAAATCTTGCTGCACGCAGCATTCCCCTGGTCCTGCATACCCGAAGGCTTCAATACGCAGTCGGAATATGAAAATATCCGTATGCCGGAAGGAAGACGTCCAAGATTTATCCGGCACTCCTCCGAAAGGTCGCCGGTCTTCCCGGCAACGACCACCGACACGCGAAGAGCACCAAGACCATGCCCATACAGCAGCCTTGCGACAGCAAGGCCGTCTCCTCCGTTGTTTCCCTTTCCTGCAAAGATTACATAGTCATCCCCTTCCGAAGCCGCAACAGGTGCACGTGCGGACTGCACGCTATGCTCCTCCGAGTGCAATATGGCTTCGGTAATGGCCTCTGCGGCCCTCTCCATCAGGTCAATTCCTGAAACAGGCTCATTCTGGACAGTACTGATATCTGCCTGGCGAATATCTTTTCCGGTCAGTATTTTCATGTATGTAAATTTAGACAAAACTATGTATATTTGCGCCCGTTTTTCTAAAAAAAGACATGACAGCAACGGTACAGAATCAGGACAGGAGGGGTTTCAAGGCATGGCTGCCCGTCATCAGCCTGACATTTTCAACATTTATCTTCAACACATCGGAATTCATACCGATCGGACTGCTGACCGATATTGCCGATGATTTCCGCATCAGCGAGTCAAATGCCGGGATGCTGATAACCATATATGCCTGGGTTGTCGCACTGGCATCACTGCCTCTCATGCTTGTCTTCGCCAGGACCGAGAACAGGAAACTCATGCTTGGCATTACGGCCCTTTTTGCAGCAAGCCATATACTGTCCGGATTCTCACGGGATTTCTACATGCTCATGATATCCAGGCTCGGGGTGGCATGTGCCCATGCGATATTCTGGTCCATAGTCACTCCCATGGCAGTCAGGCTTGCTCCTGCAGGCCGTGAGTCAGCCGCTTTGAGCCTGATTGTTAGCGGCTCTTCAATTGCAATGATTGCCGGCCTGCCCATCGGACGCACCATAGGCCTGTACATGGGCTGGAGAGCGACATTCCTCGTAATAGCCGCCATTGCTGCTGTCATACTTGCCTTGCAGGCAGCTGCCCTTCCGAAGACTCCCGGAGACAGCTCCATATCCCTGCGCAAGCTTCCGGCTCTTATCAAGTCCCCGGCCCTGCTGAGCATATATCTTGTCACGGTAATCGCCATAACGGGACATTTTACCGGGTACAGCTATATCGAACCGTTCCTCGGACAGGCCGCAGGATTCGGCAAGACAGCGATTACCCTCATTCTTACGGGATTCGGCATTACCGGTCTCATAGGAAGCTTCATATTTGCAGGACAGTACGACCGGCACCGCAAAAGATTCATTGCGGCAGCCGTGGGAGGCATATGCATCTCCCTGCTCCTGCTGCACATCGCTTCATTCAGCCGGATTTCAACGGTGGCACTGTGCATATTCTGGGGCTTTGCAATCAGCTTCTACAACCTTGCATTCCAGGCTGAAATCATCAGGAATGCACCGCAGGGCACTGCAGTGGCAATGTCGATATACTCAGGCATCTACAATATCGGCATCGGGAGCGGAGCACTTATCGGAGGATATGCATGTTCCGCCCTTTCGACCGGATATATCGGCTATGCGGGAGGTGCAATTGCAATAATCGCCGCTGTCATATGCTTCAAGAAGATGATTCCGGCACTTAAATAGACATGACATGGCAGACAATTATCTTGAAAAGAAATACGATGAGTATCTTGCACGCAAGGCCGCTGCCGAAAAGGCAAGAAGACTTGCATGGAAGAAAAGGCTCGATGCCTACAGGAAAAAGATTGCAGAGGAAAACAAAACAATGGAAATGAACGGAATAATACATGAAGCCGAAAAGTCGCGCTTTCAGACGACCGTAGACGGGTACACCGGATATGTTGCATACAGGATTGAAGACGGCGGGCTGGATATCCGCCATACCGTGGTCCCGGAACAGATCGGAGGCAGAGGCATAGCATCCGTCCTTGTGAAGGCCGCCTATGACTATGCCAGGGATAACGGACTGGAATGCATCGCCACATGCCGTTACGCGGCCGTATGGCTTGAGCGCCATCCTGAATACAGGGGACATAAAAGCAAGGACTGGTGTGAGGACGGGAACTGCGGGCTGTAGGAAGACCGGGGCTTCCCTATTCCCTGTCTTCCTTAACGTCCCTGTGTCCTGAAATGTCAATGCTCTTGAGCGAAGGCAGGCTGACCTTGAAATACACAGACAGGACCCTGATAAGGATTACCGAGGCTGCAGCCACAATCTGGACAGCGATTGCAGGCAGTCCCGCCCACCGGCATACATAATATACGACACCTCCTGCCAGACATGCCATGGCATATATCTCCTTCCTGAAAATCAGAGGGACCTCATTGATGAATATGTCGCGGAACATTCCTCCGGCAGCTCCTGTGATGGTGCCCATTATTATGTTTACCCATACGGGAAAACCGGCCTCCATGCTCTTCTCCACCCCGACAACCGTAAAGAGGGCTATGCCTACCGCATCGAAGATGAAGAATGTATTGTCGAGCCTGACGACATATCTCCTGAATATGATAACGAAAAGCAGCGCAAGGCCCGTAATGATGATATAAGACGCCTGCTCCATCCAGAAAGGGGTCACTTCCAGCATCACATCCCTCAAAGTACCGCCGCCGACAGCCGTCACGAAGCCTACGACATATGCCCCGAACCAGTCGAAATTCTTGGCCGCTGCAAGCCTTATTCCGCTTATCGCAAAAGCGAATGTCCCTATATAGTCTATGATGTTGATGAAATCCATTAGAAAACAATCATTATGAGTGTCATGAACACGATGCTTATTATGATGGACAGCGAATTTACCGTACAGGACATGGCCACGTCCCCGTTGCATCTTGACGTAAATATGGCGCAGACGGCGGACATCGGGGCAAAGGATATCACGAGCAGGATCTTGCGGATCTCATCCGAAAATGGGGCAAGGCACCAGAATGCCGCCCCCATCACAAGAGCCACTGCATACCGGCAGAGAAGGATTCCCCCGATATGGAGGAGCTTGCTCCTTTCGAGATGGACCTCGAACCCTATCCCGATCATCGCCATTGCAAGGAAGCTGTTTGCCGACCCGACAATATCAGTAAATGAAGTGACGATGTGGGGAAGCCGCACATCGAGAAGGGACAGGACCACCATTATTATATAGGTATCCATCGGGACCGAGGAGAACATCCTCCGGAGAAAGACCCGCACACCGGATTTCTCCCCCACGCCGGCCACGGCGGCAGCCATGGGATATGTAGCTCCGGTACACATAAGCGAATTCCCGGCATCGAAAAGACATGTGGCGATAGCTCCTGACGGACCGAGGAAGCTCTGTATATACGGCATTGTGAAGCATCCTATGTTGTATCCTGACAGGTTGATCATGTTGAATGCCCGCCTCTGTCTGTCATGCGGGGAGGAAAGGTATCCGATACCGATAGTGACAAGATTGCACAGGACTCCGAGAGGCACGAGATAGAACAGGGACAGCTCCACCGATGTGCGGCTGAAATTAGAGATCACTGCACATGGCAATGTGATTTTCAGCACGATATCCGACAGCAGGGAGAAGTCCCCCGCCTTGAAGAAACCGGCTTTACGGAGCAATGCAGCCCCGAAAATTATCAGTACAAAAGAAAAGGCCTTTATCAGAATCGTTTCCATACCCATCCCATTTTCCGGGGCGCAAAAATAACAAATTAATGCCATTTGCTCTGAAAAATGATGCTGTTTTTCAATTTTTGATTAATTTTGCAGCCGCAAAGACTGGTGCCAAATGTATAAGATACTAAGAAACAACATATTCTGTATTTTCATAGCCATAATCATGGCTGGCGTCTGGGCATCTTCCATACACGGCACCGATATCAGACAGACCGGGTCTGCAGACTTCCGCGGGACAATCTGTCGCTCATATGTGCAGACACTCATTCCTGCGACAGAGGAAAACATGGAGCTGACATCGGTTTCCGTATCTTCTGCCGGGACGGTAGTCCAGACCGGCCATAAAAGCGAATCTTCACAGCAGAATACCGGACATGACGCTGCGGACGGCATGGAAAGCCGCTCCGACGGACATCCGGGCTGCATCTCCGGGATACCATCCTTCAGGATAGCGGACTATTATGTCTTCGCCCTGGAAAGAATCATAGTATAGCACCATGCCTGAAAAGGGCCGGGAGCCGTCTGCCGGTATCCCCTGCCCTGCCATGTCTGACTCAGCCTGTCACTCGCGACCGTGCTCCAGACATGCCTGCGTGGCGTCCGGCCTGCCCGTCCCACGCCTCCACACGAATCAGATTTTACCGTATAACATATAATTCCTACAGTCATGAATTTTATTTTACTGGTAGTTGTAATATTCATAGCGGTCATAATGGTTGCCGCAGCCGTAGGCATTGCCAGACTGATCGGCCCGCGCTCATACAACCCGCAGAAAAGCGAGCCATACGAATGTGGCATACCGACCAGAGGAAAGTCATGGATGCAGTTCAAGGTAGGATATTACCTTTTCGCAATCCTCTTCCTCATGTTTGATGTCGAGACAGTGTTCCTGTTCGCATGGGCGGTAGTTGTACAGGACCTTGGTATCTACGGGCTTGTAAGCGTACTGTTTTTCCTGCTGATACTGGTCCTCGGGCTCGCATATGCATGGAGAAAAGGTGCCCTGGAATGGAAATGACATCAATGTCCCAATTTCTGAACTGACGTCTATATCTCAATAATACAGGATATGAAAAGAAATGTCAACATAAAGTCGATGAAATATGAGGATTTCAACGACAACGAATACATCGAGCAGATGCTGAAAGAGCTCCGGGAGAACGGGACGAACGTCATCATCGGCTGCCTTGACGATGTGATTGAATGGGGCCGGAGCAACAGTCTGTGGCCTCTGACATTCGCCACGAGCTGCTGCGGAATAGAATTCATGGCAATCGGGGCGGCACGCTATGACTTTGCAAGGTTCGGATTCGAGGTGGCAAGGTCTTCCCCCCGTCAGGCAGACTTCATCATGGTTGCCGGCACAATCACACATAAGATGGCCCCGGTGCTTAAGAGGCTTTACGACCAGATGGCAGACCCGAAGTATGTGATTGCGACAGGCGGGTGTGCAATAAGCGGAGGCCCGTTCAAGAAATCATACCATGTGGTGGACGGGGTGGACAAGATAATCCCGGTGGATGTCTATATCCCGGGCTGCCCGCCAAGACCGGAAGCCATGCTGTACGGGCTTATGCAGCTTCAGCGCAAGGTCAAGGCACAGAGATTCCT
Source organism: uncultured Bacteroidales bacterium (assembly GCA_944323805.1). GTDB lineage: Bacteria > Bacteroidota > Bacteroidia > Bacteroidales > UBA932 > Cryptobacteroides. The sequence goes on along the minus strand of CALUTW010000001.1, from coordinate 95,688 downwards.
CGGCGGGCTCAACAAGGGCATCAGCGAGAAGGAGTACGAAAGGAGGCTCAGGGAAGACACCAACAAGGTGGAAGACTACAGGGAATACGATGAGTCCGGAATGGCATAGCAGACAAGTCTGACAGATTAAACAGAAGAATATGGATAATACTATCGACATAAAAGACAGGATTGCCGCAATGGAGCCTTCTGCCGTATGGTCTGATGCCGGCGACGGGATGTTCAGGGTCCCGGTATCATCATTCAGGGGCCTTGCGGAAAAGCTTCACAATGAAGGATTCGACTTCCTCCGCAGCCTGACAGGCATTGACTGGGGGGAAGACGGGCTCGGATGCGTATACCATCTGGAGAATACAGCCACCGGAGAGAACATCGTGCTCGGTACGGCCGACCCGGACAGGGAAAATGCGTGTCTTCCATCCGTGCATGACCTGTGGAAAGGGGCGAACTTCAATGAAAGGGAGGCATACGACTTCTTCGGCATCAAGTTCATCGGCCATCCGGACCTCAGGAGGTTCTTCCTCAGGGACGACTGGAAAGGCTACCCGCTGCGCAAGGACTATGACATGTCCCTGAATCCCCTGAACATGGAAAACGAGGGGAATGAAGACATGGCCCCGAGCTATGAGATGACCTCCGACGGCAGCTACATCCTGAAGAGACATCCTCTGTTCGATGACCAGGAATATGTGATAAACATAGGTCCACAGCATCCTGCGACACACGGGGTGCTCCGTTTCCGCGTATCCCTTGAAGGAGAGACCATAAAAAAGATCGATGTACACAGCGGATACATCCACAGGGGCATCGAGAAGCTCTGCGAATCATGCACGTACCCGCAGACATTGGGCTTCACTGACCGGCTCGACTACCTCGGGGCCATGCAGAACAGGCATGCCCTCTGCGCCTGCATCGAAAAGGCCATGGGACTGGAGGTCTCTGAAAGGATACAGTACATAAGGACGATAATGGACGAGCTCCAGAGGATAGACTCACATCTGCTTTTCATTGCATGCCTCTGCCAGGACATGGGTGCGCTCGAGGTATTTTTCCTCGGGTTCCGCGACAGGGAGAAGGTTCTCGACATACTGGAGCAGACCACAGGAGGACGCCTCATACAGACATACAATACCATCGGAGGCGTACAGGCCGACATCCATCCTGAATTCGTAAAGAAAACTAAGGAGTTCATCAGGTACATGAGGCCTAAGCTCAAGGAATATGACGATATCTTTACCGGGAATATCATAGCCAGGAACAGGCTTATCGGCACCGGGGTGCTTTCCCGTGAAGATGCCATATCTTTCGGGGCCACAGGAGGTACTGGAAGAGCTTCAGGATGGGCATGCGACGTCCGCAAAAGACATCCGTATGCAATGTACGGCAAGGTCGACTTCAAGGAAATCACATTCACGGAAGGCGACTGCTTCGCAAGGTATATGGTAAGGATCAAGGAAATCGAGCAGAGTCTCAATATCATAGAACAGCTCATCGACAATATTCCGGACGGGGAATACCAGATGAAGGTAAAGCCGGTCATAAAGCTCCCTGCAGGAAGCTGGTACACTGCTGTGGAAGGCAGCCGCGGAGAATTCGGAGTATTCCTGGAAAGCCGGGGGGACAAGTCCCCGTACAGGCTCAAGTTCAGGTCTACCGGGCTGCCGCTCGTATCATGCATAGATACTATAGCAAGGGATGCAAAGATTGCCGACCTTATTGCAATCGGCGGCACCCTGGACTATGTTGTTCCTGACATCGACAGATAATTAAAGCGTTGAAATATGTTTGATTTCGGTATATTGACCAACTGGATACATACGCAGCTGACATCGGTAATGTCGGAAGGTCTTGCGATTTTCCTCGAATGCGTGATCATCGGTGTGCTGCTGCTCCTGCTGTATGTAATTATAGCAATCATAATGATCTATATGGAGCGCAAGGTCTGCGCCGCATTCCAGTGCCGCCTCGGCCCGACAAGGGTCGGCCCATGGGGAAGCGTCCAGGTCATCTGCGACGTGTTCAAGATGCTTACAAAGGAAATCATCACGATAAGGCACTCGGACAAGTTCCTCTACAACCTTGCCCCGTACATCGTGATACTGGCTTCCGTGATGGCATTTGCCTGCATCCCGATAAGCCGCGGCCTGGAGATTCTCGACTTCAATGTCGGAGTGCTGTTCTTCATGGCGGCATCATCGATAGGCATAGTGGGAATCCTGCTTGCCGGCTGGAGCTCCAACAGCAAATATTCGCTCATCGGTGCAATGCGAAGCGGTGCACAGATGATCAGCTACGAGCTGTCGGTAGGCCTTTCAATCCTTACCATCGTTGTCCTGACCGATACGATGCAGTTCTCGGAGATTGTCATGCGCCAGGCAGACGGATGGTTCATATTCAAGGGACATATCCCGGCCGTGATAGCTTTCGTGATCTATCTTATTGCCGGAAATGCGGAAGTGAACAGAGGGCCGTTCGACCTTCCTGAGGCTGAATCGGAACTTACCGCCGGATACCACACAGAATATTCCGGCATGCATTTCGGACTGTTCTATGTCGCTGAATTCGTCAACCTGTTCATCATCTCAAGCATCGCCGCCACAATCTTCCTCGGAGGCTGGATGCCGCTCCATATCCCGGGACTTGACGGATTCAATGCAGTGATGGATGCCATTCCGGGATTCATATGGTTCTTTGCCAAGGCCTTCTTCATCGTCTGGCTGCTCATGTGGATCAAATGGACATTCCCGAGACTCAGGATAGACCAGATACTTACCCTTGAATGGAAATATCTTGTGCCGATAGGGCTCCTCAATCTGCTTCTGATGGTAATTGTTGTTGTATTCAAATTGCATTTCTAGTCATGATTAATTATATAAAAGGGCTTTTCAAGGGTCTCTGGTCCCTGCTGGTCGGACTGAAGGTAACATTCAGGGAATTCTTTACCAGAAAGATTACCGAACAGTATCCGGAGAACAGGTCCACACTGAAGATGAATGAAAGATTCTGCGGAGAACTGACAATGCCGCATGACGAAAACGGCAACAACAGATGCATCGCATGCGGACTCTGCCAGATGGCATGTCCCAACGGCAGCATCAGGATTACATCGGAAATGGTTACCGACCCCGATACCGGCAAACAGAAGAAACATCTGGTAAAATACGAATATGACCTCGGATCATGCATGTTCTGCCATCTGTGCGTGAATGCATGTCCGCACCATGCAATTGAATTCTCCACAGGATTCGAGCATGCGGTATTCACAAGGAGCAAACTGATCAAAACTCTGAACAAGCAATAGCCATGAACATAACTCTAGACCTGATTGTATTTGTCGTACTCGCTCTGTTCATAGTAGTGAGCTCGATATTGGCTGTCTCGACAAAACGTATACTCAGAGCTGCCACATATCTGCTGTTTGTACTTTTCGGCACGGCCGGAATATATTTCCAGCTCAACTATTCATTTCTCGGGGCAGTTCAGCTGCTGATATATGCCGGAGGCATCACAGTTCTCTACGTATTCTCCATACTGCTTACTTCAAGTGAGGGAGACCAGGCTGAAAAACTCAAGAAGAGCCGGTTCCTTGCCGGACTTGCAGCCACATTGGCGGGCATGGGAATCTGCCTGTTCGTGATGCTGAAACACAAGTTCCTCGCTCCTGTATTCGAGCACGGGGAGCTCCCCGTACGGGAAATCGGACACGCGCTGATGAGTACGGAGAAATACGGATATGTGCTTCCGTTCGAGGTAATAAGCATACTGCTTCTTGCCTGCATCATCGGAGGTATAATGATAGCCAGAAAACGATAAAAAGGAATTGCCATGGTACATATGGAATATTATCTGATAGTTTCTACCATAATGATGTTCGCAGGCATATACGGATTCCTGACACGCCGCAACCTGCTTGCGATGCTCATCTCCGTAGAGCTGATACTTAATTCGGTGGACATCAATTTTGCAGTGTTCAACAGGTTCCTCTTCCCGGGACAGCTCGAAGGCTTCTTCTTCAGCCTGTTCGCCATAGGTGTGAGTGCGGCCGAAACGGCAGTAGCCATAGCCATCATCATCAACATCTACCGCAACATGAAGAATATCCAGGTAAGGAATCTTGACAAGATGAAATGGTAGACCGGATGCCGGACAAAAGTTTAACGTCAGAGAGACTATTATGGAATACACGATACTCATACTTCTTCTCCCCTTCCTGAGCTTCATCCTGCTCGGGCTGCTCGGGACCAGACTGAAGCCGTCTGTCGCCGGTGCTGCCGGCACCATAGTGACCGGAGCGGTCGCCATCCTGTGCTACTGGACGGCATTCTCATATTTCGGGGCCGGACGGGATGCGTCCGGAGTCTTTCCTACCCTGATTCCGTGGAATACCGTATGGCTTCCGTTCGGCGGCAGCCTGCACATCGACCTGGGCATACTCCTGGACCCTATCTCGGTCATGATGCTCATTGTCATCTCCACGGTATCCCTCATGGTGCATATCTACTCCTTCGGATACATGAAGGGAGAAAGGGGGTTCCAGAGATACTACGCCTTCCTGTCCCTGTTTACGATGAGCATGCTGGGACTGGTGCTCGCCACCAACATATTCCAGATGTACATCTTCTGGGAACTGGTAGGTGTCAGCTCTTACCTTCTGATAGGCTTCTACTATACGAAAAAGGAAGCGGTTGCGGCCTCCAAGAAAGCTTTTATCGTCACAAGATTCGCAGACCTGGGCTTCCTCATCGGCATCCTGATATACGGATTCTACACGGGGACATTCTCATTCACACCTGATGCCCCTGCACTCGGGGCGGCAAAGGCACTCCTGCCTCTTGCACTCGGCCTGATGTTCATCGGAGGTGCCGGTAAAAGTGCCATGTTCCCTCTGCATATATGGCTTCCTGACGCAATGGAAGGTCCTACACCGGTATCGGCACTCATCCATGCCGCCACAATGGTCGTCGCAGGCGTATACCTCGTGGCAAGGATGTTCCCGCTCTTCATCGGCTATGCACCTGAAGTACTTCATATCACAGCTTATGTCGGGGCGTTTACCGCTCTCTATGCAGCGGTCGTGGCATGCGTGCAGAGCGACATCAAGAGAGTCCTCGCATTCAGCACCATCTCCCAGATAGGCTTCATGATTGTGGCCCTGGGCGTCTGCACATCAGCAGACCCGCATGAAGGCGGACTCGGCTACATGGCATCAATGTTCCACCTGTTCACACATGCGATGTTCAAGGCCCTTCTCTTCCTCGGGGCAGGATGTATCATCCATGCAGTGCATTCCAACGAGATGTCCGCAATGGGAGGACTGAGGAAATACATGCCGGTAACACACATTACCTTCCTTGTCGCCTGTCTTGCGATAGCCGGAATCTGGCCTCTGAGCGGATTCTTCTCCAAGGACGAAATCCTTGCCGCATGCTTCAGGTTCAGCCCGGTAATGGGTGGCATCATGACATTCATCGCAGGCCTGACGGCATTCTACATGTTCAGGCTGTACTACTGCATATTCTGGGGAAATGAGAACAAGGAGCTCCATGCTGAGCACAGACCGCACGAAGCCCCGTATTCAATGACAATCCCTCTTATATTCCTTGCTGCAGTCACATTGTTTGCGGGCTGGATTCCATTCGGGGAATTCGTCAGCAGCAACGGGCAGGCCTACCACATCCACATCGACTGGACAGTGGCCGGAATCAGCCTGTGCGTCGCAGCTGCAGGCATCGCCCTTGCGACATGGATGTATCTCCGTGAAGACAGGACTGTCGCAGACGGACTGGCTGTACGGTTCAGCGGTCTGCACAAGGCGGCCTATCACAGGTTCTATATCGACGAGATATACCAGTTCATCACACACAGGATAATCTTTGCATGCATATCCACGCCTGTAGCATGGTTCGACCGCCATGTGGTCGACGGATTCATGAACCTGCTTGCACTCGTGACAAACAAGGTATCATGGCTCATCAAAGGCATACAGAGCGGTAACGTGCAGAGGTACAGCATCTGGGTTCTCGGTGGAGCTCTCGGTATTGCAATCGTGCTCCTGCTGATCTGAATATGGACAAATTGAAAACAACAGTCAAAACTGACATCTGATTATGAATATATTGTCACTTTTCCCTGCCATTCCCCTGCTGATGATGCTCGGGCTGTGGATATCAAGGAATATCAAGCAGATACATACAGTCATGGTAACCGGGGCATCAGCCCTTCTGGCCCTTTCCATAGCACTGGTGTTCATGTATCTCGGAATGAGGGCAGACGGACAGGCAGCCGGGATGCTGCTCACTGACAGCATAATGTGGTACAGTCCGCTCAACATACAGTACTCTGTCGGGGTGGACGGGATATCCGTAGCCATGCTCCTGCTGTCGGCCATTATAGTATTTACAGGGACATTCGCATCCTGGAAGATGAAGGACGGGGCCAAGGAGTTCTTCATGTGGTTCTGCCTCCTCAGTGTGGGCGTCTTCGGATTCTTCATATCGACAGACCTCTTCACAATGTTCATGTTCTATGAAGTCGCACTGATCCCTATGTATCTTCTTATCGGAGTCTGGGGTACTGGCCGCAAGGAATACTCGGCCATGAAACTGACCCTGATGCTCATGGGAGGGTCCGCACTTATCCTGATCGGGATACTCGGGATATACTTCGGTTCCGGGGCGACGACAATGGACATTACCGAGATTGCCGCGATGGACAATATTCCGCTTTCAATGCAGAGAGTCTGGTTCCCGATAGTCTTCATCGGTTTCGGTGTGCTCGGGGCCCTGTTCCCGTTCCACACATGGAGCCCTGACGGTCATGCATCCGCACCTACGGCAGTGTCAATGCTCCATGCAGGTGTGCTCATGAAGCTCGGAGGATACGGATGTTTCCGCATAGCCATGTACCTGCTTCCGGATGCAGCGCAGGAGCTCAGCTGGATATTCATCATACTTACCGCAATCTCCGTTGTCTACGGGGCATTCTCAGCCTGTGTGCAGACAGACCTCAAATATATCAACGCATACTCATCCGTATCGCACTGCGGACTCGTCCTCTTCGCCATACTGATGATGAATACGACCGCTACCACAGGAGCCGTACTGCAGATGCTCAGCCACGGCCTAATGACAGCCCTTTTCTTTGCCCTTATCGGTATGATCTACGGACGTACACACACAAGGGACATCAGGGAGCTCAGCGGACTGATGCGGATCATGCCGTTCCTGTCTGTATGCTATGTCATAGCCGGGCTTGCCAATCTCGGGCTTCCGGGTCTCAGCGGATTTGTCGCAGAGATGACCATCTTCAACGGGGCTTTCATGGTGCACGACACATTCCACCGCGTCGTGACAATCATCGCATGTACCTCGATAGTCATTACAGCCGTCTACATTCTGCGTCTCATCGGCAAGATTCTGTACGGCACATGCAGCAATCCCGAACATCTGAAGCTTACTGACGCCACCTGGGACGAGAGGCTTGCAGTAGTCGTGCTGATTGCAGCAATAGCCGGACTCGGACTTGCCCCTATGTGGATGAGCGACATGATATCGGAAAGCGTATTACCATTAATTTCACACATACTGAACTGACAAGAATATGGACTACTCTGGAATATTCACATATATGTATTCTGAAATCGCTCTGATAGGAGTGATTGTCGCCGCCCTGCTGTACGACCTGGCTGCCGGGGAAAAGGGCCGCAGATTTTTCCATCATGCAGTATGCGTCCTCATGCTCCTGTTCATTGCAGGCACTGTAGTACCTTATCATAAGGAGACAGCCGGAATCTTCGGAGGAATGTACATATATTCCCCTGTGGGCAGCATAGTCAAGAGCATCCTTGCAATCGGAACGCTTATCGTCTTCCTGCAGGCCGAACCATGGCTCAGGAGGGAAGACACCAGGTTCAAGAGAGGAGAATTCTATGTGCTTGTACTTTCGACACTGCTCGGAATGGACTTCATGATAAGTGCAGGACATTTCATGATGTTCTTCCTCGGTCTGGAGCTTGCATCAGTCCCTATGGCCTGCCTGGTAGCCTTTGACAAGTACAAGGGCAATTCTGCAGAAGCCGGGGCCAAATACATTCTCAGCGCACTGTTCGCAAGCGGACTCATGCTGTACGGAATATCGTTCCTCTACGGGACCACAGGGACACTGTATTTTGAGGACATGCCTGCCGGACTCACCGGAAGCCCGCTACAGATTCTTTCCCTGGTGTTCTTCTTCGTCGGTCTCGGGTTCAAGCTCTCCCTTGTCCCGTTCCATCTCTGGACCGCCGATACCTATCAGGGCGCCCCGACTGCTGTCACATCATATCTCTCGGTCATATCCAAGGGTGCAGCAGCATTCGCACTCATGGTAATCCTGGTCAAGGTATTTGCCCCGATGACAGAATACTGGCAGCTGATGCTGTACATCGTCATCGTCCTGAGTATCACGGTGGCAAACATATTCGCCATAAGGCAGAAGAACCTCAAGAGATTCCTGGCGTTCTCATCCATATCGCAGGCCGGCTACATCATGCTCGCTGTAATAAGCGGTACTCCATACGGGATGACATCGCTCATTTTCTACGTACTGGTATATATGGCGGCCAACCTTGCGGCATTCGGAGTCATCGGGACAATCGAGCAGCACACTCACGGGAAAGTCAGCATGGATGACTATAACGGCCTGTACAGCACAAATCCGAAGCTTGCCGTCACTATGACGCTTGCATTGTTCTCCCTTGCCGGAATCCCGCCTTTTGCCGGCTTCTTCTCTAAGTTCTTCATTTTCGCCGCCGCATTCGAGGAAGGTTTCCATGTGCTTGTGTTCATTGCTCTCATCAATACGGTAATTTCACTCTACTATTACCTGCTGGTTGTAAAGGCAATGTTCATCAACAGGAACGACTCCCCTGTAGCGACATTCAGGAGTGACGGAAGTACAAGGCTTGGACTTGTTCTCTGCCTTGCGGGAGTACTTGCACTGGGGATTGTAAGCTCCATCTTCGACGGCATCAATCTCTATGCATTCGGGATGTAAGCCCCAAGGCTGCGACTATCCGGGAGAAACCGGAAAAAATATAATAGTTACAATCTGTAAATTCTGCGCCCGGCATCTGGCGCAGAATTTTTTGTTCCTGGGCACTTTCCGTTACAACCGGTGACGAACAGGCCGGAATGACGTACAAATCATCAGCAGACACCTGTAAGGACTGATTATTAAGATATTGCAATTGCTGATATTTTTTTTCAAATTTGTGACAAGGCCAGTATCTGATGGCCAGGAACAGACTTACTAATCCCAGACACGATGAACCGATACGTACAGAACTATGTTGACGGATTCATGGCAGAACTCATTGCCAGGAATCCAGGCGAGAAAGAATTCCATCAGGCAGTAAAGGAAGTGCTTGAAAGCGTTGCCCCCTACATTGTCGAACACCCCTATCTCATGGACCAGAAAATCCTGGAAAGGATTGCAGAGCCGGAACGAGTGATAATGTTCCGTGTGCCATGGCTCGACGATGAGGGGGAAATCCATATAAACAGAGGCTTCAGAGTGCAGATGAACAGTGCCATAGGGCCATACAAGGGAGGCATCCGTTTCCATCCGAGTGTCAATCTCAGCATTATGAAGTTCCTTGCCTTCGAGCAGACATTCAAGAACAGCCTTACCACACTGCCGATGGGCGGGGCAAAAGGAGGGTCGGACTTCAATCCGAAAGGCAGGTCCGACAATGAAGTGATGAAATTCTGCCAGAGCTTCATGACCGAGCTCCAGAGACATGTAGGACAGGATACGGATGTACCGGCCGGCGACATCGGTGTGGGAAGCCGTGAAATCGGATATATGTTCGGGCAGTATAAGCGTCTGCGGAATGAATTCTCCGGGGTGCTGACCGGCAAGGGCCTCAACTGGGGCGGAAGCCCGCTCCGTCCCGAAGCGACAGGATACGGGACATGCTATTTCGCCTCCTCCATGCTTGCCACCAGGGGGGACGGGTTCAATGGAAAGACAGTCGTCATATCCGGTGCCGGCAATGTTGCCCAGTACGCAGCTGAAAAGGCCATCCAGCTCGGTGCCAAAGTGCTTACATTCTCCGATTCAAACGGATTTGTCTACGATCCGGACGGCATTGACGAGGAGAAGCTTGAATACGTCAAGGAACTCAAGAACATATACAGGGGACGCATCAGGGAATATGCGGAAAAATATCCCCGTGCACAATATTTCGCAGACCGGAGACCTTGGGAAATAAAATGCGACATAGCCATGCCGTGTGCGACACAGAATGAGATAAATGCCGCCGAGGCAAGGATGCTCGTGGACAACGGCTGCATCTGCGTTGCGGAAGGGGCCAACATGCCGACTGAACCTGAAGCAATCGCGATATTCCAGGATGCCAGGCTCCTCTACTCGCCCGGCAAGGCATCAAATGCCGGAGGTGTCGCCACTTCAGGACTTGAGATGACGCAGAACTCCATCAGGCTCAAATGGACTCCTGAAGAGGTGGATGCCAACCTGCACCACATCATGAACGATATCCATGAGGCATGTGTCAGATACGGGACAGAACCCGACGGCTACATCAACTATGTCAAGGGCGCAAATATCGCCGGATTCATAAAAGTCGCTGATGCCATGATGGCACAGGGGCTCGTATAATACCTACAGCCCCCAGTCCGATGCCTCGAAGGAATCCTTCGGGGCATTCGGCACTGATGCGAAATACGTGAATCCCGTTATCTTCTCAAGGTCGGAAACGGACATCATCTCCTTTTCGCTGACACTGACCTTCATCGGGGTATTGTGGCTCCTGACGAATGCGGCGCACATCAGCTCATCCGACGAGCATTCCGAGAGGGACTTGCCTGTATTGCCGCTCTTTGTCCGGAGCAGTATATAATAGTACATTGTCGGCCGTGACACATCGTCCCTGCCTCCGAATGAGATTCTGGCAGGAGTATCCGAATACCCTCTTGCATCCTCATATTCATCGAAATATGCACCTATAACGACATACAGGGTATCCTGGCATACCTTCTTGTCCACCCAGTCCTCGAGAGTATTCCATCCCCCGCCGCCTGTGTTGAAATTCGACGCGCGCTGAGGAGCGATGTTGCTGTAATAGAACACCTGCCTGTTGGTCGCAGCAGAAGAGATTCTCTCTGCCGAGCCGAGCATGTGTCCCTTATTGCATCCTCCGCCTGTTGACTTGCTGTTCAGCTGGATTGACGAAGGTATGTCCGGGTCAGGCTTGTAGGCATTCGTACGCTCGGTACCCTTGGTCTCATACATCGCATGTCTCGGGGCTGCAACCCAGACAGGACAATGATGTTCTGCACTATAGCATACGGTATAGTTGCGTGCCCTCTTTTCTCCGGGTCCCTTTTCATTCCCATCGCACAGATGATATGCATAATACAGGTCCGGATTGCTGCTGTCTACAAGATAGCCGGATGATTCCGTAATATCCATTGCCGGGAGTTCATACCAGCCATACCTTCCATTGCCGGAAGGGACATCAGGGATATCCGGGTCCGGATTGTCAGGGTCCGGGTCATCCCCTGGTCCCGGAGGCACAGGCGCCCCGCCGGCAGTACTCCTGTACAGGACAATCTCCTGCTGCGATCCGGTATATGTAGAGAATCTTGGATGCGAACTGTTCCACTGCAGTTTTCTTGACGGATCGGCTACTGATACGATATTGCTGCAGTCATCATACGAGAGGTCCCACAGCCATGCCGCATCAGCCCCGTCCGGTTCGGTATCAGTCACGGCGAGGATATTGCCGCCTCCGGTATATCCGATATAGCCTGCACCCGTGACATATATTGAATAATGTGACCCGACAGGGGATATTACACTGCGGTATATGTCAGCATCCTCTGCCGGAATGCCATCGGCTGTCATGAACCCGTTGAGATCGACATATTGCCCGCTTTCATCCGAGGCCGGCTGCCCGTAAGTGCCTTCAGACCATGAGGCAAATACAATCAGCCCGTACTTGCTGCTTTCGTTGCATATGAGATAATTTCCGGACCAGTCGGCCATGTCGGAAGTCACTTCCTGATAATAGAAGTATTCTTCCGGCATCGGGTCATCCCCTGAAGGGTCATCTCCTGAAGGGTCATCCGGATTGTCAGGGGTTTCTGTCCCTTCGCCATCTTCCCGGGTCCTGTCATAAATGCCGTCACATGATGCCGCCATAAAAGAAAATGCAGCAATTGCCGCCATTGTATTCAAAAGATATGCTTTCATAACCGAGGTCTACTGATTGGATTGATGCTTCAAAAATAGCAAATAGATTACATACGGGAACAAAAAAGTTTGTATTTTCGCACCGGGTGGCAACCCACAAGGAAAGATTTCAAGGTTTATTCATCAGATAATCATATGCATATAGGAATCGCAGGCAATATAGGCAGCGGCAAGACCACTCTGACAAGGATGCTCTCGGAGCATTACGGATGGATACCGAAATACGAGGCCGTGACCCACAACCCGTATATAGAAGACTATTACAGCGACATCCTGCGCTGGTCGTTCAATATGGAGGTCTACTTCCTGACACAGAGGTTCAAGGATATACTCGAGATAGCCCGGTCAGAGGATACGGTAATCCAGGACCGGACCATTCTTGAAGGCGTGTATGTATTTACGGCGAATAACCGGGATATGGGGAATATCTCGGAACGGGATTTCAGCACATACATGGATCTGTTCCATGCAATGATGTCAGTGGTCAGGATGCCGGACCTGCTCATATACCTGAAGTCATCGATCCCGCATCTTGTCAGCCAGATACAGAAAAGAGGAAGGGAATACGAGAAAAGCATCAGCATTGAATACCTGACAGGACTGAACACCAGATATGAGGAATGGATTTCCGGATACAAGGGAGACATCCTCACAATCGATGCCGACAATCTCGACTTCGAGAACCGTCCCGAGGATTTTGCCTATATTACCGACCTCATCGACGCCAGGCTGTTCGGCCTGTTCTGACAGCTACTTCTCGTCAGGTGCATACAGGTACTGATTGAGAGGCGACGGATACTCGCAATAGTCTTCCGGAGAGAAGAAGCGGTCAAGTTCCGTCCTTGCATTCTCGACGGAATCCGATGTATGTACGATGTTCTCCTGTGCGCTCAGGGCATAATCTCCGCGGATAGTACCCGGCGCAGCATTCCTGGCATTGGTCGAGCCGGCCATTGCACGGACAACCTTCACAGCCTCAAAGCCTTCCCAGCAGCAAAGTATTACAGGTGCCGCCATCATGCCACTGCATAGCCACGGGAAAAAAGGCTTGTCCTTGAGGTGGGCATAGTGTACATCGAGGATTGCCTGGTCCAGCTGCTTCATTTTCATTGCCACAAGCTTGAGCCCCCTTTTTTCAAACCGGGATATAACTTCCCCGACAAGTCCGCGCTGAAGCGCACCCGGCTTCAGGATTACAAGTGTCCTTTCCATATGCTTATTGGTTAAAGTGTATTATAAAAAGCCCTCCCTGGAGCATAATGCTGAAGGAAGGGCCGTGTAAATCACAGTTATTATTTTATGAACTGGGCTCTGAGCCTTTCAATCTTGGCATCGGCAGACTCCCCTCTCGCCCCGAAATAGAACTTGATCTTCGGCTCTGTTCCGGACGGACGTACGGACACGACATCTCCTTCCGATGTAAAGAATTGAAGCACGTTTGATTTCGGCAGGCCGGTAGTCTCAGGCTTGTCATAGTCGATGACCTTGGTCACAGGTACTCCTGCAAGCTCCTTAGGAGGATTGTTCCTCATGTCGGTCATGATTGCGGCAATCTCCTCAACTCCCGCCTTGCCCTTACGTACAAGGGATGTGAGGGACTCCCTGTAGTATCCGAACTCCTTGTATATGTTCTGGAGAAGCTGATACAGTGTAAGACCCTGCTCTGCAGCCCATGCAGCGCACTCGGCAACCATTGCGCATGAGATAGGAGCATCCTTGTCACGGACGAACTCCCCGATATTGAAGCCGTAGCTCTCCTCGCCTCCGCAGATGAATTCGCCCTTGCCTTCGTTGCGGCGCACAATATCTGCGATATACTTGAAGCCCGTAAGCACATTGTATACCTTCACACCGTATTTCTCGGCGATAGCCCTTATAAGCTCCGTAGTGACAATGGTCTTTACCACATACTTGGTGCTGTCTATCTTTCCGAGCTCGGACCAGCGTCTCAGGATATAGTATGTCAGCATCGCTCCTGTCTGGTTACCGTTGAAAAGAACCATCTTCCCTTCATTGTCGCGTACAGCTATACCGAGTCTGTCCGCATCCGGGTCGGTTGCAAGCACGAGGTCCGCCCCCTCCCTGTCTGCGACCTTGACTGCCATCTCGAGGGCTGAAGGCTCCTCAGGATTCGGAGACATGACGGTAGGGAAATTGCCGTCGTTCACGTCCTGCTCCGGAACATGATATACATTCTCGAAACCGAGCCTCCTGAGAATTTCCGGCACAATGTGCACTCCAGAGCCATGGAGAGGCGTATACACGATCTTAAGGTCCTTATGGCGCTCCCTTGCCTCCGGAGAAAGCATGAGGGTAAGCACATCGTTCATATAGGCATTGTTCATCTCTTCCCCCATGACCTCGATACCGCCTTCCTTGCCGTCAGCCTTATACTTGACCATGGAAGGATCCGAAATGGCATTGACCTCGGCAACGATGTCCTTGTCGACAGGAGCAATGATCTGCGCTCCGTCAGACCAGTATACCTTATATCCGTTATACTCCTTCGGATTGTGCGAGGCTGTGACCATTACACCGGCAGTGGCATGTTTCTTCCGCACTGCATAGCTCAGGAGCGGCACCGGATGAAGGCAGTCGTAGATGTACACATGGATACCGTTTGCCGAAAGCACCTCGGCAGTGATATGCGCAAAGGCATCGCTGTTGTTACGGCTGTCATATGATACACATACGCTGTGGCTGTCTCCCGGCACATTCTTCAGGATATAGTTGGCAAGTCCCTGGGTCGCCATTGCGACAACATACTTGTTCATCCTGTTGGTACCGACACCCATCACGCCGCGGAGTCCTCCTGTACCGAACTCGAGATTGCGGTAAAAGGCATCCTCAAGGCCTGCAGGGTCGGTCTCCATGAGTTTCCTTACCTGTTCCTTGGTCTCGGCATCATAATTTCCGTCGAGCCAGCTCTGGGCTACTTCTCTGAAATTTCTTTCCATAATATCTAGTGTTATTGAATTGATATGCTTCCTGTTTTATCTTACTGGCTGATATATGATTATAATTTAATCTTCAAATCATACAAATATAATAAATTCTATCATAAAAACTCCCGGACGGTTACATTTTTTGTCAATTTAAATTTTTGAGATAATTTTGGGAAAGAATGCGATGCCGGAAGCAACATGTATGGACGGCACTGAAACAGCGACTGCACATATGGATTTCAAGGATTTCATACTCATTCATGAAAACGATGATACAGCAAGGCTTCTCCTGTCAAAGGCCCAGTGGCCGGACGTGGACATGTCCCTTGCCGTGAATACCATAGAATCGAGACGGAAGCTGAAATCCAAGGTCCCGTCCTGGTATTCGTGCCCGGAACTGGTCTACCCCAACCGGATATCAGCCGAACAGTGCAGCTCCGAAGACACCGCAAGGCTGAAGGCGGATATTGCAGCAAGGCTTGTCCGGGAAAATGGCGGGGAAATGCGCATTGCAGACCTGACGGGAGGCCTCGGAGTCGATGCCGCAGCCTTCCGGAAAGCCGGATTCGAGGTTCTCTACAATGAAATGGACCAGTCCCTCTGCCAGGCAGCAGTGCATAATTTCAGATGCCTCGGGTTGTGCGAAGGGATACGCTTCTCTTGCTGCAGGATTGTCCCCGCTCAGGACTGCCGGCCCGGTCATGATACTGTCATTCCGGACCGGAAATGTCCGGACGGCAGCGGACAGGCATCGCCAGCCGGAATAGCCGGGGATTTCCGCCCGGGAATCATATTCCTCGACCCGGCAAGACGTGATGCACAAGGCAGGAAAGTCTTCCTCATGGAGGACTGCAGCCCTGACATACTTGCACTCAAGGATGAACTGCTGCAGCTTTCCAGATTCGTCATGGTAAAGCTGTCCCCCATGGCAGACATCGGCATGGTGCTCAACAGGCTCGGCGACTGCTGCCGTGAAGTGCATGCAATCGTCTCCCATGGCGACTGCCGGGAGCTGCTTGCCGTCCTCGACAGGGAGCATAAGGGACAGGTAACATATCATGCATGGGAATCCGGGAGACAATTTGTATTTACAGAAGAGGAAATGCTCGGGGCGGAAGCGATATTGCCGGACAGCACCGGGCTCTCAGGCCCATGTCTGCCTGTTTCCGGATATCCGGAAAGGGATACCGTGCTTTTCGAGCCGGGCAAGGCCATGATGAAGGCCGGGGCATTCAATCTGCTGTGCAGCAGGTTCGGCGTCACGAAGCTCGCAAGATTCACACACCTGTATATATTGCCTGAGGCAGAGACCGATACCCCGCAGATGACTGCAGGAATAGCCGGATTCGGGAAACTTTTCAGGATAATGGAAATCATCCCGTTAAACAATGCCGGCATGAAGATGGCCGCCGGCCTCTATCCTGATGCAGATGTCACGGCAAGAAACATCCCTCTGGACAGCGATGCTCTCAAAGCCAGGCTATACGGCAAAAAGAAGAAGAGCCGTCCCGTAAAACATGATTCAAGGGACGGCGCTATAACGACAGGGGGCCGCATCCATATCTTCGGTCTGAAATACGAGTGCGGCGGTACCGACAGGAATCTGCTTCTGGTCACTTCCCCGGTTTCAGATACCGAAGCCAGAACTCGCGGTTGGCTGCCTTGAAATGCTCCTGCTGGGCGCCCCGGTATCCATGCATCCCGTCAGGGTAAATCATAAAGTCGAATTTCCTGCCGTTCTTCTGCAGCACATCTATCAGCTGCAGGGTATTCTGGAAATGCACATTGTCATCCCCGGTACCGTGAGTCAGCTTCAGCATCACAGGCTCGATGCCGTCCCCGCTGTCATCTCCGTATCCGGCAGGATACATGTCCGCATATTCCAGGACACAGGCTTGCCGGTAACCCTCCGGATTGTTCTGAGGCGTATCCATATATCTCTCCGTATAATGGGAATCATACAGTGCCCAATCGTATACTCCCCCGCCGGCAATGCCATAATGGAAATATTCCGGGGCCTGCATCAGAAGCATCGCTGTCATTGTGCCCCCGAAAGAGAACCCTTCCACGCCGATACGGTCTCCATCTACGTAAGGCAGGGACTTCAGCCATTCCGCCCATGAAATGAAATCCTTGACTTCATTTACCGTAAGCCGGCCATAGACCATGTCAAGTCCGGCACGGCCGTTATGGCCTGACGCCCTGCAGTCTGCCGTTATCTGGATAATGCCGTTCTCCGGCCACCACCGGCTCGATTCCGAAGGAGTCGTCCACCGGTCCCGTACCATAGGAGTGTCAGGACCGCCATAGATGTCCATGTGCACAGGATATTTCTCCGCAGGGTCGAAATCTTCCGGATAGACAATGGAAGCCGGAATCGTAAATCCGTCCGGGACAGTAATATACACTATCTCCGGGAGTGCATGGTCAGAAATGGAGAAACCTTCATATGCCATGTCCCCGACAATATGCTCCCGGCAGAACTTCCCGGTGACGGAAACGATATCAAGCCCGGTGTCGGATGTACGCATTTCAGAAGGTGCGGCATAGCGGGAAGTCTCGAAGACAGCCACACGCACCGGCGTCACGGAATTGGAATAGGAAGCCGCAAAATATCTCCCGTCCCCGGAGAAGCGTACATCACGGACATCGTAGACAGGATTTACCAGTGCCCTCACTTCTCCCTTGGCGTTTACCTTATACAGGGACTGCCGTACTGCAGCGTCCCTGTTTGCAGTGAAATACACATCCCCTTTCTGTTCGTCTACCCTGAGAATGGATATGTTCCAGTTCCTGCCCCCGGTCAGACGTTCCAGTGTTTTCCCGTCATAGGAAAGGAAATATATCTGCTCCCAACCTGTCTCGAAGCTCCTTGCCATATAAAGGCCATTGTCAGTAAAGACAATACCGTCTATCCAGTCCAGCCATGTATCGTACTCCTCATGATATATAAGCGACTTCGAGCCATCAGAGACATCCACACGGTAAAGGTCGAGGACATTCTGCCGGCGAGGCATACGGGACACATAGAACCCCCTGCTGTCGGGTCCCCAGAACGGCGTACCGAAATACTGGTCGTCCTCCGGGTTGAAATCCGCCCATACAATCTCCGGTTTCACTGCATCCGAATCTTCATGTCCATTGCCGTCAGGCCGGACGAAAAGCCCTGATACATCAGCAATCCCGATCCTGACTTCCGGATTCATCTCCCCGGCCTTCGGATATCTGGTGCTGCGCAATGAGCCGTCCTGACCGAACGGGGAATATATCGGGAAAAGCGGCACCTGAGTATTGTCGAACCTGTAGAATCCGATCCTGCTCCCGTCAGGGGACCACCAGAATGCCTTGTAGTCGGTCGACCTTCCGAAAATCTCCTCGTAATATACCCAGGAAGCATACCCGTTAAGTATGAGGTCATTCCCGTCATCGGTAAGCCTGATTTCAGCTCCGCTTTCAAGGTCCATCACATAGAGATCCCCGGCCCTCGTATATGCTATCCTCGAGGAGTCCGGGGAATATATCAGATTGACAGCCCCTTCCGGATGTACCGGGAAATCCGGATACCTGTCCGGACAGGATATCCCGTCTTTTCTGCGTCCGGTCCTTGCATCATACATGAATGCAAGGCTGTCGCTGAAAGTGCCGTCGTATGAGAATGCCACTTCAGTATCCGAAACCCATTTCCAGGAGACAGGCACCGTGTTGAACCTGACTTCTTCAGCGGGGGTCATTTCCGCCCCGGCTGCATCTGCGGCAGAAAATGATGCAAGGCAGAGACAGAATGCCGCAAGAATCTTTTTATCAGCAGTCATTATATCCTTTTAAATTATACAATATCCGAAGAATCGGGGATGAGCTTCATGGCAATCGCCGCACATGCCTCGGCATCGGCAAGTGCATTGTGATGCCGGGCAAGACTGTAGCCGCAGTATGCCGCAACCGTCGGGAGCCGATGGTCAGGCAGGATTCCCCTCAACATGCGCCTGGATGCGTTGCAGGTGCAGAAAAACCGGTAATCAGGATAGTCCATCCGGTACATCCTGAAGACGGCCTTGAGGCATCCCTCGTCAAAACGGCTGTTGTGCGCGACAAGAGGCAGGCCGGCAATCAGAGGCTCCGCTTCGGCCCATACCTCCGGGAATACCGGTGCATCCATCGTATCCGCATCCGTCAGGCCATGGATCCGCGTATTGAAACGGGAATAATAGTCCGGCTCGGGATGAATCAGCCTGTAGAACCTGTCTGTCACTGTACCATCCCTCACTACGACTATGCCTGCACTGCAGACACTTGTCATATGGGCGTTTGCCGTCTCGAAATCTATGGCCGCAAAATTTTTCATTCCGCGAAATTAAGGAATTTATGTCACAAGAAGAACTCATCCCTGAAATTGACCAGATAAACTTTTTCAGTAGCCCTGGTAACTGCCGTATACAGCCACTTGAGGTCATCCTCTGCAAGTCCGTCCTGCCAGAAAGGGTTATCTATGAAGACACATTTCCATTGTCCGCCCTGGGATTTATGGCATGTTATCGCATTGGCATATTTCAGCTGCAGGGCATTGTAATAGACATCCTCGCGCACGGCCTCATAGCGTTTCTTCTTGCTGCCGATATGCGCATAATCTTCATTTACCCCGTTATAAAGCATATTCTGCTGTTCATATGTAAGGGCCGCGCTCTCGGATTCCAGGGTATCCAGGATTACCTTCGCATCTATTTCAATATCATCATAGTCGGGAAATCTCAACCTTGCCTGGGCAAAATGAAGTCCGTATCTGGTCTCATAGTCTGATATCCGCACAAGCTTGGCCATGTCGCCGTTCGCTATGTAATCCAGTCCCTTGACATCCTCCAGGAACTGGTAGCAGTTCCTGACAATCATCAGGCTGTCATCCCGGACAAGCCGCTCCTCCCGGAACTGCACCATGGACCTTATACCTGCATTGTACCTTATTGCACGCCTGTTGGAACGGCAAAGCACCACGGTCTCGTCCTCTCCCCACCTGTCATATGCATCAGAGATTCTTTCAATCAGCTCTCCGCCGTCCACCCTCTCCACATCGGGATATCCGTCGGCCACAAGCTTCAGCGAAAAGCCGTCCTGAAGACA
Organism: uncultured Bacteroidales bacterium; assembly: GCA_944323805.1. Lineage (GTDB taxonomy): Bacteria > Bacteroidota > Bacteroidia > Bacteroidales > UBA932 > Cryptobacteroides. The sequence goes on along the minus strand of CALUTW010000001.1, from coordinate 75,376 downwards.
GCTGCCGCAGGATATGTGCTCACGGACGATTGTGGCATTGCGCAGTATCCCGGACCCGGCCTGCTGCCTGACAACAGTGACGAGCTCGGAATACATTGCTCCGCCGACCATGTCCATGTATTCCCTGGAAAGTGCAGGACTCGCATCCAGGCCGACCGGAGGAAGCTGGGCCGCATCGCCGACAAGCATCAGCCTGTTGTCCGCGCCGTTCCTCACAAATGACACGAGGTCCTCCAGAAGATTTCCGGAGCCGAAGACCCCGGTATGCTGCACCTGCCCGGTATCTATACCGATGAGGGAGACCTCGTCCACTATATACAATGTATCCTTGTCCTTGTTCGGCGCAAGTGAAAACTGGCCGAATCCGTCCCCTCCTACGGACTTCTGCCTGTAGATATGCTTATGGATTGTATAGGCCGGCTGGCCTGCATAGCCGGAAAGCACCTTGGCTGCCCGCCCTGTAGGGGCAAGAAGGACACAATGCACTCCGAAGTCCTTCAAGGCCCTTATCACTGCGGATAAGGCCGTCGTCTTTCCAGTGCCGGCATAGCCGTTCACTACCATTATGTCATGGTCGTCGTCAGATATGAAACCGGCAGCATCATGCAGGAAAGAATCCTGGCATGGTGTCGGTTCATACCCGAGACATGATATGAATCTTGAATACAGGAATTCGACTCTGTCCATCTGCTTCTGTTTTCTGACTGCAACTCCGGAAACGGACTTCAAAATTATGGCATTTAATCCATATAGGCAAAATTACTGATTTTGATTTGATGACATTTAATGCTATATTTGTCGGTCTTTGCCGTATCCGGACGATGGCCGGCATGACGGCGGGACAGAAACACAAGCGATTCATCTATGAAACGATTTTCAAGACCGGAGGGTTATGCAGTCGTGACAGGTGCCAGCAGCGGACTGGGAAAGGCATTTGCCCTTGAGCTGGCATCGAGGAAGATAGACACGATACTCATTTCCCTGCCAGGAGAAGGGATAGAGGATGTATGCAGGCTCTGCATGGAATACGGGACAGACAGCCGTCACTACGAGATTGACCTTACCGACAGGGAGCAGCTGCTCGCCACGGCCGCCGATATCAACAGGAACTTCAAGGTCGGGATACTCATCAACAATGCCGGCATAGGAGGGAGCAACATATTCGAGCAGGCATCCGTAAGATATATCAATACGATTATCCAGCTGAATACATGCGCAACCACACTGATGACGCACCAGCTGCTCCCGAACCTGCTTGACAGCCGCGGTTCATTCATACTCAACATATCCTCGCTCGCATCTCTTACTCCGACCGGTTTCAAAACAGTATATCCGGCATCGAAAAGCTTTGTCAGATACTTTTCAATCGGACTCAGGCAGGAACTGAAGGACACCCCTGTTTCTGTCAATGTCGCCCTGCTCGGGCCAATGCCGACAAGATCGGAAATAGCGGCAAGGATAAAAAGCCAGGGATGGATAGGACGCTTCCTGACAATTACCCCGGAAAATGCCGCAAAGGAATGCATAGACGGGATGCTCAGAGACAAGGGGACGATTGTGGCCGGCCTGTCCAACAAGTTCAGCTTCATGCTCCTCAAGTTCATACCTGAAAGCATAAGGGCATCCGTCATGACCCGGAGAATGGGAAACGAACTCAGATGCCAGGGCATGGTCAAATAAAAAATACAGGCATACTATGGAAAAAGTCTTGGTAACCGGAGCCAATGGAATGCTGGCTTCGAATATAATAGGAGAACTGCTGAAAGACGGCTACGGAGTCATCGGCACCGTCCGGAGCCTCGGCAGGTACCATGGCCCCCGGGGAGAGGCCCTCGACCTGGAAGAATGTGATTTCAAGGATGCCGGGGCCATGGAAAAGCTTATGGAGGACTGCTCATACGCGGTACATGTCGCGGCGATGACATCCCAGGGAGAGAATGATTACAGGAAATTCCGAGACGTGAATGTCACTGCCACGGAAAACCTTGTTAAGGCGGCCATCAGATGCGGGCTGAAACGGTTCCTGTATGTCAGCACTGCCAATGCCATAGGCTACGGAGAAGCCGAAGGCAAGCCGATGATGTATCCTTTCACGGCATCGCACTATGCTGTCAGCAAGGCTGAGGCTGAAAAGGCGATACTCAGATACAGCGACAGGATAGAAATCGTGATTGTCAACCCGACATTCATGGCCGGAAGATACGGGACAGCCACGGGCTCGAACAGACTGTTCAACATGGTCAGGAAATCCCCTGTGGTATTCTGCCCGAAAGGAGGCAAGAATGTCATAGATGTGCAGGAGGCGGCCAGAGGCATGGTGCTCGCCCTGCAGAAAGGCCGGAACGGGGAGAACTATCTCATTACCGGCCGCAACTACAGCTACAGGGAGCTTTTCTCTGATGCGGCAAAAGCCATCGGGAGACACCCTCTCCTGATACCGGTGCCGGACTTCCTGCTTAAGGCGGCAGGGGCACTCGGGGACCTGCTTCACAAGGCCGGCATCTCCACCGAACTCTCGACCAGCAATGTGACTATGCTGATGATCAACAACCATTACCGCACGGACAAGGCTGAAAGGGAACTCGGTTTCAAGGCCGCCCCTATCGACTTCAAGGAAATGCTTTCATACTGAAGAAATCAATCTAACATATTGTAAAATGAACAGAATACTGACAACCGCACTGATCCTGTTCACTGCCGCTGCAGCAAATGCGTGGGCACAGGACACAGACAAGGACAATGCTCCTGAATACGAGTTCACTGTCGTGAAGGAGAATCCGATTTCATCAATCAAGGACCAGCACAGGTCCGGCACATGCTGGTGCTTCTCGTCCCTTTCATTCCTCGAATCGGAGATAATCCGTATCAAGGGATATGACAATATCGACCTCTCCGAAATGTACGTGGTCGGCAAGTCCTATCATGACAGGGCCATCAAGTACATCCGTCTCGACGGCCATCTCAATTTCGCTGCCGGAAGTTCTTTCGGGGATGTTCTCCATGTCATACGCGACTACGGCATTGTCCCTCAGGATGTCATGCCTGGCCTTAATTACGGCACAGAGAAACCCGAGCACTTCGAGATGGATGCAGCCCTGAAAGGCTATGTGGATGCAATCGTGAAGAACCCTAATTCAAAGCTTACAACAGCCTGGGTCAACGGACTTGACGGCATACTCAAGGCATATCTCGGGGAGGCACCGGCTGAATTCGAGGCCGAAGGACAGACCTTTACTCCTGAGTCATACCGTGACTGGCTCGGAATCAACCCTGATGACTACGTGTCCATCACATCATTTACCCACCACCCTTTCTACACACAGTTCCCTGTCGAGGTATGCGACAACTGGAGATGGGACTATTCCTACAATGTCCCGCTCGATGAAATGATGGAGATCATGTATAATGCCATCGAAGAAGGCTATACCATAGCCTGGGGCTCCGATGTCAGCGAGAAAGGCTTCACAAGAGACGGTCTCGGGATTGTCCCGGATACGGAAAATGCCGTGACTTCGGGGTCAGACCAGGAAAAATGGATAGGAAAAGATGAGGAAAAGGCCGGAGAGTCACAGACAGGGCTTCCGAAAGAGCTTACGGTAACCCAGGAAATGAGACAGGACGGCTTTGACAGGAAGACCACTACGGATGACCATGGGATGCAGATCTACGGTGTAGCCAAGGACCAGAACGGCACTTCATACTTTATGGTCAAGAATTCCTGGGGAGATGCAGGAAAATACAAGGGCATATGGTATGTATCGGACACTTTCGTAAGGTACAAGACCATAAACTTCGTCGTGCACAAGGATGCCCTTCCGAAAGACATCAGGAAGAAACTCGGGATAAGATAGTCCCCAATTGAACACCTGAAATGAATATCTCAAGATATATTCCCAACACAATCACATCCATGAATCTCCTTTGCGGGACTCTGGGTGTGATATGTGTATTCAACGGCAGGCCGGAGTACGCATTTCCTTTCATGCTTGCCGCTGCTGTCTTTGATTTCCTTGACGGAATGGCTGCAAGGGCGCTTGATGCGAGATCCGATATGGGAAAGGAGCTGGACTCGCTTGCAGACCTGATAAGTTTCGGACTGCTTCCGTCAATGATGCTGCATCAGCTGATGAAAGACCTGTCTCCGCAGGCCGGACTCCTCTGTTACATGCCTCTGGCAATAACAGTATTCTCGGCATTGAGGCTGGCCAGATTCAATGTGGATGACAGGCAGAGTGACAATTTCATAGGCCTTGCTACACCGGCATGTGCAATGATCTGCGCATCGCTTTCATACTATATCCTGCAGGATCCGGACAGTTTCCTGACGAGATGGGCGCACGGGAAGGTGTTCATCCCCCTGCTCTCGATAATACTCTCTGCGCTGCTCGTGTCGGATATCCCGATGTTCTCAATGAAAATCAAAATGGGTGCACAGAAAAATACCCCCATTTACCGCCTTCGTGTAGCGTTCATGGGGGTAATCTGCGTCTCGGCTGTCCTGACCTGGCTGCTTGGCCTTAACTGGTCGATGGCCGTACTGCTGATATTCGTGACCTATATCATCATGAACATCATCCACTGTCTCACTTACAGACAGGAGACCTCACGCATCAGAAATTCGTCGCGTGAATCTTGAAATAGCTCTTCGGATGCTTGCAGACAGGGCAGAGCTCAGGGGCTTTCTTGCCGATAACGATATGCCCGCAGTTACCGCACTCCCATATCATGTCCTCATCCCTTGAGAATACGAGGCCTTCCTTGACATTTGCGAGAAGCTTGCGGTAACGCTCCTCGTGCATCTTCTCGATGGCGGCAACCTTCTCGAACAGCACAGCTATCTCAGTAAAGCCCTCTTCCCTGGCTTCCTTTGCAAAGCCGGCATACATGTCTGTCCACTCATAGTTCTCGCCTTGAGCTGCATCAAGAAGATTCTCCTCTGTAGTAGGGACTTCCCCGCCATGCAGAAGCTTGAACCATATCTTGGCATGCTCCTTCTCATTGTTTGCCGTCTCCTCGAAAAGGTCGGCTATCTGGACATACCCGTCCTTCTTGGCCTTGGAGGCATAATAGGTGTATTTGTTGCGAGCCTGCGACTCGCCGGCAAATGCGGCCTGGAGATTGGCCTCGGTCTTTGTTCCTTTCAGATCTTTCATTGCTTTCTAATTTGGAATAATTAAAATTTAAATCCTGTTTAGCAAAGGTAGCCAATTTAATCTGAAAAGCAAGTGAATTAGGGAAATTTATAATTGACTTCCCTTGCCGGCACCCGATACCTGACGGTATATCCTGTAGCCTGTCACAGATACTATTATCGACATCAGGGGGGAAATTATATTGAAAAGGCAATATGGCAGATAATCCACAGTCGGCACCTTCAGGACAGTCGACTGCGTCATTCCGCAGGAGTTCCATGGAATCAGCACGGATGTGACTGTCGCCGAGTCCTCCACTGAACGGCTGAGCAGACGTTTTTCATAGCCTTTCCGCTCATAGAGCTTCCGGTACAGGCTGCTGGTCAGGATAATGGACAGGTACTGGTCTCCGGTGGTCATATTGCAGAACAGGCCCGTGCCTACTGTCGAGGATACAATCGCCGTCCTTCCAGAAATATGCCTTACAAGCATCTCTGTCAGGCTCTGAAGCATGCCGCTTCCGGTCAGGAGACCTCCGAATGTAACCGAGCATATTATAAGGAACACGGTATTGAGCATGCCTGTCATACCGCGTGTTGCGATAAGGGAGTCTATGTCTGGGTTTCCTGTCGTCACCGAAGTCGGGCCGTACACCGTCATCATGAGTCCCTTGAATCCGTCATGGAAAGACAGCTGGCCGGGATATGCGCCTGCAGTACCGGATGCTATCTCATATATGATATGAGACTGTGCAAACAGGGCCACTATCCCTGCTACAAGCGCAGCCATGAACAGTGTAAGCAGAGCCGGGACCTTCCTTATGATGAGGAAACCTGTAAAGACAGGCACAAAAAGAAGCCATGGAGAGATATTGAATGTGGAAGTCAGTATGCCGGAGAACTCTTCGACCTGTGAGACTTCCGGGGAATGGTGCATTATGCTCGCCACAAGGAAAACAACGACTGCAATTGTCATTGACGGCACCGTTGTCAGGAGCATGTACCTGATATGGGTAAAGAGAGGTGTCCCTGAGGAAGATGATGCAAGCACAGTCGTATCCGACAGGGGCGATATCTTGTCCCCGAAATATGCTCCTGATATGATTGCCCCGGCTGTCCAGCCGGGGCTGAACCCCTGGGCTGCGCCGATTCCGATAAGGGCCACGCCGATTGTCGCTATAGTCGTCCAGGAACTGCCTGTCATTACGGACACAAGCCCGCAGATGACACAGGCTGCCGCCAGGAATATCCCGGGAGTAATCACTTTCATTCCATAATATATGAGAGTGGGCACCACCCCGCTGACCATCCATGTGCCGGCAATCGCACCTATAAGGAAAAGTATCAGTATTGCAGACCCTACAGACCTGATATTATCCAGGACAGAGTCCTCGAGAGTCTGCCATGGAATCCTGTACACGGCCATAGATATGGCAACAATGACAGCTGATGCGACTATAAGGGCCACCTGGCTTCCCCCGGCAAGAGAGTCAGCCCCGAATACCCTGATGACGGCCACCAGGACTGCGATGAGAACTATGAACGGTATCATCGAGACCAGCCATGAAGGGCTTTTCTGCTCCTTCATGCGGACCATCTTCTGCTGCCTGCTGATTGCGCTTGAAATGCGGTCACGCGCCTCCGACACCCCCGCATCCTCTACTTTTCTCTTTCTGAATGGCATTCTGACCATGCTGCTATCCTCTATATGTGAAACATGGGCGGAACAGTTACCGCAAAAACGGCGCGAAAATAATAAAAATTTTATAACTATCTGAGTTTATTGCGTTCAAAATGCCCCCGTACCTGAAGAAAATACCAGGCGACTCCAAGTACATTGACTGCCAGAGCAGTCCAGAAAGCCGCATGATAGCCGAAATGCTCTGACACGACACCTCCGAACAGGACTCCAAGTCCCAGGCCGGCATCCCATGATGTCAATATCGAGGAATTTGCCGTGCCACGCTGGTTGTTTCCGGCGAGATTGATGAACATGTTCTGGAAAGCTGGATACATATGGCCGTTGCCGAGCCCTATGACAAACGCAGATGCAAAATACCCGACAGGATTATGCATGGCGGCAAAAATCAGATAGCCGCACATGGATACCGCAGTACCAAGGGAGGCATTGTATGTGACGCGGTTCTGCCTGAGGGCCTTGGCCCCCGTAAGCCTCGAAACGATGAGTCCCACCGCAAAAAGCGTAAAGAATATGCCTGTCCCACCGGTAATGCCAAGCTCTTCCTTGCCATATATGGCGACATATGTAGAAATTACACCATAGCTGAAGGAATAGCATATTATCGCAAGGGCCTCGCGCCATCCTTTGAGCAGAAAGAACCTGTCCATGGATATGACCTGCTTCTCCGGCTTGAATTCCCTCGGGGAAAGCCTGACGGATGCATCTATGAGCAGTCCGGCAAATGAAAATGCAGTGGAAATCCAGAAAAGCGTCTGGAAATTACCCTGGAACGCCTGCAGCAGATAGATTGCCAGCACGGGCCCGAGTGCCGTAGCAAGATTGTTGCTCAGCCCGTAATAGCCGATGCCTTCGGTCCTTCTCGATGACGGAAGGACATCTATGGCTACGGTACTTGCCGCAACTGTCGTCGCTCCGAAAGGCGCACCGTGCAATGTCCTGAATATCGTGAACATTGTCAGGGAGCCCGCCGCTATATAGCCGAAAAACAGAAGGAAGAAGAAGAAATTGCAGACCATGAGCACTATCTTCCGGGGATAGTTGTCCACTATATAGCCGCTGAAAGGTCTTATCATCAGCGCCACCAGCGTATAGCCGGCAAGGGCCATACCGATAGTGTCATTAGCCGCACCGAACCTCTCGCTCAGATACAGCGGAAGGAGTGGAACTATCAGTGTAAAAGAGAAATTCAACAGGAAATTCCCTGTCCATATCCTGAGGTAATTACCGTTCCAAAGTTTATCTGCCATCTTCCTTGATTAATCATGCAGGTGCAAAGATACTCAATATAAGTCCGACCGGTACAGGAATCCGATAAAAAAGCAGGACTGCCATGAAGCAGCCCTGCATTATCGGTATTGCTGGATAAGCAATTATTTTGCAATGACACGTGCCATTTCGCAGACCTTGTTTGAGTAGCCCCACTCGTTGTCATACCATGAAACAACCTTGACGAATGTAGGGTCGAGCTGGATACCAGCCTTCTCATCAAAGATTGAAGTGTGGGAATCGCCACGGAAGTCAGTTGAAACGACAGACTCGTCAGTGTATCCGAGGATACCTTTGAGCTCGCCTTCTGAAGCCTTCTTCATTGCAGCGCAGATTTCCTCGTAAGTAGCCGGTTTCTCGAGCTCTACTGTAAGGTCAACAACTGATACGTCAGAAGTAGGTACACGCATTGACATACCGGTAAGCTTGCCGTTGAGTTCAGGAAGAACCTTGCCCACAGCCTTGGCTGCACCTGTTGATGAAGGGATGATGTTCTCGAGGATACCGCGTCCGCCTCTCCAGTCCTTCTTGGAAGGTCCGTCAACTGTCTTCTGTGTTGCAGTAGCAGCATGTACGGTAGTCATGAGACCTCTCTTGATGCCGAATGTCTCGTGGAGAACCTTTGATATAGGAGCAAGACAGTTGGTTGTGCAGGATGCATTAGAGATAATATCCTGACCTGCATATGTCTTGTCGTTAACACCATATACGAACATCGGTGTGCTGTCCTTTGAAGGAGCAGACATGATGACCTTCTTTGCACCGGCCTCGATGTGCTTGCGGGCTTTCTCGTCAGTAAGGAAAAGACCTGTAGACTCAACTACAACGTCTGCACCGACCTCATTCCATTTGAGGTTTGCAGGATCCATCTCTGCAGTAAGGCGGATCTTGTTGCCGTTCACTACAAGATAGCCGTCCTCAACCTTTACCTCGTGGTTGAACCTGCCATGGACTGAATCATACTTCAGCATGTATGCAAGATACTCCGGATCGAGAAGGTCATTGATACCTACAACCTGAATGTCATCAGCAAAATTCTCGACAGCTGCACGGAATACCATACGGCCGATACGGCCAAATCCGTTAATACCAAGTTTAATCATTTCTTTAATATTTTAAAAGTAAACAATATCTTCAGTTTCTTTCCGGCGCCTCTTTCCTACAAAAACGGTGCAAAAGTAAGAAAAATAATGAATATTCCACTATCTTTGCCGTAAAATCAGACACAGGAAGTCAATACATTATAATAAAGCGCTCCAATGGAGATTCTAATCACAAATGATGACGGATACAAGGCCAAGGGAATCAAGGTCCTGTCAGAAATAATGAGACATTTTGGCAGTGTCACTGTCATCGCCCCGAAACACCACCAGTCAGGGATGTCAATGGCCGCCTCGCTGGGACTCAAGCAGATTGCATACAGGCAGCTGTCCGAAGAAGAGATAACAAGAGACACATACAGCCTGCCGGATACCGGCAGCAAGATGCGGGGCGCGGACTGCTGCGGGATAAAATGGTCGTACCTCGATGCCACCCCTGCCAGCTGCGTGAAATTCGGTCTCAACATACCTTTCTCAGACAGGTTCCCGGATGTAGTGGTGTCCGGAATAAATCACGGCTCCAATGCCACAACGGCCTCCTGCTACTCCGGCACACTCGGGGCGGCTGCCGAAGCTGCGCTCAACGGCATACCTGCAATCGGGGTATCTCTTGCCACACTTGACCCCGATGCGGATTTCTCCGCCGTGAAAAAATATTTCCCCGGGATATTCGGGATGATCATGAAGAATCTCCCTGCTCGGAAAGGGATATACTACAATGTGAATTTCCCGGACATGCCGGCTGACAGGATCAGGGGCATCAGGACAGGACATCAGGGCAACGGACGCTGGATAAAGGAATTCATTCCATGGGACCCAGGAATATATTCCGCATACGGCATTACCCCTGAAATGCTGGGGCAGAGCAGCATACCTTCAGCCGAGGATGGAGAGACCCTGTACATGATGGCGGGGGAATATGCCGATGACCCGGATAACAGGCAGGATGCCGACCACTGGCTCAACAGGCAGGGATATATAGCCATTGTCGCCCACAATATCGACACGACCGACAGCGAAGAGACCCTGAGAATGCGCAAGGCCGGCTTCGACACGGATTTCTGAAATACAACCGGACGATGAAATACTATATCATAGCAGGGGAAGCATCAGGCGACCTCCACGGCTCCAACCTGATGAAGGGGCTGTATGCGGAAGACCCCGGGGCTGAAATCAGATTCTGGGGCGGTGATCTGATGAAATCAGTATACACAAGCAACGAGAACGGGAGGAACGGATACGGAGGACTGGTCCAGCATTACAAGGACGGGGCTATAATGGGCTTCTGGGAAGTGTTCCGCAACGGAGGCCGGCTGCTCGGCAATGTCCGCAGATGCAAGGAGGACATTCTGGGTCACCGCCCCGATGCAGTGATTCTGATTGACTATCCCGGATTCAATTTCAAGATAGCGGAATTCGCCCACAAGCACGGCCTGAAGGTATTCTACTATATTGCCCCGAAGGTATGGGCATCACGCGAAGGCCGTATAAGGAAACTTAAGGAATATGTCGACCGGCTGTTCATTGTCTTTCCGTTCGAAATCCCATATTTCAGGAAGAAAGGGATAGAGTTCATTTATAAGGGGAATCCTCTTGTAGATGCCGTTGACGACTCTCCGGCAATGAAGGAGAGCCGGGAATGCTTCCTGAAGAGAAATTCGCTTGAAGACAGGCCTGTCATCGCCATGCTGGCAGGCTCGCGCAAGACGGAAATCTCCGCCATGATGCCTGTCCTTACGGAATTCGCAAGGAAGATGCACAGTCTTCCGCAATATTCCGAATATCAGTTCCTCATAGCAGGCGCCCCTGCACGGACAGCAGAAGACTACATGCCGTATCTCCGCCCGGAAGACACTTTCATACATGTCCTGTTCGGACAGACGCAGTCAGTCATAAGGAACGCGGAAGCCGCTGTAGTCAATTCCGGGACAGCTTCCCTGGAAACAGTGCTGTTCAATGTGCCGCAGGTGGTCGGGTACAGGATGAACCCTCTGACCTACATGATCGGGAAACATATCATCAAGGTAAAGTATATCAGCCTCGGCAACCTCTGCATAGACAGGCTTGCCTTCAAGGAACTGATACAGGATGACTGCAATGCAGATGCGATACTTTCCGAAGTCCGGGCACTGATTGAGGACGTGACATACAGGAAGAAGATGCTTGCGGACTATGCGGAAATCCGCAGCCTGCTCGGAGGCAGAGGGGCCTCGGCTGCAACTGCCAAGGCAATGACGGAGCTGCTGAGGCAGTGAGCTATACCCGCTCCTTAATGATACCGGTGCGGTAAGCCATAAGCAGCTTCTTGAGATCCTCTATCTGGACCATGAGCTCCTTGCCCTTATCGGTATCCTTTACCAGCATCCTCTGGCTGCTGAGCTCCACCAGCTGTGTCGTTGACTTGATATCCTGACCTTCCTCGATGGCCTTCTGGGTTGATGAGAACGGTTCATGCTGCACGAGCTGGAAACCCCGTGAATGATATACAAGCGTATACCCGGCAATCCCTGTCTCGGAATAGTATGCCTTTGAGAATCCTCCATCGATGACCATGAGCTTTCCGTTCGCACGTACAGGCTTCTCCCCCTTGGCTGCCTTTACCGGCACATGACCGTTGATGATATGCCGGTGCTCCCCTTCTACACCGAACTCGTCCAGGATGCGGTCACAGACCTCCTCATTATTTCTCAGCGTATAGTATGCGCCTTTTTCCTCCTTGTGCATTTCCTTGTCCACCAGGAAATACCGCTCAAAAGTCGCCATCTTGCTCTTGTCGAAGGCCGGGGAATCCTTGCCGCACCAGAGATACCACATGTAATCCACGGCAAAGGACTTTTCAGGGTCGGAACGGTCGGCAAAATATGCGGTCCGCACCAGCTGCCCGATTCTTGACAGCAGCTCCTTTCCCTTGTATTTCCTGCCGAGTATCTCCACCTCCTTGAGGCTGCCGTCCTCATTCAGAGGCATGGAGGCATGGAACAGAAGGTTCGAATTACATACGTTATACATGCATCCGTACCTGAAGATGCATTTTATATGCCTGCGGAGCTTCTCGCTCCTGGTAAACGAGTCATGCAGCTTGGACACGACCTCCCGCTCTTCAGGCGTCAGCCTGTACGGGTCATCCGGACATACAGTCGGGAAATAGCATGAACTCATCTCGTATTCCTTCCCGTCCTTCACAAAAAGCTTCCTTTCCTGGTCGATATGCTCAAGAAGCAGCCTGTCCTCCATCCGGAATTCCGGTCTGCGGCGGATTATCCCCGCCTCGAGCTTGAACTGGATTACACTGATGGCCTTGTGCATCTGGGCTAGCAGGCGCAAGGTCTTGTCATCTATATGGATATTCTCATCCTCGATTCTCGGGCCGAAAGAAGTGCACGGGTCATCGGCATATGTCTCCATGGCAAATGTCGCCAGAGGAAGAAGATTGATGCCATAGCCGTCCTCAAGTACAGAATGGTTGGCATAGCGCATCGCAAGGCGGAGCACATTGGCGATACATGCATCATTGCCCGCAGCCGCCCCCATCCAGAGCAGGTCGTGGTTGCCCCACTGTATGTCGAAATTGTGATAGCCGCAGAGGATATCCATTATGATATGGGGGCCCGGGCCCCTGTCGAAGATATCCCCGAGAATATGCAGGGAATCGATTGTCAGCCTCTGGATGAGATTGCACATCGTGATGATGAAGTCATCCGCACGCAATGTATCTATTATCGTGCTGATGATCACATTGATATATGCCTGCTTGTTCGGGTCTGCGCTGCTCTCGTGCAGAAGTTCCTGTATGATATACGAGAATTCCTCCGGCAGGGCCTTGCGCACCTTTGACCTGGTATATTTTGAAGACACATTCTGGCATACAAGGACAAGCCTGTTAAGCGTCACGCTGTACCATGATTCTATGTCCTGCACCTCTTCCTTGACCAGCTGCAGTTTCTGCTCAGGGTAATATATCAGCGTACACAGGTCCTTCTTCTCCTTCTCGTAAAGGGAGTTGCCGAAAATCTCATTGACCTTCCGCTTTATCGCACCGGATGCATTCCTGAGGACATGCTGGAAAGCCTGGTGCTCGCCATGCAGATCCGCCAGGAAATGCTCCGTTCCCTTTGGCAGATTCAATATGGCTTCGAGGTTGATTATTTCGGTACTCGCTGATGCTATGCTCGGAAAACGCAGCGACAGCAGCTCCAGATATCTCAAATCCTCCTTTAAGGTTTCTTCAGGTATCCTCTCCATAATCCCGGATGAATTTTTTATCTTTCAAAGATAGGAATTTTTGGGATACGATATAACCTTGGCAGGAAAGACAATGACCCGTATGCCGTCAGTTCCCGGTGACATGGCCGTCTGCAGAAGACTGCCGGCCCGTATCCGCGGAAGTATGCTTGAGCACCTTCGCATCTATGAAGAACACTATCTCTTCCGCGATATTTGTCAGATGGTCTCCCGTACGTTCAAGCTTGCGGAATACCCCGGCAAGCCCCATGCAGAGAGCGATTGCATCCGTATGGGACGACGCATAATCCACAAGGATCCCGGTTGAAGCGGCCTTTATCCTGTCCAGGGTATCATCCTTGTCCATTACAGAAGTGGCCTTGACCGGATTCTCGTCAATCAGCGACTGCTGAAGATCCCGCATCATATCCAGCACGCCCTCGAACATCTCGTTGAGCTGAAGCCTTTCAACAAGGCTTCTGTCCAGCACGCTGCCTTCGGAATCCCTTACAAACCTGGCAATCCCGTCAGCATAGTCCCCGATGCGTTCGAGGTCATTGTTTATCTTAAGCATTGCCAGGACAAAACGGAGGTCCACAGCCACCGGGGTGTACAAGGCAATGAAGTCTTCCACATCACTGTCTATCTTGAGCTCATATGCATCAACCCTGCGTTCACGGACAATTACCTGTTGAGCGATGTCCTTGTCGAGCCCCAGTACGGCAAGACGCGCCTGGTCCATCTGGTTGTAGACCAGTGTCCACATCTGGTAGACCTCGCTGCGGAGCTGCATCAGTTCAGATTCTATAAATTTTACCATCGGATATAGTTTAATTCAGTTTGACAAATGCGATACCGTTGCATGCCGGAGCCCGCTATCCGAACCGTCCGGTAATATAATTCTGCGTAGCCTCTTTGCGGGGATTTGTAAAGATAACCTTTGTATCGTCATATTCAACCATTTCCCCCATATAGAAGAATGCTGTCTTGTCGCTGACACGTGAAGCCTGCTGCATATTATGCGTCACAATGACAATAGTGACCTCTTTTCTGAGCTCGCAGATAAGTTCCTCCACCTTGGCGGTGGAAATCGGGTCAAGGGCAGATGCCGGCTCATCCATAAGGAGGACAGACGGGGATACGGCCATGGCCCGTGCAATGCACAGACGCTGCTGCTGGCCTCCGGACAGAGCATAAGCCGAAGCATTGAGCTTGTCCTTTACCTCATCCCATAGTGCGGCCCCTCTGAGGGATTCCTCCACACGGTGCCGGATATATTCCCTGTCCTTGATCCCGTTAACTCTCAATCCATATGCGATATTGTCGAAGATACTCTTCGGAAACGGGTTCGGACGCTGGAAGACCATCCCCACATTCTTACGCAGCTCATCGACCTGGACGTCCGGGCCGTATATGTCCTGCCCGTCTATCATTATGCTGCCTTCAAGGCGTGCCTCAGGGATAAGGTCGTTCATCCTGTTGAACAGTCTCAGGAACGTGGACTTGCCGCATCCTGACGGGCCTATGAAGGCGACCACATTATTCCTCGGGATATCCATCGATATGCCTTTAAGGGCATGGAAGTTCCCGTAATAGAAATTCACGTCCCTGGCTTCTATCTTTTCCATTATATAAACTTTTTTATCATTATCGTTTTATCAGTCAATAGGCGGGAGCTTATTTCATCTTCAGCCTTTTCTCGAACAGGCTCCTGAAGAATCCGGCCAAGAGATTTATTGCAAGCACTATTACTATCAGCACCAGGGCAGTACCGTATGCGATAGGCTGCTGTGCCTCCAGGTCGGTCCCGCTGGTTGAAATCACATACAGGTGATAAGGCAATGCCATGCACTGGTCGAAAACGGAAGACGGCAACTGAGGGAAGAAATATGCCGCACAGGTAAAAAGTATCGGCGCAGTCTCCCCAGACACCCTTCCGAGTGAAAGTATGAGCCCGGTAATGATCCTCGGCATGCCCATAGGAAGGACGACCTTCCATATTGTCTGGAGCTTTGTGGCTCCGAGAGCCAGGCTGCCTTCACGGATTCCGGCCGGGATATCCTTCAATGCCTCCTCTGTTGTCCTGATAACCAGAGGCAGGGAAAGAAGCCCCAGAGTAAATGAACCGGCTATTATACTGTCCCCGAAACCGAGATATTTCACAAAGAGAGCCATGCCGAACAGTCCGAAAACGATTGACGGCACACCGCTCAGATTGTTGGTCATGAGACGGATAAAGCTGACCACCCAGCCTTTCGAGGCATATTCGTTCATGTAGACTCCGCTCATTATGCCTATCGGGAAAGCCACAATGGCGCTTCCGAGCATAAGGAGGAGCGTGCCGGCTATCGCAGGGAAGATACCCCCGGAAGTCATGCCGTCGGACGGCGCCTGCGTAAGGAAATCCCAGCTGATTACACCTGCCCCTTTCCATATTATGAAGCCGAGTATGGCAAAAAGGACGGCCGCTATAAAAATGCTCAATATCCTGAAGACCGCAAAGGCTGCATTCTGCGAGCGTCTTTTGCGTCTGCTGTATCCTGACGGATATGACGGGGACCCGGCCTTTACCCCTGTTGAATTTCTGTCCATGTCGTCAACTGTTTCTTACCTTGCCGCGTGAAGATATGAACTCTACGCAAAGGTTGATGAAGAATGTAATGAAGAACAGGATAACCCCGAGAAGGAAAAGCGACTGATAATGCGCTCCTCCTGCAGGAGCCTCGCCAAGTTCTGCCGCTATGGTCGCCGGGATTGTACGCAACGGCTCCAGGATGGTCGTCGGGACCACTGCCGCATTACCTGTTACCATCAGGACCGCCATCGTCTCGCCGACTGCCCTGCCGATGCCGAGCACGACACCCGATGCAATCCCGGACATCGATGATGGTATGACCACTTTTGATATGGTCTGCCATTTTGTTGCACCGAGTGCCAGACTTGCCTCCCTTAAAGACCTCGGGCAGTTGCGCATCGCATCTTCAGCTACTGTGACAATGGTAGGAAGAGCCATGATTGCCAGGACAAGGCTTCCGGCAAGACCGCTTTCGCCTACCGGCAGTCCGAACACCCTCTGAAGCATCGGGACTATAACAATAAGGCCGAAAAAGCCGTAGACGACAGAAGGGATGCCGTTAAGCAGCTCAATTACAGGCTTGAGGAAATTCCGCACCTTCTCCGATGCCACTTCCGCCATATACACTGCTATGCTGATGCCGAAAGGCAATGCTATCAATATTGCGAACAGGCTTACCCAGAGCGTACCCGCAAGCAAGGGCCACATTCCAAAAAGAGGGGCAGGAGTTGCCGTAGGGAACCATTCCGGGCCTGCAATTACTTCTGAAAACGAAATTGTACTGTCTTCAATGAAGTTGAGTCCTGCTTCCTGCGGAATCATCGATTCGGGCACAAATGCAATCATTCCAGGATGGCTTGAAACAAGGCCGGCAATCGCCGACCCGGCATGCTCATATTGCGGGCCGAGTTCCGCTTCCGTAAAATACCTGCCGATGTCCTCAAGGCGGAATGTCTCTACGGGTATATCCTTCCATCCCAGGTCTTTCCAGCTGACAATATCCTCGTCAAAGACAGCCTTTATCTCGGCTGCAGACATTTCCTTTACCGGATTATCCCTGTTCAGGGCAAGTACATAGCCTTCTTCGATGACATGCTCGCGGAAAAGCCCTGCACCTTCAGTAAACAGGAAGCCTATTATCAGGAGTATGACGGCACTCGTCACAAATCCGCTTGCCGTGAGCAGCCACCTGACCGCATGTTCCAAAACACGTTTCATATACTGTATGTCAGATTCTTATGCAATTATGCAGATGTCATTCCTCAGAGGCGTCCATCTGCCGGGCTTCGGCGGGACTTTCCATCCTGACCGGGATAAATCCCTGCTCAAGCACCGACTCCTGACCTTCCGGGGATAATGCGAATGAGATAAAAGAGGATACTTCCGCCTCTTTCCTCGGATCGTAATAATAATAGAGCGGACGGACAATCGGATACTGCCCTGATGCCGCTGTCCCGACAGACGGATATGCATAATGACTGCCACCGTCATACGAGACTGCCAGCGGCTTGACATACCTGTTGAGATATGCCAGACCGATATACCCGATTGCTCCCCTTGTCTGCCTTACAGACTGGATTATCGCACCGGTGGCGGGCATTGAAAGTATACTGCTCATGTAATTCTTGTTCTCCAGTACACTCTCCTTGAAAAATTCATATGTACCGGATGATGTCTCCCTGGAATACACGACAATCCTGCAGTCATCGCCTCCGACTTCCTTCCAGTTCGTGACCTTTCCCCTGAATATGGCTTCGAGCTGTTCCCTTGTCAGGCTGTCCACCGGGTTGGACGGATTTACCACCACGGCAAGGGCATCATATGCCACAATGACTTCCCGTACATCAAGCCCGAGATCTGCGAACTTCATCTTTTCGCTGAACCTGATGCGGCGCGAAGCCATCGCTATATCCGTGGTGTTTTCAGGAAGGGCGGCAATACCGACACCGGAGCCGCCACCTGTCACAATGATTTCCTCATCCGGATGACTGTCGAGATACTCTTCTGCAAGTTCCTGTGTAAGTGGCAATAAAGTATCACTTCCCTTGATACGCTGCGCTTCAGCCTGAGGATACAGGCATATTGCGGCAAAGAAAGAAATAAAAAGGTGTCTTCTGTTCATCTTTATATTCCCGGACCGGCCTTATTACGGTCAGGGCGCAAATATAAAGTACCGGAGAAGACTTTACAAGGCATGTATTTATTTTTAACAGAAGATACAGGAAACCTTAACAGAATCTTAACATTCCTCCGGCCTGTGCAACGGCGTCATGACCTTTCCCCGAAAATCAATGTGCCGATACGGACCATGTCAGCTCCCATCGAGACAGCAATACGGTAGTCATGCGTCATTCCGAACGACCTGATATTGAAGTCTTCACCGACTTCATGACAGTGTCCGGCATCCCTGAGGGCAATAATCTCGTCATACAGGGACATGAGGCGGGCGAAATCCGCCCTTACTACAGCCTCGTCTCCGGTAAAGGTGGCCATGCCCATAAGGCCGCGTATACGCACATGGGGATAGCATCTGCCTTCATACTGTCCGCTTGCAGCGACAGTACTTCCGCTGCAAATGGTATCCTGCAGGTCCGGACACAGAAGAGAGAGGATTTCCTCGCGGCTGAACCCCTGCTTGGATGATTCCGAGGCTATATGGTACTCCAGAAGTACATCCTTGATCCTGTCATTCGCCTCTCCCCAGCGGTCTATGGCCTGCAACAGATGGAGAGAGTCGACAGACTCGACCAATGACACATAAGGAAGGACAAGTTTCAGTTTGTTGGTCTGCAGATGCCCGATAAAATGCCATTCTATATCAGAGAACCTGCCCGGGTTTCCTGACGCCATCTCCTGCAGCGACAGAATCTTCGCATGGAGCTCCTGAGGACGGCTTTCGCCGAAAACCCGCTGCCCCGCATCATATGCCTCGACTATCGCATCCACAGGATGGAATTTGGACACAGCGACAAGCTCGACATCCGAAGGCAGCTCATCTTTCAGCCTGAGGATTGTATCTGATATAGCGGACATGACTGATACAGCTCTTATCCAATGCAGACAACTTCCCTATCTCCGCTTCCTGGCCTGTTCCTTCGCCATCTGCTGCTGCATCCTCTGGGCCTCTTCGAGGCGCTGCTGCCATTTGGACTTAGGCAACGGCTTGCCTTCAGTGGCTGCAAGCTGGGCATGTATCTTCTCCGGCTTTACAACATATCTTCTCACGAACCACGTCTGGAACATCGTGATAAGATTTGACAGGAGGTAGTAATAGCTCAGACCGCTCGACAGGTTATTACAGATGAAGAGCATCATGATAGGCATCATCCATACGCTCATGAACTTCATGCCCGCCATATTCGGGTCATCTGACATCTGGCTCGAGGTCATCTTCGAGTACACGAACATCGAAATGGCCATCAGAAGGGCGAAAAGCGAGACATGGTCGCCGTACAACGGTATATTGAAAGGCAGATCGAGTATTGAATCGTATGCGCTCAGGTCGTCCGCCCACAGGAACGGCTGCTGCCTCAACTCTATGGATGCCGGGAAGAAACGGAACATCGCATACAATATAGGTATCTGAAGAAGCATAGGAAGACATCCTCCCATAGGGCTGACGCCCGCCCTCTTGTAGAGATTCATCATCGCCTGCTGCTTCTTGAGCGCATCCTCCTGCTTAGGATATTTCTGGTTGAGCTTGTCCATCTCAGGCTTGAGCACAGACATCTTCGCCGATGAGATATACGACTTGATTGTAAGCGGCGAGACAATCAGCTTGATGAAAATGGTAAGCAGAAGTATGATTATACCGAAATTGCTGATAAAACGGCCGAGGAAATTGAACGTAGGTATTATTACCCACCGGCTCACAAGGCCGATTACAGATCCTCCGAGAGGGATTATCCGCTCATAATGCTGGTCATAGCCTTTCAGTGTCCGGTAATGGTTCGGTCCGAAATAGAACTCGAAAGGCACGGTAACATCCCCTCTTGAAATGTCGAATTCAGAACGCATGTCGGCATAGCACATCATGAGATTCTTGTCTGGGTCATCCTCCTCAAAGAACCTGATGCCGAAAGATGCTGAAGAAAAGTCATCCTCAGCCCTCATTATGGCCGAGAAGAACTGCTGCTGGAAAGCGAACCAGCTGACTCTCGCGTCAACACGCTCCTCATCACTCCGTCCGCCGCGGCCTATCTGCTCAGGCTTCTTCTCCCCAGGGAAGAAATAGTCGAGCTTGGAGTACTGCATCTCGTTCCTGTATCCCTTTTCAAGACGAGGGATGACAACATTCCAGTCAATGTCGAACATCGAGACATTCCGCGGGATGACATCCTCCATGCCAACGAACGAAAGGTCGTTCCTGACCATGTAGCTTCCCGGTTCGAGAGTGTACTTCTGCTCAATATAGCCCCCTTTCGCAAAAGGAAGACGCATGACGAGAGTGCTGTCGGTACTTTCCGCAACCTTGAATACGAAATCGGAAGTGCTGATGTTCTCGCCTGCATATATTGTAAGTCCGTACTGGCTCATGCCTGGCTTTATCAGATAAAGGTCGGTGCTGTCGTATGTCATGTAGTCCTTTATCATCACGGAATACGGCTGGGCACCCTTGGTATTGAAGACGATGCTTACCTTATCATTCTCAAGCGTGACAAATGCAGCAGAATCCTCATGGGCCACATCGAGCAGGCTGTCCTTATAGATCCGCTGGCGCAATGGAGTTGACGGCCTCTGCCTGTCGGCAGTAGCGGAAGAGAGCGTGTCTTCCGGATGTTCAGCCAGCCACAGCGAATCGGCATATGCCTGCTGCGCCCTGGCTATCGAATCCTGCTGTGCCTGATATTCGACCTGTTTTTCATATTGTCTTGACTGATACCATGTGAAACCGAAGAAAATCACAAAGATCAGTATGAATCCTATTACAGAATTTTTATTCATATCTATCTTATCCGTTTCCCTTTATTGACATCCGGGCACAATCCTCCCGTATCCTGACCTGCAGACCGATATCCGCTATTCCTCTTCTTTGCTTACTGAAGCATCCAGAGCCTTGATCTGTTCCCCGATCTCCATGAGTTCCTTCTTTGCGGCATCAATCCGCTCCTGCATCTGCCTTATAAGCGGCTCCGAGTTCTTGGACATGGCGAAAAATCCGATATTGTTCTCGTATGTGACGATATCCTGCTCCTTCTTCATGTATTTCTGGACGAGACGTTCCCTTTCAGACTTAGGGGAAGAGGCATATTTTGCCCTTCTGGCCCTGGCCGGGGATACATCCGGGAACTTGGCCTTCATCGCGTCCTTATAGAGTCTGGCGATATTATCCTTCTCCTTGAACGGGACAAAGCCGATTCCCTGCCATCTCTCCATGAATGAAGTCATTGCCTCCATATTCTCATCCTCGTCCGAAGATGGCTCGTATGCATTGATCTCGTCTATGAGACGCTGCTTAGCCTTGAGATTGCCATAAAAGTCATTTTCCGGCTTGACATTCCTGTCCCTTTCGTTGAAGAATTCGTCACATGCCGCACGGAAACGCTTCCACAGCTGCTCGGACTTCTTGCGAGGCACTGCCCCTATCTCTTTCCACTGCTTCTGGAGACTGATAAACTGGTCAGTGGCCTTCTTCCATTCTGTGCTTGTCTTGAGAGCTTCCGCTGCCTCACAGAGAGAGATCTTCTTCTTGAGATTCTCATTCATGCTCTCCTTGTAGGTATTGTAGAAGTCTCTCTTGCGGTTGAAGAATTTGTCGCATGCAGCGCGGAACCTGTCATAGATCCTCTGGTTCTCCTTCTTGGTAGCAAAGCCTATCTGCCTCCACTGCTTCTGGATATCCTCTATCTCCTTCGAGAGGGAATTCCATTCGTTGGAAGAGGTAATTTCCTTTTCAGCAATCGCCTCAACCTGTTCGCAAAGCTTCGTCTTCTCCACAAGATTCTCTGCCTGCTGTTCCTTGAGCCCCTCGAAGAATGTCTGATATTTCCTGTTGATTACGGCAGTGGCTGCCTTGAAGCGGTTCCAGATATCCTCCCTGTACTGCTTCGCGACAGGGCCATACTCCTTCCACTGCTCATGGAGCTTCTGCAGTTCCTTGAATGCCTCGACGATATTGTCGTTTTCTGCAAGCTTCTCGGCCATCTCGCAGAATTTCTCCTTTACCTCAAGATTCTTCTTGAAATCCAGGTCCCTGAGCTCACGGTTTATCTTGACCATGTCATAGAACTGCTCGACATAGAGCTGATAAGTCTCGTTGAGATTGCGGTAACTCTGCACCGGCACCGGGCCTATCGCACGCCATCTGTTCTGTATCTCCCTGAAAGCCGGGAAAGTGGCATTGACATCCTCCTGTTTCTCCAGGAGAGCCTTCAGGTCTTCAATGACAGCCTCCTTGAGGACCAGATTATTCTCCCTCTCCTTCTCCAGATGCCTGTTGTACTCTGCCCGTTCCTTCTTATATCTGTTATACAGCTCCTTAAAGCCGCGTTCAATCTCATTGAACGGATTCTCGGACACCTCCGCACCGGCAGGCTCCACAACAGCAGTCTCTGCCGCCCCATCAGCCTCCTGAGTGTCTTCCTCCGGAAGCCTGCCGTCAGGCTCCCTCACATCGGCGGCAAGACCGGCATCTGCCTTTTCCTTAAGCAGGCGCTTATAGAAAGCCGATTTTATAGCCTCTGCCTCCTTGTATCTCTTCATCCTGTCTTCCTTCCCCGCAAGTTCCTCGAAAAGTCCGGCAAGCTCCGCAAGGCTCTTGCCTGAAAAATCAGGGAGCACCTCGGCCTTCTCGTCTTCTGCGGCTGTCAGGACCGGTGTATCTTCATTCTCTTCAGGTACATTTGATGTCACCGGAATCTCAGGAATCATCTCTTCACTCATGGTTAATTGGCGTCTAATTAGTTTCTAAAAAAGTTACAGCCTGCAAATATACCATTTTTTTAGTAAAACTCTCATCAAAACACTATTTTTGCAGTTCATTATAAGATATTGGATAAGATATTATGAGGATTGATATCATTTCTGTAGTACCTGAGCTTCTTGAAAGTCCGCTCAGCCATTCGATAGTCGGCAGGGCAATAAACAAGGGACTGGTGGAAATCCATGTCCACAATCTGAGGGAATTCGGCAAAGGCCCGAGGCTTCAGGTGGATGACTACAGCTACGGGGGAGATGCAGGTATGGTCCTGATGGTCGAGCCGGTCTACAATATGATCATGAAGCTAAAAGCGGAACGTGACTATGACGAGGTCATATACATGTCTCCGGACGGGGCCGTATTCAGCCAGGGAATGGCCAATGAACTGTCCCTGAAAGAGAATATCATCATTTTATGCGGTCACTATAAAGGGATTGACCACCGGATACGCGAGCATCTCATCACAAGGGAGATATCTGTCGGGGACTACGTCCTCAGCGGAGGGGAAATACCTGCTGCAATTGTTGCCGATGCCATTGTCCGTCTTCTGCCAGGCGCCATCACGGACGAGACATCCGCGCTCAGTGACAGCTTCCAGGACGGGCTTCTGTCCGCCCCGGTATATACGCGGCCGGCAGAATTCAACGGATGGAAAGTGCCTGAAGTCCTGCTCAGCGGCAATCCCCGCCTGATACGCGAATGGCAGGACGAACAGTCCATAGAAAGGACCCGCAGGCTGAGACCGGACCTTCTGGGCGAATAAACATTAATCTGTTTCGCATCCTGAAGTAATACTTTATAAAGAAATTCTTCAAATTATTTAAAATAATTTTGCATTTATAAAAACTATATCTAAATTTGAAGATTGTAATGGTTAAGGTAATATAATTACATAAACCATAATCCGGCATCAGCCGGAAACAGCGGTCAAAATACTAACCACTGACCTATTTCAATAACACGAATTTCCAAAGGGAAATACTGCTAACTAACCAGAATGAAGCCTGCAGTGACTGCAGGCTTCATTAAATCTCGACAGATTACCTTTGTCTGTCCCTCAGAAACCGACTGAAATCCCGAACCCATATTGCTGGACACCCAGAGACAGCCGGACGTCCTGCGTACGGTTGCATGAATCGGCCACATTATTCAGATGTTTCTTATTCACGCAGAGCACGCCTGTCCCTGCCGCAAGCCCGACAATTCCTGCGCACGTGGCGCACAGGCCTCCGATTGCCACACCTGAAAACTTGCTGTCAAAAGAAATTTCAGGACTTTGTCCGCCGATGGCGAACAGCGGTCCTATCATTACGGTCCCGACCCCGGCAGCAATGGCCTCGACCATGACACCGACCGCTCCGACACCCAATGTCAGCAGTCCGGCGCCTGTCAGTGAACCGAAGCCGATAAGAAGTCCCTTACCGGTCCTGAACCCTCTCTGGTATCTCTCTATATCGGATACCGTCAAGGCATCAGTATCATCCATCAAGGCACAGACCTGCTCCAATGAGAGTTTCTCCCCGTCTGAATAGAAATCGGCACCATGCCGGTACACATCGTTGTATTGTGCATGAGCAGAAATACCTGCTGCAAGCAACGACACAGCTGAAACAAGAATCAAAATGCAGTACCTCATAATATGAACACATCTAAATTATACTGAACCATTGCAAAGATACTCACGGAGGCGTGCAGAAACTGCTTACGGATTTTCCATGGGATGAACTGTACATGGCATAGGAGGGAAAAGGGAAAGAGATTGTAAAAAAATGATCAGGTCACTACAATAAAGCTATTTCCTCTTTCGTAAGCCCGGTAGTCTCACAGATAATATCCATATCCAGGCCTTGCCTTTTCATCTTTTCCGCCAAATCAATGATTGCCTCCCTGCGGCCGGCCTTCAAACCTTCCTCCCTGCCCTCTTTATGTCCTTCTGCACGACCTTCCTCTCTGCCTTCTTTACGACCCTCTTCTCTGCCTTCTTCTCTGCCTTCTTCTCTGCCTTCTTTACGACCCTCTTCTCTGCCTTCTTCTCTGCCTTCTTCTCTGCCTTCTTTACGACCCTCTTCTCTGCCTTCCTCTCTGCCTTCTTTACGACCCTCGGAGCGACCCAAGGCCAATCCTTCCTCCCTGGCTGTCTCAATAATGTTGTAATAGTCCTGCTCTGTAATCATATCCTTTTCGTATGTGAGTTTTACTTCCGGACTTAACCTTGCTATTTCACAGGCGGAGAAAAACCGTTCAAATGCCTTCAGTCGCAAATCTTCAGGCAAACTATCCAGAGTGCCGACATGTTTGAGCGAATAACACCACTTGTCAAACAAAGTTGTACATTCATCCAGTCTTTTCCGGAATCTGTTCAGCTCTACAAAGATAATCATTATTGTCTCGTCAGGAACCTTATGCGTGATTTTTTCCCTGAATGTGTATTCGAGCACAGGACCTTCTCCGGATTCATTGTCCGGGGCATTCTGAAATCTCTGCATGTCTCCTGACAACAGGCCGATAAAATATACAGGAGGCAAATCATACTTCTGCAAGTCTCCCGAAAGAGAACCGGAATCATATGACTTCGCCGCATACAGGACGCATCTCTTGAAGAAATTGGACTGCCTGTAGCACTGCACTTCCACGATGAAGACTGTCCCGTCCTCGCCCTTGCACCTCAAATCCAGACGCACATTCTTTCTGGATGGGGAAAACTGCGGCATCTCTGTCGTCATGTAGGAAATGGCTTTCACCCGCCTTTCCCGTGGAAGAATAATATTAAGGAGATCCATCAGCACATCGCTGTTCCTCTCTTCCCCGAATACAGCCTTGAAGCCGGCATCCGTAAGAATATCCACATACCTTTTCTGTCTCTCCAGATGGTCAATACAATTAGCCATATATCTCTTTTTTCGACTAAAATACATTGACTCATGCCTTTAAACAAGGTATGGGGAAGAGATTTTTCTGAATCTTTTCAAAAATTTTCTCTTTTTTGTGAAAATTTCTTTTTTTTGCTGCTTTCTGAAAAGCACAGGGACATTAATCATTTCTCCTCCAGCCGCACTTCATAAAGACGGGGCCAGTTCTTGCCCGTAAGGTATATCTTGCCGGTGGACTTGTCGTAAGCGATACCGTTCAGGACATCCGTAGACGTGGTCCGGAGAGAATCCGGAAGGAGACCGCTGCAATCTATGGTTGCCTCCACATTGCCGCTGTCAGGATCGATGACCAGAATGAGATCGCTGGTGTATACATTCGCCCATATCCTGCCGTCGATGTACTCAAGTTCGTTGAGAAAGCGCATGGGACGGCCGGCAAGCCTGACGGTAACGCGTCTACGCACCTGCAGGTCCGGAGTCATGAAATACAGGGAAGCAGAGCCGTCGCTGGCTATAAGCTGAGTACCGTCTGTTGTAAGTCCCCATCCCTCACGAGGATAGGACCTGGTAGCCTTGTATTCGAGAGAAGGGAAATCATAGATGAAGACCACACGGTTACTCCACGTCAGAACATACAGGTCATTGTCCAGCACGACAGACCCCTCGATGAAATATTTCCTGTTGAAGTCCAGCCTCCTGAGAGGCTTGCCTGTTCCGATATCCACCTTCCGGAAAGTGGAAAGTCCATACTGGCCGGTACTTTCATACAGCTGGCCGTCGCAGAAAAACAATCCCTGAGTATAGGATGATGTATCATGCGGATATTCCTTCACGATTCTGACCCTGTAGCTTTTCACTGCAGCCGAGGCAGGCATGGAAAAGAGGGCCGTCGCCATTACCATGGCGACGACAAGTGACAGGTATTTTCCCGTATGATTCCCCATAGATTTCTATTCCTGACTGTCCGTCTTCTGCGGTACGGCAGCATCCTTTGCAGCATGATGCCCGGCACGATACTTCATCGAAGCCTTTACAAAAGCTACGAAAATCGGCTGAGGATGCTCCGGAGTGCTCTTGAGCTCAGGATGGAACTGGACTCCGATGAAGAACGGATGATCAGGAATCTCGACTATCTCGACAAGCCCGGTCTCCGGATTCTTTCCTGTCGCCTTCATCCCGGCGGCCTCCACCATAGGCAGGTACTCGTTATTGAACTCGTATCTGTGACGGTGGCGTTCGGAAATCATTTCAGATCCGTATATCTTATATGCAAGAGAGCCTTTCTCCACCTTGCAGTCATATGCTCCAAGCCTCATGGTGCCACCTTTGATAGTGGTACTCTTCTGGTCCTCCATAAGGTCAATAATCGGCACCGGAGTCGAAGGATTGACTTCTGTCGACACGGCATCCTTAAGTCCGAGCACGTCACGGGCAAATTCCACCACAGCCATCTGCATTCCGAGGCATATGCCGAAGAACGGCACATTATGCTCACGGGCATACCTTATTGCAAGCACCTTGCCTTCCAGCCCTCGCTCCCCGAATCCCGGGGCGACAAGTATGCCGTCCATTGACCCGAGATTCTCTTCCACATTGCCGGCATCAAGGAATTCACTGTGGATGCTGTGGACATTTACCTTGCATTCATTGGCGGCCCCGGCATGGACAAATGACTCAAGGATTGACTTATAGGCATCCTGGAGCTCGACATATTTGCCGACAAGGGCGATATCTACCTCCGACTTCGGATGGAAAAGCTTGTTGAGGAACTTGTTCCATTCTGTCAGGTCCGGGTCCGGCAGGTTCTTGATTCCGAAATGGTCGATGACGAGCTGGTCGAGCTTCTCGGCCTTCATGTTAAGAGGCACCGCATAGATTGACTCGGCATCCATCGACTCTATCACATGACCTGGCTTGACATTGCAGAAAAGCGCCACTTTCCTCCTTATCTCAGGTGTAAGCTTGTGCTCAGTACGGCATACAATGATATCCGGCTGAACACCGTTCTGCTGCAGCATCTGTACTGAATGCTGTGTCGGCTTGGTCTTGAGCTCCTTTGCCGCACTGAGATACGGCACAAGGGTCAAATGTATTGTCACGCAATCCTCCTCGGGAAGCTCCCACTGGAGCTGGCGGACAGCCTCGATGAACGGCTCCGACTCCATATCTCCGACAGTACCGCCTATCTCTGTGATAATTATGTCATATTTTCCGGACTTCCCGAGCAGAAGCATCCTCCTCTTGATCTCGTCAGTGATATGAGGGACTATCTGGACGGTCTTTCCGAGGTAGGCACCTTCCCTTTCCCTCTTGATGACCGAATTGTATATACGGCCAGTAGTCACATTATTGGCCCTTGACGTATGGACTCCGAGAAACCTCTCGTAATGCCCGAGGTCAAGGTCTGTCTCCGCCCCGTCTTCGGTCACATAGCACTCGCCGTGCTCATACGGGTTCAGGGTCCCGGGGTCGATATTTATATATGGGTCAAACTTCTGGATAGTCACACGCAATCCCCTTGCCTGAAGAAGCTTTGCCAATGATGCAGATATGATACCTTTACCCAGCGAAGAAGCTACGCCGCCTGAAACGAAGACATATTTTGTATTCATGATTCTATGGTTTTTCAGGGGCACAAAAGTAGGCAAAAAAACTGATTTGAAAAAATCTTTATCCGCATAGAATGCATGTGTGGTATCTTATAGGAAGAAAATTCATTGATTATCCAAATCGTTTAGTAAATTTGCAGTTTGTATTTAATTTAAACGTGAAGGAACCGTTATGGAAACATATTTTCTGTTGATGGGTGCAATGACAGTGCTGGCCGTGATAGTATTCATCGCCCTGTTCTTCTTCAAGGCAGGGTACGGATACCTCGGCAACGGGAAATGGGGACCCAAAATAAGCAACAGGACAGGCTGGATAATAATGGAGTGTCCAGCATTCCTGTTCATGCTGCTGTACACGGTCCGCTATGCTGTCTCCGGCAGCGACACAGGCAACAGCAGCCTGGTGCTATATATAATGGCTGGACTGTTCCTTGTACATTATTTCCAGAGGTCTTTCATATTCCCGATGCTTATAAGAGGAAAGGGGACAATGCCTGTAGCCATAATCGCCATGGGCTTCATATTCAATTCCATGAACTCATACTTCATAGGGGAATGGCTCTTCAGGTATGCTCCGGCAGGCAAATATGCCATAGATTGGCTCGCGTCTCCACAATTCATCATCGGCACCCTCCTTTTCCTTGCCGGCATGCTGATAAACCTTGACTCGGACTACGTGATAAGGCATCTGCGCAAGCCTGGAGACACACGGCACTACATCCCGAGGAAAGGACTGTACAAATATGTGACCTCCGCAAACTATTTCGGGGAGCTTACGGAATGGGTAGGATATGCAATCCTTACCTGGTCTCCTGCCGGCATCCTTTTCGCGGTATGGACATTCGCCAACCTTGCTCCGAGAGCAAAGGCCCTGACGGCACGATACGAAGAGGAATTCGGGGACGAATACAGGGAACTCCACAAGAAGCACCTGATTCCGTTCATATGGTAAAAAAAAGCCACTTCAAGGATATTACAGAATAAGATTCAACTGTGTCCGTGACACGGACAGAAACGATACAGACACGATGAGTGAACTTTTTACCCCTTATAGGATAGGGCCTCTTGAATTACGGAACAGAACGATACGTTCTGCTGCATTTGAAGGCATGTGCGAGCATAATTCGCCGTCAAAATCACTTTTCGACTACCATACTGCCGTAGCAAGAGGCGGCATAGGAATGACCACAATCGCATATGCAGCCGTGTGCAAAAGCGGGCTGTCGTTCGAGCGGCAGCTATGGATGAGGGAAGAGATTGTCCCGGAGCTCAAAAGACTTACCGATGCCATCCATGCAGAAGGCGCAAAGGCATCCATCCAGCTCGGGCACTGCGGGAACATGTCGCACAAGAGGATCTGCGGGTGTACTCCATACGGGGCAAGCAGGGGATTCAACCTCTACTCCCCTACTTTCGTCCACAGGA
Organism: uncultured Bacteroidales bacterium; assembly: GCA_944323805.1. Taxonomy (GTDB): domain Bacteria; phylum Bacteroidota; class Bacteroidia; order Bacteroidales; family UBA932; genus Cryptobacteroides. The sequence goes on along the minus strand of CALUTW010000001.1, from coordinate 45,558 downwards.
TGACACGGCAAGAAATAGACGAGGTGGTTGAAGCATACGGCAATGCGGTGCGTCTGGCCATCAAGGCAGGGTTCGATGCAGTGGAGATTCATGCCGGGCACGGGTATCTCATATCCCAATTCCTCTCCCCGTACACCAACCACAGGAAAGACGAATACGGAGGCTCGCTTGACAACAGGATGCGCTTCATGAGAAGGTGCATGAAAGCTGTCACTGAAGCCGGCAAGGGGAAAGTGGCGATTTTCGTCAAGATGAACACTCGGGACGGCTTCAAGGGAGGAATGGAGATTGACGAAAGCATAGAGGTGGCAAAGGAACTTCAGAGATGCGGGGCTGATGCCCTCGTGCTGTCAGGAGGATTTGTCAGCCGCGCCCCGATGTATGTGATGAGAGGACAGTTCCCGAAGAAAGCCATAGCCCATTACATGCCTCTGAGCCAGTGGTGGCTGAAAATCGGCGTGATGATAGGCGGAAAGATTGTATCGCCTACAGTGCCTTTCAAGAGACTGTACTTCCTTGAAGATGCACTCAAGTTCAGAAAGGAACTTCCCGACATGCCGCTTGTATATGTCGGAGGCGTCACTACCCGCAAGGATGCCGACAAGGTAATTGACAGCGGATTCCAGATGCTCCAGATGGGACGGGCAGTGCTTGAGGATACTGACTTCGTCAACAAGATGAAGGCAGATGCCGACTGCTGCAGCGGATGCGAACATACCAACTTCTGCATAGGCAGGATGTATTCACTCGAAATGGCATGCCACAAGACATGCAAGGATATTACACCGGCTCTCGAAAGGGATGTGCAGAAGACCATCCGGCAGAACGACAGGATGGAACGGAAGCTTGGCTATAAATAGTAAAGGAATCATATATACAGATAAAAAGGAGGGACGATCTGCCGCGCCGGCAATTGACCGGTGAGGAAAGTCCGGACAGGAAAGGGCGCTTCACTGCGGAAAGCGCAGACGGGAGCAATCTCGTGGAAGCCGTAACAGAAAACAACCGCATCTCCGGATGCAAGGGTGAAAACGTGAGGCAAGAGCTCACGACGGAGTATGGCGACATGCTCCGGGTACGGTCCTGAAACCTGCAAGACCAAATATACTGGCAATCAAGGGCTGCCCGTCCGATGCCAGGGGGTAGGTTGCGAAGATAAATGGCAGAACAGAACAGAAACCGGCTTACGGTTCCTCCTTTTTTTAAAAAAAAGATTTATTCGCGGACTATAGAGGAGCTACTTTCTCTCCTTTATCTTCTCCCTCAGGGAATATGACATATGGACAGGATAGTCGCTGTCCGAGATATCCAGCCATTCCCCGGCGATATCGTACTGGCCGAGGATATAGAAGGCGACAGCAAGATTATATGCCGCACAGGAACGCTTCATAAGGTTACCTGTATCAGTAAGCTTCATCCAGATGCCTATGGCTTCCTGCCACCTGTATTCATGTGCGGCAGCGAGTGCCTGGAGCCATGACATATTGCCGGCATCATAATACAGGAATGTCAGCTTTTCCTCGTTCCATACAGGCAGGAAAGGGCCGCCTGAGACTCTGCCGGCATCATTGGCCGGAGATGCGACCGCATCAAGAGCCTTCCGTTCAATTTCGTCATCAGTCTCATTGCCTCCTGTATAGGCCACAGGATTTGCAACGGCGCTTCCTGAATATGTGAATACCTTGTCCGCACTGTTCATCGAGTCATAGACATAAAGTCTCAGCGAATACGGTATGGAAGCCTCTACGAGATATGAGGAATCCCGGACAACAGGGGTCTCCACTTTCTGCGGAGCGGAAAGCGACACATCCCCAAGTACAGGCGAATCAAAGACAAACACGACATCGGTCCCTGTATCCATAAGGACATTGATGACGGAATCCCTGGAAGAATAGTCTGCCCCCGGCACCTTATCGATATTGAATATCTGTATTAGCGGTTCGCCTCCGAAATACTCGCTTTCAAGCCTCTGTGCAAAACCTTCCGACACAGATGCAATAAATGTTGAATCAAGCGGATTGCCATCGTCGAGGTAAGCCACCGATAATGTCTTGCCCGAAAGTTCAAGCCCCGAGCGCGAGGGCTGCCTCAGCTCCACGCCTACAGTATATGACAACGGGCCGCAAGATGCCAGCAGAAACGGCAGCAGCACTATGACAGCAATGTTCGGCTTCTTCATAATATCAAAATTCATCTATGGAAAGTGGTTCGGCAATAAGGTCATATTCATCGGCCCCTGTAATGCGGACAAGCATGAATTCCCCGACCAGAGAATACGGGTCAGCCCCCTTCATCACTACAGGATCGTATCTGACAAGGATTTCCCCGTCAACCTCCGGACTCTCGAATTCACTGCGGCATACAAATACGCCATCAGAATATTCATCCGCAATGACCTTTATCTCGGAATCTATCCTGGACTGGTTGAATGCAAGGGAAATAAGGCTCTGCTTCTCCATCAGCCTGTTCCATCTGTCCTGCTTCACATCCTCCGGAACCTCATCCTTGAAATGCATGGCACCGTATGTGCCATCTTCCTCAGAATATCTGAAAGCACCAAGACGCTCGAATCTCGCCTCCCCGACAAAATCCAGCAGTTCCTGGAATTCCTCCTCCCCTTCTCCCGGATGCCCGGTTATCATTGTGGTACGCAGTACGACTCCAGGCACACGTTCCCTCATCTTCCTGATAAGACTCCTGGTCCAGGCTCCGTCCACATTCCTGCGCATATTTGAAAGCACCTTGTCGGATATATGCTGCAGAGGAATATCCATATACCTGCACACTTTCGGATTTACAGCCATCTGGTCAAGGACATCCTCAGGAAAATCATCCGGATATGAATAATGTATCCTTATCCACTCGATTCCTTCAATGCGGGACAACCTCTCCATCAATTCCGCCAGAGCCCTGCGCCTGTATATGTCCAGACCATAATATGTGGTATCCTGGGCTATCAGTATCAGTTCCCTGACACCCTTGGCCGCAAGAAGTCCGGCCTCGGCCTCCAGTTCCTCCATCGGTACAGACCGGTATCTGCCCCTGATTGCAGGTATTGCACAGTATGAACATCTCCTGTCGCAACCTTCCGAGATCTTCAGAAATGCATAATGCGACGGAGAGGTAAGATGCCTCGCAATCCTCCTGTCCCCGGACGGCTCCACCCCGAGAGCCCTGATCAGAGGGTCATTGTCCCTTGCCCCGAACCATGCATCCACCTCCGGAATCAGCTCCGGCAGTTCATCCTGATACCGCTGGGAAAGACAGCCGAACACAATTATCTGTCCGACTGTCCCCTGTTTTTTCCGTCCTGCCGCATGAAGGATGGCGTCTACGGACTCTTCCTTGGCATCCCCTATGAATCCGCAGGTATTCAGCAACAGCACATCGACAGGAGCATCTTCCTCTGATTCGGGGATAATTTCATAATATCCCTCCAGCTGGGAAAGTATATGCTCCGAATCGACCCTGTTCTTGGAACATCCGAGTGTCTGTATCTGAAGTCTCCTGAGACGGTCCATCATTATTCCTTTACTTCCTCCGGCTCCGTCTCAGCTGCAGCATCGCCCTCCTCGACAAAATCAAGGGACGCATAATGCTTAAGGGCATTGTACCATTCCACAACCTTCTTCATGTGCGATACATAGAACCTGTCCCTGTCGTAATCCGGCAACGCCTCGGCGAACAAGGATTTGAGCTGGTCAGGAGACGACTTTGAAGAAGGGGCGTCATTATCCCCCAGCACTTCCTTCATTTTGAGGAGCACATCCTTGAGCTTGACTTCGCCTTCATCGGTATAGATAGAGATATCAGCCAGCGTAGTCATCCTGCTGTTCATTCCGAAACAGGCTCTCTTCCTGTCTGCAAGAGCCTCGACGATTGCGCCTGACCTTGCCTGTGCAACATACTGGAAAAGACCGCTCTGGCCTGATACTGAAAGAATCTTTGATAGATCTGTCTTCATGGTTTTACACTTTTATTCTGAAACAACACAAATTCATTTGCAACGGCAAATATATACATTTTTCAATTACGGCTCCACAAAATGCGCACGGACATTTCATGCTCATTTCCACAGTTCCCCGCAGAGCTGCCTTACCATATCCCTGAGTTCCTCCGGAGTACCGTCATTCCGGATTACGAAATCGACTCCAGGGACAGACAATCCGTCAGAAAAGGCATTGAACATCGGCTGCCGGGCCATCCTTTCCATTACTGCAGCCTCCGATGCCCCATCCCTTGCACAGGCCCGCTGCAGCCTTGTCGCAACCGGCGCATCCACCAGAAGTACCCGGTCGGCTACACTGTGGAAAAGGGGCTTTTCAAGGATTATGGCAGATTCGATTATGACAAACGGGACATTGCCTGCAGCCGGATTCCAGCACGGAAGGCTGTCCGCCACCCCTTCTCTCCACCGCACGAAATCATCAAGCACACGCGGATGTACAAGCGATTCCAGCTTTTTCATATTTTCCTCGTCTGGAAATACAAGTAATGCAAGACGGGCCCTGTCAAATGTCCCGCTGTCATCGAGCAGACGGCATCCGAAAGCGGATTCGAGGCTGTCGACAAGGGACCTGTCGGTATCATACAGCCGCTTGGTCCGGCTGTCGGAATCATATACCGGCACCCCTAATGCAGCGAACTCTGAACATACGAGAGACTTACCGCTGCCGATTCCCCCTGTTACGGCAAGAGTCTTCATCAGCGTTCATTGACAACACAGTCAAACACGATAGGCCGCACCTCATACCCGATTATCTCAGGCGGAAGCGGGTCAGTCACGACAGTGCATTTCCCGTCCAGGGAATCCATGAAATCATTGTAGTCTACATAGAAGCGGACAGACCCTGTAATATTGACCGGCATCGGAAAGATACAGCGGAACGACACCTCCGCCGTCGACGGATATATTCTCAGTTCCTTATCCGGAGGCACATTTCGCCCCTGGATGGAGACGACAGACTTGACCTCCACATATCTCGTCACGTTCTGGGAATACCTTACAGTCCCCGTAGACATACGGATGCCCTTGACACGTTCAAGCCTGGCTGTACCATGCACATTGGAGGAAATCCCGTCAATCCTTATAGCCTCGGTCATTACCCTGTCGATATTGTCAAGATGTGACGGTTCCCCGTACAGCACGACTGAGTCAGGCTCGACCGCAAGCTCTCCCTGACCGATAAACTGAGGGTCATATCTCAGGATATGGACAGGAAATACAGGCACTTTCTTGTGAGTCTCGTACGGGAAGCGAAAAAAAACGGTATCGCTCAGGAAATATTCGATTGTCACATTCTCCCCGAAAATCAGGTGGGCATATTCCTGAAGGCCGTCTGAAGTCAGATAGAAAGTCTCCCCGTCGCGATTATGGAGCACGGACGGATCAACCTTCAGTACCATAGGCTTGCCTTTCAGCTGCCTGTCGGCCCTGAGGACATTGTATCCGCTTGTCTGGCAGCGGGCCACAATATCCCCCACATTGGAAGAAAGATCGGCATGCCCTTCGAGCTCGCACTGGACCCTTACCGGCACCTGGATGAATTCAGAATACCTGAGGGAAAGATTATGTATTAGCCATATGCTAAAAGCCAACAGGAGAGAAAGCAGGAATACTGTCCAATCTCTCCCGTTGAAATCAATCAACTGCAATATTTTGCCGATTATCCTTTTCATATGCAGTACCGTACATCAGCGAGGCACAGCCTCCTGCATCAAATGTACTTCCCTACTGCTGCTGGGCAGCGGAAAAATCCTTTACCACCGAGTTCTTGTCAACCTTGATCTTGACATTGCTGTCAACCTCGATGATAAGGGTCTTCTCCTTCACTTCTGCGACGGTGCCGTAAATGCCCCCGATAGTGACAATCTTATCCCCTTTCTGGAGACCTTCACGGAATTTCTGGAGTTCCTTCTGCTGCTTCCTCTGTGGACGGATCATGAAAAGCCACATGACCACGAAGATGAGGATAAGCATAATCCACATGGACCAGCCTCCGCCTGCAGGCTGCTGTGCAGCACCAGGTGCTGCCTGTAATAATGTCAAGATATTCATTTTCAGATCTGGTTTTGCGTCAAAGGACGCACATTTATAAATAGCCGGATTCCCGGCAGAAACTTCGGATGCAAATATACGCAGAAGCCGAGAGCAGAGCAAATTTATTTGTTATCCTATATAAGCCCTTTCCCGCTCTTTTCAATCTGGCCGTCATTGACCATTTTCTGTATCAGCCGGTCGAGAAGTCCGTTCACGAATATGCGGCTCTTTGGCGTTCCGTAGAACTTGGAGATCTCGACATATTCATTGATAGTGACCTTGACAGGTATTGCCGGGAATGTCACGGCCTCGGCAAGGCCGAGCACGATCAGCGCCATATCGGTAGACACAATCCTTTCCCTGTCCCAGTTGGACACCGATGCGGACACCATCTCGGAATACTTCTGATAACCGGTAAACGCGCTCCTGAGCAGCTTTTTCACAAAAAGCTTGTCGCTCTCCTTGTCAGGTCCAGGTACAAGATCGCTCATGTACAGGGCAGGAAGACTCCATCTCTCCCCTTTTGCAATGGAATCCAGGCTGCGGCAGACGAACGTAAGGGAATATGCGAGGTCGTCATTCCAGTATATTGACATGTCCTCCAGAATCTTCTCCAGCTCGGGACTGTCCACGAACTCCTTTTCGAAAATCTTCACGAACAGCCGGCAGTCTTCCTTCAAGGACGACTCCGGGGAAGCCATATAGTCCGCGAAGTACTTCTTGCCTGAAACTGAAGCATATATCTTCTTAAGAAAGAGGTCGTACTGTTCCCACGAGAATTTCTTCTTCCTGAATATCTTTGTGAAATCCGGATCAGCATCAAGCAGAGCAGCAAGACGGTTGCCGGCAAATTTCATATTGGGGTTGCGTTCCTCCTCGGACGGATTGAATTTCGCCTTTGCGGCTTCTATCCGCTCCCTTGCCACTGCGGTAAGAGGAGACACGATGCCCAGCATGAAGATGTAGAGGTCTCTGGTAGCCTCGCAGGATTCCTCGAGTACAGACTCCGCCTCCGCCAGCGACATGTTCCCTGCCGCCATACTGCTGTACAACACCTTGAAAGCCTTTATCCTTAGAATACGTCTGTTAAGCATATGTGAACTCAAAAATTTCTGCAAAGATATACTCTATTTCAGAAAAATCCTTATATTTGCAAGGTTTTACATAAAAAAATTACATCGTAATGTACAGTGAGGATATTGAAGGAGCCGGCTCAATCGAGCGTTCAAGCGAGGATGTCTACTCCAAGCCGATCAGGGCGGGAAAACGCACATACTTCTTTGATGTCAAGGCCACTAAAGGCAATGACTATTATCTGACTATCACTGAAAGCAAACGCAGGGTGGACAAGGACGGGCATTTTGCCTATGACAAGCATAAGATTTTCCTTTACAAGGAGGATTTTGACAAATTCGCAGAAGGACTCCAGGAAGTAATAGAATACATCAAGCAGAACTGCCTCAAGGGCGAGGACATACCGGAACACAAGGATGAGGAGAACAGTTTCTCGGATGTCGATTTCGAGGAACTATAGCAGCAGTGCCGCCGGTTTTCTGCTTCAGCAATAACCCTTGCCACCGGTCCGGCGGCAAGGGTATTTTCATGTTTTAACGGAATCATATCAATCAGCTGACACAAAATTTAAAGGACCTGAAATGAAAAAGAGAATAATGGCCGCCATACTCGCGGCAATAGTCATGGCCGTATCCGGCACAGTCATGCATGCAAAGAAAGCAAATGACCGGGAATCCGCTGTCATCGGCATTATAGAGAAATACGGCGACAAAGAAGGTGTCGAGTCAGTCAATATGGGCAGATTCCTGCTCGGACTGGCAAAGATGGCCGCCGGGAATGATGATGACGGAGACAGCGCATGGCTCAAATACGTAGACCGGATAACCGTCGTGTCGGCCGAACAGGCGGAGGAAGATGTCAGGGATTCAATGTCGGCCGAGCTGACCAGCATCCTTTCCGGTTATGAAAAGGCCGCTGAAATGAACAATGACGACGATGACATGTCGGTATGGGTCAAGATGGAAGGGGATTCAACCATACTCGAGATGATAATGTTCTCCGGTTCGGAATATGCATTGATATATATCGGTGGCAGGATACCTGTCTCCGAGATGGAGAATATGGCTTCTGACATGCAGTAAGCCGCGGAAACAGTCCAGCAATAACTGAAGATATGGGTACAAGGATGAAAGACTACGGATTCCTGAGGGTTGCCGCTGCAAAACCCTCTGTAAAGCCGGGAGACGTGACCCGCAATGTTGAATGCATATGCAGCCTGATTGACGAGGCCGCCGGGAAAGAGGTTTCGCTGATTGTCTTCCCGGAACTGTGCCTGACAGGATATACGTGCGGAGACCTTTTCGGACAGGACATCCTGCTGGACGCCGCAGAACAAGGCACGGCAAGAATCATGGAGCACAGCCGCGGCAAGGACATCACTATAGTCGCAGGCACTCCAGTCAGGAGCAGGGACCGACTGTACAATTGTGCAGCAGTCATAAGGAACGGCAACATTAAGGGACTTGTCCCGAAAATCCATATCCCCACCTACAATGAGTTTTATGAATCGCGATGGTTCAGCCCGGGAACGGATTTCATGACTCCGGCTACAGCAGGAGATGGGCATTTCATCTTTAACGGCAAGGATTCGGTACGGGAAGGGTTCACGGCCGAAACCGAATACGCCGGCTTCAGATGCAACATATCCCCTAACATGATCTTCGAAATAGGCAATATCCCGTTCGGGATTGAAATCTGCGAAGACCTGTGGACACCTGTCCCGCCGTCATCATGGCTTGCCATCGCAGGAGCGCGGGTCATAGTCAACCTGTCGGCAAGCAACGAGGTCCTGATGAAACATGAGTACAGACGCACCCTGGTATGCCAGCAGTCGGCCCGTACGGTATCGGGATATATCTACTCTTCAGCCGGCTACGGAGAATCCACCCAGGATATGACCTATGCCGGGGCAGCCCTGATATGCGAGAACGGCAGCATACTTGCCGAAAACGAAAGATTCGTTACCGGACCTCAACTGCTCATAGCAGATATCGACTGCGGCAAGCTTGCAGTACTGAGACAGAAGATGAACACATTCAAGGCATATTCCCCTGACGGAACCGAAGCATCCGGATACGGCAGGCTGTATTCAAGGGTGCCGGTCGGAAAACCGGCAGACACCGATTTCAACAGCATGCTGTACAGATATGTCGAGCCGCATCCGTTTGTACCGGGAGGATACGGGCAAGAAATGAAGGACCGGTGCAGGGAGATATTCTCGATGCAGGTTTCAGGGCTTATGACCAGGCTGGACCATATCAGATGCAGGACTGCAGTGATAGGCATCTCCGGAGGGCTTGACAGCACACTCGCGCTGCTGGTCACGGCAATGGCTTTCGACAGGCTCGGATGGGAAAGAAGCCGCATCATAGGCATTACCATGCCAGGATACGGGACTACAGGCCGCACACACGGCAATGCCTGGGACCTTATGCATGCCTTGGGCATCACTTCAAAAGAGATATCAATCACAGCGGCCTGTGACAGGCATTTCATGGACATAGGACATGACAAGGATGTCCATGATATCACTTACGAGAACTCCCAGGCCCGCGAACGGACACAGATACTCATGGATGTGGCCAATCAGAACGGGGGCATCGTCATAGGCACGGGAGACCTGTCCGAGCTTGCACTTGGCTGGGCGACATACAACGGTGACCACATGTCTATGTATGCTGTCAACGCAAGCATACCGAAGACACTTGTCAGGCACCTTGTAAGATGGATTGCCGACAACCACTTCGCCTCCGGAGCGACCGGCGCCGGCTACATGGAAGGAGCATCCGGCACCAGGACAGTCCGCGATATACTGCTGGACATCATAGATACCCCGATAAGCCCGGAACTGCTTCCTGCCGACAATAACGGGAATATCCTGCAGAAGACAGAAGACCTTGTAGGCCCTTATGAACTGCATGACTTCTTCCTGTACAATTTCTTCCGTTTCGGATACACGCCTGAAAAGATACTTTTCCTTGCCGAAAAGGCGTTCTGCAGTCCGCAGACACATCAGGATGCTGAACAGGGACAGCCATGGGACAGATACGACAGGGATACTGTAAAGAAATGGCTGAAGATCTTCTTCAGGAGATTCTTCAGCCAGCAGTTCAAGCGGTCATGCCTTCCGGACGGGCCTAAAGTCGGATCTGTGACACTCTCCCCGAGAGGAGACTGGAGGATGCCTTCCGATGCATCTGCCAGCCTGTTCCTCGACAATCTGGACAGGCTGGACTGACTACAGCGCTATTGATGTATCCTGAACCAGTCAACATCAAGCCATCCTGCATCATTGGTGGATACCGGACGGTTGCAGAAAAGCCCCACCTTGGCACCTATCCATTTGCCCGGAGCTGCCGTAAACTTATCACGGATACGGACATATCTCTTTCCGTCTGTACTGTATGAAAAAGTACATACGGCATCATCGACGTTGCCTTCATGAGGAACAGACTCCACCTCAACCCTGAGCCATACATCGGCTGCAACATATTCAAGAGGCGGCACGGGAGGGACTGTCACAGACATGTACTTGTCGGAATACGGCACAGGAAGGGGACGCGACGGGATTATTGCCGGGTCTCCATGGCTGCCGGCAGGCAAGACCTGCTCCTGTCCACCTTCAAGGGCATCATGGCATGTCCTGTATGACAGGACAATACCGTCCGGAGTATCTTCAAGGACCAATGCGGCATAATCCAGCCCGAAAACCACAAGACCGGCAGTCTCTCCCTTCCGGCCGAGAGCCGGATTAGGTATGAATGTAACCTTTGCCGTCACTGTGAAATCATCCGCAGGGAATTTCTGAAGGAGAAGGTTGGGACAGTCGGAAAGATTGGAGAAATCCTCCGGAACAGGCACGGAATATAGCCTGAGCTGCTCCCTTGCCGCATCAGTATAATACCAGTACGGGGAAGGTACTCCCTGCCATTGCCACTGCAGACCGAGCCCGAAACCGGCGAATTCGTCACTTCCGGCAGGCTGGAAGACCCCGGATGAAGTCAGCTGTGGCTTCCTGTATTGCATCACAGGCTCTCCGACACCATCCCTGTCATCGTCCACACCTATCACAGGCCAGTCATCATGCCACTCCATAGGCTGCAGATGGACCACACGTCCATATGCCCCCTTGTCCTGGAAGTGCAGGAACCAGTCCTCGCCTGACGGAGTATCCACCCATGCTCCCTGATGAGGTCCGTTTACAGGACTGTCGCCCTGGGCCATCACTACCCTTTCCTCATACGGGCCGAAAGGACTGCGGCTGCGGAGGACAACCTGCCATCCGGTAGGCACACCTCCGGCAGGAGAGAAGATATAATACCATCCGTTTCTCCTGTACAGCTTCGTCCCCTCGATTGTCGGCTGCGTCTCATGCCCGTCATACACAATCATGCTGTCCCCCAGCAGAGATGTCCCGTCAGGAGACATGGGTGCGACAAAGAGGATACTCTTGAACTGCGCACGGCTTCCTGCACAACCATGTGAAAGATAAGCCTTGCCGTCATCGTCCCAGAGCGGACACGGGTCAATGTAGCCTTTCGCCTTCACGACCCATACCGGGTCACTCCACCTTCCTCTCGGGTCATCAGTCTTGATCATGAATATCCCCCGGTCAGGGTCACCGCAATAGATGTAGAACTCCCCGTCATGATATCTTATGGCAGGAGCCCAGATCCCGTTGCCGTGCTGCACGGAATCATCCCAGCCTTCTACAGGATAGTCATGTAACGCCGCCCCTACAATCTCCCAGTTGACAAGGTCCGTCGAATGCAGTATCTGAAGTCCGGGCATACAGTTAAAGGATGATGCAGTCATATAGAAATCATCTCCCACCCGGCACACATCCGGATCGGAATAGTCCGCATTCAATATGGGATTCACATAATGGCTTCCCCTGTCCGGATTCCAGACGGCCTGCACAGACCTGTCTCCTGCCGACATGCCATCCGGATGTGCCGACATGTTCTCCGGATGGATACACAACAGCATTGCAGCCTGAATAAAGGCTGCTATACAAAAAGAATTCATCGTAGCCAGTTCCGGTTAAAGTGTTTCTATCATCCTGGTAAACAGCGTTGTCATCCTGTCAGCAGCGGCGTCGGCAGCCGCTACGACATCATCGCCGTTGTTCTCGAAATCCTCGGCATAGTCATCATGCGCCTCATTGGTTATCACTGACATCCCGAATACTGGAATCGACGAATGCCTGGCAACGATTACCTCAGGGATGGTGGACATGCCGACAGCATCGGCTCCGATCATCCTGAAATACCTGTACTCCGCAGGCGTCTCATACGACGGTCCGGTGCCGGCAAGATATACACCCTTCTTTACGGGGATACCGCATTCAGCCGCCACGCCCTCAGCCTTTGCAATCAGGGCCGGGTCATACGGCCTCGTCATGTCGGGGAATCTCGGGCCGAATTCATCCAGATTCTTTCCTACAAGAGGATTAGGCAGGAGATTGATATGGTCCCTTATTATCATCAGGTCTCCCACCCTGAAGTCAAAATTGACGCCTCCGGCCGCATTGGAGACGAAGAGGAAACCGATACCGAGCACTTTCATTACCCTTACAGGCAGGGTAACAAGGTCCATCGGATATCCTTCATAATAATGGAAACGTCCCTGCATGGCAAGCACCTCCTTTCCTCCGAGCCTGCCGGATATGAAATTGCCCTTATGGCCTATTGCCGTCGAGACAGGAAATCCCGGAATCTCCCTGTACGGGACCGTTATCGGGTCCTCTATACGGTCGGCCAGCTTCCCCAGTCCGCTGCCAAGGACTATCCCGGCTACAGGCCTGCGCCCTTCCAGCCTCTGCTGCAGGTACTCCGCAGCCTTATGGATTCTTTCTGTTCTCTCGTCCATAGATATCATATCTTGAAGTTAAAGTTCATATTTTCGCGAGCACCCTGCGACCTTCCTCAAGTATCTCCTTCTCTCCAGGCACCTCCCTGTCACGCATTACAATACGTCCCTTGCACAGGACGGTTCTGATGCAGTCACTGTGTGCGGAATAGATAAAATTGGCCAGCAGAGAGCCCCCGGACAGGAAGAACGTATTGTCAGTATCGACAATCAGTATATCTGCATCCTTTCCCTCGGCGATTACACCCGTATTGAAGCCAAGGGCCCTGGCACCGTTCTCTGTCGCGATTGACATCAGTTCATCGAGAGGCATTGCGGAAGGGTCCTCCCGCCATGCCTTCTGCACCATTGCAGCTGTCTTGAGAGCCTCAAGGATGTCGAGATTGTTGGACGATGCGCAGCCGTCAGTGCCTATGCAGATATTCGCACCGGCATCCCTCAGTTCATTATATCTGAACCTGTAGCCGGAAGAAAGCTTGAGATTGGAATTTATGTTATGCACGCAATTGACATGATGCTGCCCGAGCAGTTCGACATCCCGGTCAGACACCCACAGAGTATGGGCGGCGATAAGGTCCGGACCGAGAATACCCAGCCTGTCAAGGTATTCCACCGGTGTAAGGCCGTGTCCGGCAAGGCAGTCCTCCACCTCCTTTCGCGTCTCGCTGAGATGTATGTGGATCTTCAGCCCGTGTCTTCTTGCGAAATCCGCAGCCCACTGCATGGTCCCGCTTCCGACCGAATAGATTGAATGTATCCCTATTGTAAATCTTCCCGGTTCATCCCATGACAGGGACTTCTCATACATCCTGATGCACTGCTCCTTCTGGCGCTCGGCCTCGTAACTGTCGAACTTGTCCAGAAACACATATGACTCCACCGGCCTGATGCCCGTCCCGGAAGCGGCCTCATATGCCGTCCCTGCGAACCAGTAATGATTGTTGCATGTAGTCGTACCCGTCCTGAGCATCTCGATGCATGCCACCTTTGTCCCCCAATAGACAAACTCCGGATCAATCCTAGACTCCACCTCCCATATCCTGTCCAGCCACCTGTGGAAAAGGACATCCTCCTCCAGTCCGCGCATAAGCGACATGGCTGCATGGGTATGCATATTCACAAAACCGGGCAAGGCAAGCTTCCCCGTACAGTCCAGGACCTCCGCACCGTCCCGGAATGCGTCATCAAGGCCCGCACCGGCAGGACGTATCTCCCTGATGACCCCGTCTGCGACAACGATATCCGCAGACGACGAGTCCTGGAGCATAATATTCTTCAACACAATACTTCCCATATCAGTATAGACTGATTCATCAATCTGAACATCGCCGGCCGCCTGCAGGCAGCCTTGAAATATTTTCAAATATAACTAAATTTTTCCATGGACAAAGATTTTTTGAATTCCCGTTTTTTAGTAAATTTGAAACCGATTTGATAAAACTTTTTTAACAGATGGCATTCAAAGGAGCAATAGAAGTCGATACCCAGAAATGCAAGGGCTGTTCTGTTTGTATCGCCAACTGCCCGACAGACAGCATCAGACTGTCGGACAAGGTCAACAGCAAGGGCTACCATTACGCAGAAATGACAGGAGACGCATGCATAGGCTGCTCCAACTGCGCGACGGTCTGCCCGGATTCGGTAATCACAGTCTATAGAGTCAAAATTTAAGGATATGGCAGAAAAGATATTGATGAAAGGTAATGAGGCTATTGCCATATCGGCAATACGCAACGGGGTGGACGGATATTTCGGATATCCTATCACTCCACAGTCCGAAGTCATGGAGACTCTCATGAAAGAGAAGCCATGGGAGACAACCGGAATGGTCGTACTCCAGGCGGAAAGCGAGACATCCTCCATCAACATGCTGTATGGAGGTGCCAGCTGCGGGAAGAAGGTCATGACATCGTCCAGCAGTCCGGGAGTCAGCCTCATGTGCGAGGGAATCAGCTATATAGCGGGTGCCGAGCTGCCATGCGTGGTAGTCGACGTAATGCGCGGCGGCCCGGGACTCGGCACGATACAGCCGAGCCAGAGCGACTACAACCAGATAGTGAAAGGCGGCGGGCACGGAGACTACCATAATATAGTCATCGCCCCGGCTTCGGCCCAGGATATGTATGATTTCGTAGACTGGGGTTTCGAGCTTGCATTCAAGTACCGCAACCCTGTCGTCGTGCTTGCGGACGGTATCATCGGGCAGATGATGGAAAAGGTCGAGATGCACCCGATGAAGCCGCGCCGGACAGCCGAGGAGATACTCAGGGATGCCCCATGGGCTGTTACAGGCAAGCCTGCAAGCCGCGAAAGGCACATAATCACTTCACTGTCCCTTGATGCGGACATACAGGAGCAGTTCAACATCAAGCTCAAGGAAAAATACGCAATGATAGAGGCCAATGAGGTCAGGTTCAGCGAGTACATGACCGGAGATGCCGAATATATATTCGTGGCATTCGGATGCTCCTCAAGAATCTGCGAGGCAGTTGTCGACGAACTGAGGGCCGAGGGAATAAAAGCGGGACTGCTCAGGCCGATTACCCTCTATCCTTTCCCGTCCGGCGAAATCGCAAGGCTTGCCGCCCAGGCAAAGAGCATGATGAGCATCGAGCTCAACCTCGGGCAGATGGTACATGATGTCAGGCTCGCAGTCAACGGGGCATGCCCTGTAGGCTTCTACGGAAGACAGGGAGGAAACATCTATACGCCTGAAGAGATTGTGGCGGAATTCAAGAAGTTCAACGGCCTGGCTTAGCGGCGGGCATAAGAAAAGCATAAAATGAGTATCAGCATAGAAGAAATAAAGAAGCCGGAAAACATCGTCTACAGAAGACCGGCCCTGCTCACAGACAATGTGATGCACTATTGCCCCGGATGTTCCCACGGCACAGTACACAAGCTCGTGGCTGAAGTCATCGAAGAAATGGGCATACAGGACAGGACAATCGGCATATCTCCGGTAGGATGCTCCGTATTTGCCTACAACTACATCGACATAGACTGGGAAGAGGCGGCGCATGGTCGCGCACCTGCCCTCGCCACCGCCACCAAGAGGCTTTGCCCGGACAAATATGTCTTCACTTACCAGGGGGACGGAGACCTTGCATCGATAGGCACTGCCGAAATCATCCATGCATGCAGCAGAGGGGAGAACATCGTGGTAATTTTCATCAACAACGGCATCTACGGAATGACAGGCGGACAGATGGCCCCTACTACACTGATAGGCATGAAGACCTCCACTACCCCGTACGGACGCGACCCGAAACTGAACGGTTTCCCTCTCGTGATCGCCGACATGATATCGCACCTTGACGGCACCGCATATATCACACGCCAGTCGGTACACACTGCGGTGGCTGCACGGAAAGCCAAGAGTGCGATAAGAAAAGCCTTCGAATACAGCGCCAAGGGAATCGGCCTCTCATTCGTCGAGATTGTCTCCACCTGCAACTCCGGTTGGAAGATGACCCCGGTAGAGGCAAACAAATGGATGGTGGAGAACATGTTTGCCAAATACCCTATCGGCGACATAAAGGATGTCTTGAAATAGTTCCAACGAAATCAGCAGAAACAATGAAAGAAGAAATAATAATAGCCGGATTCGGAGGCCAGGGAGTGCTCTCCATGGGAAAGATTCTTGCATATTCCGGCATAATGCAGGATCTGGAAGTGACCTGGATGCCATCATACGGACCAGAGATGAGAGGAGGTACTGCCAATGTATGCGTCATCCTCAGCGACAAGAAGATAGGCTCCCCTATCGTCACGAAATACGATACTGCGGTAATCCTCAACCAGCAGTCCCTTGACAAGTTCGAGAAGACTGTCAAGCCGGGAGGCTGGCTGATCTATGACCCGAGCGGCATAACCAGACATCCTGAAAGGAAGGACATAAACATATGCAGCATCAACGCCATAGAAGGAGCGGCAAGGACAGGCAATTCGAAAGTATACAATATGGTCGTCCTCGGGGCATTGCTCAAGGTCAATCCACTCGTCACACTCGAGAATGTCGAGAAAGGCCTCGGCAAATGCATTCCGGCCAGATACAGCAGTCTCATCCCGCTGAACAAGGCAGCCATTGAGGACGGCATGGAACATGCCGAAATAATCAACCGGGCCTGACAGCACAGCTTGCAGCGTTGAGATTTAATTTGAAATTCCGATAAAAAAATGTATTTTTGCAACAGTGTTCATTAAATGCACCTGCAATGGTTGAAGACATCAGAGATGCCGTCACAAGACTGATCCAGGCATACGAAACCGAAAGGGCGGAGAATGAAAGGCTCAGGACGGAACTTGAGGAATGCAGGCGCACTAATGAAGACAGCAGAAAGCGGATTTCGGAGCTGGAGAAGAAAATTGATAGCCTGAAGCTGGCTGATGCCGTTGTGACAACATCTGCAGGGAGGAAAGAGGCGAGGGAAAGGATTGACAGGATGATACAGACAATCGACAAGTGCATCTCACTGGTTGAGATTTGAGGCGGACAGAGATGAAGCGAGACATTACAATCAGGATTGCAGGGCATGAATACCGGATTCCGGTAGAGTCCCCTTACGAAGAAGAGAACCTGAGGGACGCGGCAAAGCTTCTTGATGCACAGATTGTCAAGCAGGAAAGGAAGAATGTCACATGGCAGGACAGGGAGGAAGTGCTGACAATGGCAGCCCTTACAATCAGTCTCGGATACGTGCTGCACAAAAGGAAGATAGAGGAAATGGAGCGTGAGGAGGAGCAGCTTAGGAGAGATATTGAAGGTTATCTTGACAACATTGATAAATATAGCCGTTAGTTACTTATTTTGCTGAAATCATCAAATTACACTAAGTAACCGAGTTTACTCGAATGGCAATGACAGGCCTATGTGACCCTTTTGGGGATTCCGCATGCGGGACGGAGGAAGTCAGAACCATATTTCGGAGCTCAAATCTTATTTTTCATAAGATTTCCAGACAATCGGGCTAACGGCTTTTTTATTGCAGAATAACTTTTCCGGCCGGTCAGCTTTCAACGAGCTGTACCGGCTTTTTCCATGTACATGGGAAAGGCTGTTAACTAAAAGCAACAAAATAAATTACAATAAAGTGTCATGGAAATTTTATTTTATTTTTTAGCGGCGGCCATCGGTGCAATCATTGCCGTCGGGACATATATATATGTTCATAAACTCCTGCTGAAAGGACAGAAAGACGAGATTATCCAGAAAGCCGAGCTCGAGGCGGAAAACATCAAGAAAGAGAAGATTTTCCAGGCAAAGGAGAAATTCCTCCAGCTTAAAAGCGAGCATGAGCAGTACATCAACGAGAAGAACAACCAGCTTCATGATGCCGAGAACAGGCTCAAGCAGAAGGAGAACAGCCTGAACCAGCAGAACGCCGAACTTAACAGGAAAAACCGCGAGGCAGAAGCAATACGCGACAACCTTAAGGCACAGGTAGAGCTTGCCGCAAAGAAATCAGATGAATACGAGAAACTGCGGAACGAAGCCATCAAACAGATAGAGAGCATTGCAGGGATGACGGCAGCCGAGGCAAAGAACCAGCTCATGGAGAACATGAAGGCTGAAGCAAGGTCACAGGCACAGTCATATATCAACGATGTAATGGACGAGGCAAGGCTGAACGCCAGTAAGGAAGCCAAAAGGATTGTAATCAATACAATACAAAGGACAGCCTCCGAGACTGCCATCGAGAATGCCGTTACAGTCTTCAATATAGAAAGCGATGAGATAAAGGGGCGCATCATCGGACGCGAAGGAAGGAATATCAGGGCTCTCGAAGCCGCAACCGGAGTAGAGATAGTTGTCGATGACACTCCAGAGGCCATCCTGCTGTCAGCATTCGACCCTGTAAGAAGGGAAGTCGCAAGACTTGCACTACACCAGCTCGTTGTCGACGGACGAATACACCCTGCAAGAATCGAGGAAGTGGTAGCCAAAGTCCAGAAGCAGCTTGAAGACGAAATCATGGAGACCGGGAAACGCACATGCATCGACCTCGGCATACACGGCATGCACATCGAGCTCGTCAAGCTCATCGGAAGGATGAAATACCGCTCGTCATACGGGCAGAACCTTCTCCAGCACTCCCGTGAAGTAGCCAACATCTGCGCGACAATGGCATCGGAGCTTGGCCTGAACCCTAAAATCGCCAAAAGGGCCGGACTCCTGCACGACATCGGTAAAGTGTCAGATGAAGACCCTGAGCTTCCTCATGCAATACTCGGTATGAGGCTTGCTGAAAAATACAAGGAAAAGCCTGAGGTATGCAACGCCATCGGTGCCCACCACGAGGAAATAGAGATGACATCCATCATTTCTCCGCTTGTCATGGTCGGGGACGCCATCTCCGGGGCGAGGCCGGGTGCTCGCCGTGAAGTCATAGAGTCCTACATAAAGAGACTCAAGGATATGGAGGACATTGCCAAGTCATATCAGGGCGTAACAAAGACCTATGCCATCCAGGCAGGACGCGAACTGAGGGTAATAGTCGGTGCCGACCAGGTTACCGACAAGGATGCAGAGACACTGTCCGGAGAGATTGCAAAGAAAATCCAGGAAGAGATGGTATATCCGGGCCAGGTAAAGATCACTGTCATACGTGAGACCAGGTCAGTTGCATTCGCAAAATAATGACGCATACAGCAATAATCAAAACGAACTAACAGTGAAAAATCTGATTATCAGAACAATATCTGCATTGGCGGCAATATGTGCCGCCTTTGCGGCATATGGGCAGGGCTTCGGACAGGACCCGCTCGAGACAATCACATGGAAAGTGTCTTCCGAACATGTTGAAGGCAATACCTACAGGATAGTATTCTCAGGGACAATCGGAGAGGGATGGCATACATACACTCTCGACAGCGAACTGTACCCGACTGACGTCATATTTGACGAGCCGTCAGGCTGTACTTTCGACGGGGAGCTATATGAAATTACCCGGTCCGTAGATTATGAGGGCGACCCGGTATTCTTCGACAGTATTGTCATCGCCCGGAACGTCACAGTATCGGAAGCCAGGGCCGAAGTATCCGGAGAGATTACCTGGATGTCATGCACTGAGACAGCCTGCGCTTCCCCGGAATATGAGAAATTCAGCATCAGCATCAGGAACACGGCTGCCGGACAGGGGGAAATCTCCGCCGCAGGAACAGGAGCATCGGGTACAGGGAACGGGAAGTTCAACTGGGCTATCGTAATCGAGGCCATACTGTGGGGATTCGCTGCATTGCTTACGCCATGCGTATTCCCGATGGTGCCTATGACAGTGTCATTCTTCCTCAAAGGCTCGACGACTCCCGCTGCAGGCAGATTCAAGGCTGCGATGTACGGGCTCTTCATAGTCCTGCTCTATACTGTCCCTATATCACTTATCATAGTCATAACAAGAGTGGTCGGAGGAGATGCAGTCACTGCAGACATATTCAACTGGCTTGCAACGCACTGGCTTCCTAATATCGTGTTCTTCATAGTGTTCATGATCTTCGCCGCATCGTTCTTCGGTGCATTTGAGATTACACTCCCTTCATCCATTGTCAACAAGAGCGACAAAGGGGCCGACAAGGGAGGACTCCTCGGCATCTTCTTCATGGCACTTACACTTGTGCTTGTATCATTCTCATGCACGGGACCGATTGTAGGCTCGGTGCTTATCAAGGCCACACAGGGCGAATTCTGGGAGCCGATGATTGCCATGCTCGCATTCTCTCTCGCCTTTGCAATACCGTTTACCGTACTGGCGCTCTTCCCTTCGCTTCTGAAGAATCTCCCGAAGAGCGGCGGCTGGCTCAATTCAGTGAAAGTGGTACTGGGATTCATAGAAGTGGCGCTCGGCTTCAAGTTCCTCAGTGTAGCAGACCAGACCTACCACTGGGGACTGCTCGACAGGGAAGTCTACCTTGCGATATGGATTACTGTCTTCACTCTGCTCGGGTTCTATCTTCTCGGGAAGATCAGGTTTGCACATGACGACAAGACAGACCATGTGTCGGTAAAGAGGCTCGCCCTTGCTATCGCCGTATTCTCATTTGTCGTCTACATGATTCCGGGAATGTTCGGTGCCCCGCTGAAGGCGCTTTCCGGCTATCTGCCGCCTTTGACTTCGCAGGATTTCGTGCTCGGGGCAAATACAGGCAATGCATCCGCAAATGCTGACCGCAATGAAGGAAATACGGCCAGGTTCGACCTGCATCTGCCGCTCGGTCTTGACGGATATTTCACACTTGAAGAAGGCCTTGCTGCTGCAAAAGAGGCCGGAAAACCGGTATTCGTCGACATTACAGGTCACGGATGTGTCAATTGCAGGGAAATGGAATCCCGCGTATGGAGCGCCCCGGAAGTACTTGAGATTCTCAGGAACGACTACATAATTGTTGCCCTGTACACAGATGACAAGACCCGTCTCCCTGAGGAGGAATGGGTTGAAACAGAAAACGGGGACATGCTCAAGGACCTCGGCAGGGTCAACTCATATATCGCCCGCACACGTTTCGGTGTCAACGCGCAGCCTAATTATGTGCTTCTATCCCCTGACGGGGAACTGCTTGCCCCTGTCAGAGGATACGACCTCAGCATACCCGGATTTACGGAATTCCTCAAGTCCGGGCTCGACAGATGGGAGGAATCACTCAAACATTAGTGCCATATCATGCTCCATCAGCCTTGAGGCAAGCTCAGATGGTACAAAATGCCATTCTCCTATGACCTCTCTACGGCTGATGGAATCCGGGGCGATAGTCCCGCATCCCTGAAGATAATCATACAGCAGTTCACGGATTTCAGGATACCGGGCAACCACCCGGTCATCTATGGAATCCGTGTCTATTCCTGCCCCCAGCCGCATTATCCCGCCTCCGCCGCTGGCCCTGTAGGATGTCATGGCCACGTTGTAGGTCGAATCCATGCAGAATGCAGACCCGTCAGCCAAAGAACGGATTATTATACGGTCCCCTGCCGGCCGCGTGATATCTACATCGTAGACAAGGCCTCCGGCAGAGTCAAAATTGTATGCCCTCCCGACAAATGACCATTTCTTCTGACCTGTACGCGGATCGGGCTCATTCCTTATCATAAGGACATGACCGTCAGTTCCGGATACGGTATTGATCCAGTAGCGATAGGAATACTCGAGATAATCTTTGATCTCCTGACCGCTCATTCTGACCACATACAGCTGGTTCTCAAACGGATATATGGTAAACAGATCGTTATAGGCAAGTATCCCCGGCTTTACTGTGCCGTCAAAGGTCAGCGGGGCCGCAAATGAAATGTCAGCCTCAGGGACGCCAAGAGATATTGTATGCAAAAGGTTGACATAGTCGCACATGCCGGTATAGGCATCTCTTGTACGGAGTTCGGCCTGCAGACTTCCGACAGGACGTAATGTAAATTCGCGTACAGCCTCGAAATCCTTCCTGAAAGATTTCTGCATTTCGCTGTCAATCCTTGAACGGTCCACAGGAATAAGGCCGGCTGAAAGATTCCGCGACACACACTTCCCGTCCTTGAAATCAAGGCTCAGTACCCCATGCCCCAGATAACGGCAATGACTGCCGGAATTTATGATGCATATGCTGTCAGACTCTGCAACATATGGTCTGTGGTCGTGTGCGCACACCAGAAAATCTACTCCTTTAAGACTCCTGAAAAGGTCGAGTCCCTGGTTTTCAATGGCTGAGCCATCTCCGGTCCCGGTTCCCGAATGTACGGCTACAATTACCGCGTGGGGATGTTCCTTAGCTATTACCCTGTCGACATCCTGCTGGACGAGAGGTATCAGGGACTCGAATCTCATTCCGCTCCACAAGTCATACGCAAGCCAGTTCCTGATATTTGGGTTGGTAAAGCCCAGCACGGCAATCTTTACCCCGTGGCGCCGGAGAATCACACAGTCGCGGAAATAAGGGCTGCCGTCAGGCTCAGATATGGCATTTGCCGCAAGAAACGGCGTCTTCATCTGACGGACAATCCTGTCATATACCGGATGCCCCGTCTCTATATCGTGATTCCCGACGACAACGGCATCATACCGCATATAATCCGCCATCCTTGCATAGACATGCCGAGAGACCGTATCGACATAATTGAAATAGTAGGCCGCATTGTCTCCCTGGAGACAATCCCCGGCATCCACAAGTATCACATTCCCCTTTCCGGCAGCATTACGTACACTGTCCGCATACCATGATACTGACATCAGTGAATTCCGTGTCCCTCCACCGGTATAGAGCGAATCGAAATAGCATCCGTGTACATCGTTCGTAGTAAGCAGATGGAATGTATACTGCCCGTCCTTCGGCCCGCATCCGGCCAGGACAGACAAGGCAATGACTGCCGACAGTGTGAAAAAGTTCTTCATCGTACCTTAATATTAATCTTATCCGGTATCATATCCCGGCTTCAGCGATTAGCACAGCTTGATTGAAAATTCATCCATACGGTCAAGGACAGGGAATGCAGAGCGGAACCTGAGCATCTCCGCCATGTCAAGCGAAGCATGGATGACATCTGTCCCGGAAGCCCTCATTGATGAAAACCTTGGCCTGCCGCGGAAATCCATTACCGCAGAGCCTCCGGCATAATTCTGGAGGGCATCCGCTCCAGCACGGTTGCAGAAAGCCACATACGCGGCATTCTCGATTGCCCTTGCCTCTATCAGTGATTGCGCGGCACGCTTCCTCGCAGCCGGCCAGTTCGCCACATTGATGTACAGGTCGTAAGGATTATTCATGTCATTGCGGCACCACGCCGGGAAACGCAGGTCGAAGCATATCCCAAGCATTATCCGCCATCCCTTGTATTCCACGGTTGTACGGGAATTTCCAGGTGTAAACGCCTCAGTTTCCCCGCCAAAGAAAAGATGCCTTTTGCTGTATCCGCCTGAAATGCCGCCAGGTGTCACAAAGAACAGCCTGTTATATCTCCTGGCATCCCGGCCCCATACAGGGACTGAGCCGGCAATGGCGCAATCATAAAGTCCTGCGGCACGCTGCATCCAGCCGACTGTCCTTGAATGCCCGGGAATCTCCGCGATTCCGGGATTCATCGAGAAGCCAGTACTGAAACATTCAGGCAGAACGACAATATCCGGAGCAGGCATGCCGTCGCGGACACTGCCATTGAAGACCTCATCCATGACAGCATCGAGCCGTGAAAGATTCGCCGGGACATTCTCCCACTCGGGGACAAACTCACACAAGGCGATATTCAACAGTCCTGCTGTCTTGTCAATGACAATGTCATTCCGTTTTCCAGATATCAGCATAATGCTCAGAATTAATTCATTATCTATCGTTTCCCTTTCAGCTTCAGCATGAGATTCCGGAGATTGAAATGTACCCCTACCATCTGCTGCCATCCGGCAAATCCTCCGCTGAAATGGAAGACCGCAGCAATCTTAAGGTCCACAAAATCGGACAAGCCCGGTTCATACGATACCTTCAGCCTGTCATACACATTCCATGAGCCGGCCGAAGCATCGCGCATCCGGAAAAAAGGATCCCCGAAATAAAGGTCCGACGCATATTTCTGCCCTCCCGTCCCTATGGAATTATAATACGGCATCATGTTCTGTCCGATAAAGAGCCTGTTTTCAATGCTGATATTCCACTTGCCGGCACATGCCGTAATCTCAGCCCCCCCCGGTACGACATACCTGTCAACAAGTTTCCTGTCATTCTGAAGAGACTGCAGCCAGCCGGCAGAAATGCTCAGATGCTGCAACGGGACCAGCCCGGAAAAATCAAGAAGCACATACGGATTCAAAAGGATATTGTCCACGACTCCGGGAGCATTTTCCGACCCCGCGAAATGATACATATAGGCAGAATAGCCCAGCGAAAGCATATCGGATACATGCCCGTGTCCTGAACTGAATATCATGAACCTTTCGCGCCTGTCCACACCGGCTTTTCCCATCCAGTCGCAGCCGATTTCAAAATATGAGGAAGGACGCCTGAACTTCATCAGCAGCCCTTCAATATTATTGTCATACCACACAAGTGAATCCGAGAAGAAAGCCCGGGAATATTCCCCTTCCATGAATCTTCTCGGGAAAATACCGGCCGTAAGGGAAAAATCCGTCCTCCCGAGCGTGGCATCAAGGTCATAATAGAATATAATCTCATTGAACAGCTTCAGATTGCGCCATCCGGCATCAGCTTCTGCTGCATCATGAAACACGGAGGCATTTCCCTGCCCTGCCGAAGCCTGGCTCCCGACAGGAGACCTGCCGAAATCCTTCATGATATCCACCCCGAGCATCAGCCTGTGGCATGCCCCGCTATCCTGCAGGAACGCGAGGCCGACAGACGGAGTCAGTCTCGCCCCGAATATGGTATATGAAGGGAAAAGACGGCTCCGGTCAAACTCCCTGTTATCGAAATTCATGGAGAAATCCACGTCATATGCGAACCTTACACCGCCGGAATGCTCCTCAGGCAAATCCCGGGGACTGACCTCAGCCGCATGACAGGACAGCATCAGTGACATATGCACAACAAACAGGAACAGCAACCGCTTCATATGGATACCCGATATAATTTTCTTTTCATCACTCTGCCCGCAATCCGGTCCGGACAGCACTATATGGGGTCAAAGTTAATAAATTTAGCCCGATTGCAACAGAAAATTCCGCTGCTGCAGCTTTTGAATCCGGGAAGTTACAGCTAAATTTGACGTCAGATAAAAAGATACGCGCAATGCTGAAACTGCTGACACCTGTCGAATGCGGTAAAAGCCGCATACAGATCTCATACAAGGACAAGATAATGATAATCGGAAGCTGCTTCGCCGACAACATCGGACAGAAGATGGCTGACCTCGGTTTCAATGTCTGCGTCAACCCCTTCGGGACATTGTACAACCCTGTCTCAATATACAATTCCATCCGGAGACTTGAGGATGGCCGTGAATTCACACCGGAAGACTGCGTGCCAATGGGAAGCGGGGCCGGGCTGATATGCTCATTCAGCCACCATACATCCTTTGCCCGTCAGTCAATGGAAGAATTCCTGGAAAATGCCAATTCCGGGCTGAAAAGCGCATCGGAATTCTACCGGACATGCAACCGGGTCATCATTACCCTCGGTACAAGCTGGTGCTACCGTCATATCGGGAGAGACATCATCGTCTCCAACTGCCTCAAAAGGAATGCTGACGAATTCCTGAGAGAAAGGCTCCCGTCAGATGAGACGGCCAGGCTTCTGTCCGAGATCATCTCTTCCGGGAACATATCCGGCGGAGAGCACAGCAATTCCGGATGCAGAAGATTCATCCTGACTGTCAGCCCCATCAGACATATGAAAGACGGAGCGCACGGGAACCAGATAAGCAAGTCCTCCCTGCTTCTTGCCGCAGACATGACATGCAGCAGCTTCCCCGGTATCTGTGAGTACTTCCCTTCATACGAGATCATGATGGACGAACTCCGGGACTACCGCTTCTATTCCGAAGACATGGTCCATCCGTCCGCACAGGCTGTAAACCATATTTGGGAGCGGTTCTGCGAATTTGCCCTTCCGGAAGAAGAAAGACCGGTGCTTGCAGCCAACGAAAAACTCTTCCGGCAGTCACAACACCGCAAAATGCATTGATTCTGCAGAAAAAAATTGCATTTACGAATTTTATTCATACATTTGCAGTGTACTACTTCACTATTACACATGTACTGATAAAATTCGACTGCAATGATTTCAATCGAGAACATTTCATTCAGCTACGGTAAGAACACCGTCCTGAAAGACATTACAATGCAACTGGAGGAAGGCAGGATATACGGCCTCCTCGGCGAGAACGGTGTCGGTAAGACCACACTGCTCACACTGTTGTGCGGTCTTAAGAAAGTCAAGGCAGGAAAGATAGATATAGACGGCTATGACCCGTTCGAAAGGAAGCCGTCATTCCTGTCAATGGAATATTTCCTTGGCGACGAGGTTGCAGCAATCCCGATGAAGGCATCCGACTACGCAAGGAACTACGGGCGCTTCTGGGAAAAATTCGATTCCGGCAAGTTTGCGGAACTGATGGACATCTTCGAGACGGACTGCAGCCAGAAGATGAACAGGATGTCTTTCGGGCAGCTGAAAAAGACTTACATTTCCTTCGCGCTTGCATGCAACTGCAGGTACCTGTTCATGGACGAACCTACCAACGGGCTCGACATCCCGTCAAAATCACAGTTCAGGAAAGCGGTCAGCAGATATACTGCCGATGACACTACCCTACTGATATCCACCCATCAGGTCCGGGACCTTGAGAATATCATAGACCCTATCATAATACTCGACAGACAGGACGTACTCCTGAATGCCGGTGTCTCAGAGATTGCTGAAAAGCTGACATTCGATTACTCCGGGGAGAGACATGCAGACGCCCTTTACAGCGAACTTATCCCGGGAGGCAGCATCCAGGTATATGTCAATACTTCCGGGGAGGAAAGCAAGGTCAATATCGAAGCCCTATTCAATACTGTCCACCGGCACAAGGAGCTGATAAAGGGGCTTTTCAGCCGGAAGGAACAATAAGGTACAATGCGGACTCCCGAACAAAAACCAATGGAAATGAACAATAACAGCATATCCGGCAACGGCACAACCATGGCCCGAAAAGACCGGTTCTGCCTGAAAAGATTCCTGCGGTACCTGTCCTTTGAAGTCACGGATACCGTTTCATCGCAGGGTCTGGCAATTCTCATTACAGGCCTCGCCCCTGTCATCCTGTTCTCATTATACTGTCTGTTCTCATTGACGGTCAATCAAGGGTACGAATCCATGTACTGGGAGAACGTCAGCGATATCCATACGTATGCAGCCTCAATCTGCATTACCCTGCCGTTCTATATGATTTTTCCGATTGTCCGTTACGGCATGATTACCGGGTGGAGAAAAGGAGCGGCATATCTGCAGATGCCCGCATCAGAGGCAGAGAAACTTCTCAGTGCTGTTCTGATTTCCCTGCTCATTGTCCCGGCAATCTTCATTGTACTGTACTTCGGAAGCGACTGGATAATACATATGGTATTTCCGGACAGAATCAGGACATCCTTCATAGACATTACGACAGGACACAGGCTGTTCGAAATCGTGGAAATCGATGGATACCAGGCTGTCTCCGCCAACAATCCGACAATGCTCTTCCTGCCTTTTACCCTGGCTGCGGCCGGACTTGCCGGAGCGGTAATGTTCAAAAGGAACAAGATATTCCTGACCATCATGACAAGTCTTGCCATACTGGCGATATTCATGTGGATAACTATAGGATTGCTCGACGGAGTGGACGAAGCGGCCTGGACTGACTTCATCAGCAACAACGGCCTAGGATGGAGCTGGACAGGAATACAGACAGTGTTCACAATCATCTGCTGCACATATTTCTACTGGCGCATCAGCCGGATACAGCTATAACCGGCCTCAAAAAACAATTGAAATGACAAACAACGATATCTTCAAACCAATGAGATTCGCACGATACCTTGTCAGCGAACTCAAACGCATAACCGCAGACAACGGGATTCAGATCCTGGCATTCGGGCTGATTCCTGTAATAGCATTTGCAGTTTCCTTCCTTTCAAGCCTGATATTCAATCATGGCGACTATGAATACATATCTCTGGAATCCAGGCAGATATGCATACTGTTCACAATAGGTATATTTTCAATGTGGATTCCGTCCCTGTTGTATGGGCATGTCACAGGAAAACGCAGGGGAAGCAACTGGACACTGATTCCGGTATCGGCCCTGGAGAAGACTGCCGCCATTATTCTCTGTACAGCGGTAGCGGTTCCACTGATGTTCCTTGCAACCTATCTCGCCTGTGACTTCGTGGCGACAGTCATTGCCGGGGCAGGCATCGGGGAAACCCTGATTGCCTCCGCAGGGAAAATCGGGAAAGCAAGGATAACCGGCATAACAGTCGACTACAGATGGAATATGGTCTGGAGCATGCACGTTTCGCTCCTTACTTTCCTGCTCGGTGCCATCTTTTTCAGGAAAGGGAAAATCGCCAAGACCGTCCTGGTTCTTTCGGGACTGTCAATCATTGCACTGTTCCTGTTCTTCATCGGCCTTGAAAACTTCATTGACGATAACTTCTTCAGCAGCCCTGGCAGTGATGAGGAATTCCTCAGGATGCTTATTGTCTTTGCAAATACCGAGGCTGCAGTGGGCACGGTGGTACTGTATATACTGATTTACTTCAGGATAAAAAAGATACAATATTAATTATTCGGCAGAAGTTGCTATCTTTACAAAGCGATACTATGGAATTTGACTCAAACAGACCGATATATCTGCAGATCTGCGATTCCGTATGCGACAGGATACTTGGCGGAGAACTGCAGCCTGGAGGGCGTATTCCTTCAGTGAGAGACTACGGAGGGGAAATAGGTGTCAACCCGAACACAGTCATGCGCAGCTACGAGAAACTCACTGATGCCGGCATTATCTTCAACAAGCGGGGAATCGGCTACTTTATCGCCGACAATGCCAGGGAAATCGTCCTTGAAAAGCAACGTGAAGCCTTCATCAGGAATGAAGTGCCTCAGATACTTAAAAAGATGTCCCTGCTGGGTCTTAGCCCGGAAGACATCTTCTAGAGAGTACCTGTACTCTCCTCAAAACATAAATATTGAAGGATGTACCGGTCTGCAGAGATGCAGGCCGGTACAAGCATTTTCAGACTATCTGCGAGGACGGCGCATGTTGCGCATGGCATTGGCCATCCCTCCGCCCATGACGGTCTTCATCATCCTGCGGGTATCCTCAAACTGTTTCAGGAGGCGGTTGACTTCCTGGAGAGAGGTACCGCTGCCGTCAGCGATACGTTTACGGCGGCTACCGTTGATTATCTCCGGCTTCTCCCTTTCCAGCGGGGTCATGGACATTATGATTGCCTCGATTCCCTTGAAGGAATTGTTATCTATATCCACATCCTTAAGAGCCTTTCCCATACCCGGAATCATGGAAGCGAGGTCCTTTATGTTCCCCATCTTCTTTACCTGCTGTATCTGGTCATAGAAATCCATGAGAGTGAACTGGTTCTTGGCCAGCTTCTTCTTGAGTTTCCGGGCCTGCTCCTCATCAAACTGCTCCTGGGCCTTCTCGACAAGGGTTACGACATCGCCCATGCCGAGAATACGGTCCGCAATCCTCTTCGGATGGAAGACATCAAGCGCCTCCATCTTCTCTCCTGAGCTTACGAACTTTATAGGCTTGCCGACAACAGCCTTGATTGACAGGGCAGCACCACCTCTGGTATCTCCATCCATCTTTGTCAGGACGACACCGTCGAAGTCAAGCCTGTCATTGAAAGCCTTCGCAGTCTCCACAGCATCCTGGCCGGTCATGGCATCAACGACAAACAGTGTCTCGGTCGGAGATACCGCCTGCTTGAGCGCGGAAATCTCGTCCATCATCTCCTGGTCAACCGCCAGACGGCCGGCAGTATCGATGATGACCAGCGAGACGCCTTCCTGACGTGCCTTTGCCACAGCCCTCTTCGCAATACCTACAGGATCCTTAACTCCATCCTCCGAATATACCGGTACTCCAATCTGCTCCCCGAGCACCTTGAGCTGGTCGATGGCGGCAGGACGGTATACGTCACATGCAACAAGCATGGTCTTCATTCCCCTCTTGCTCTTGCAGTTGAGAGCAAGCTTACCTGAAAAGGTGGTCTTTCCCGAACCCTGAAGACCCGCCACAAGGACGATACCCGGATGTCCCTTCACATTGATGTCGCTCGATTCGCTCCCCATCAGGGCCGCAAGCTCATCGTGGACAATCTTTACCATCATCTGCTCCGGCTTGACGGCAGTGAGCACATTCATGCCAAGAGCCTTCTGCTTGACATCGTCGCAGAACTGCTTGGCTATCTTGTAGCTGACATCGGCATCGAGCAGGGCACGGCGGATGTCCTTCAGTGTCTCGGCAACATTTATTTCGGTAATTTTCCCCTCACCCTTCAATATCTTGAATGAGCGTTCAAGTCTTTCAACGAGATTTTCAAACATATCTGATCTTTTAAGCGTTGCAAAGGTAGTGTTTTGTCATCTATTTTTCAGCAAAAAACCTTAAAATTCACAGGTCACCGCCTGCAGCGGCAAGGTCATCCGAATACACGGCGGGAGCGAGGTCCCGGAGATTGTACCGGCTGGCCATTACCTGCCCGTATGCCCCGGCACTCCTGATGGCAATGATATCCCCTCGCGAGCTACGTGGCAGCAGACGTCCTGCACCCCATACATCGCTCGACTCACACACTGGACCGACCACATCATAGATCTGGCTGCCTGAAGCATCCGCATCAGCCGGACTTTCCGATGAAAGCATGGCCGACAGATTCTCTATCTTATGATATGCGCCATAAAGAGCCGGCCTGATAAGGTCATTCATCCCTGCATCCAGAATCAGGAACGTCTTGGTCTCCCCGCTTTTCACGAAAAGTACCCGCGATACAAGGGTCCCGCACTGGGCGACAACCGAACGGCCCGGCTCCACATGCACCGTCTGTCCCGGGCGCAGCGGCAATTCCGACGATATGGTCCTGAACCATGTACTGAAATCAGCCACAGGATTGCCATCAGGGTCATCATAGTCGACACCAAGACCTCCCCCGAGGTCGATATTAGCGATTACAAGGCCCTTATCCTCAAACCACCTGACAATCTCCGAGGCCCTCCTGCATTCAAGGCCATACACCTCGGCCACATCTGTAATCTGTGAGCCTATATGGAAATGCAGCCCATGCAGACGGATGGAGCCGCATCTTCCGAGCAGCTCCACAAGAGGCTCGAACTCGTGCCTTGATATACCGAACTTATTCTCATAAAGCCCTGTAGTGACATATTTATGCGTATGGGCATCGATATCCGGATTAATCCTGACCGAGACATTCGCTGTCAGACCGAGAGACGCGGCAAGACTGTCCACGACTTCAATCTCCTGCAGGGACTCGCAGTTGAAGGTCCCGATACCGAGCTTCAGGGACGAAAGTATCTCCCTGTCACTCTTGCCGACTCCGGCGAAGACGGTATTCTCCGGACGGAATCCGCATGAGACCGCATATTCCACCTCATTACCGCTCACGCAGTCCGCACCGAAACCATATGAACTGATATGACGCAGAAGGCGTTCCTCCGTATTCGCCTTAACGGCATAATGCACCTTGATTCCATTCCTCGATGAAAGTGACGCAAGCCCGGACACTGTCCGGCGGAAAAGGTCCATGTCGTAGAAATAGAACGGAGTATCAATCTTCCCGAATGCCAGGATATGTCTGCGGTCTATAGCCATAAAGCACTGTGATATCGTAATTAATGCAGGACATGCCTTCCTGCCGTAAAAATTAAAAGTCAAAACGATTGCAAAAATATGGAAAAAATCGCTAACTTCGCAGCTTGTATTTAACAAAAGCTAAAAATGGAAAAAGGACCTATTTCACAGTTCATTACGCACCATTTCCGTCATTTCAACTCTGCGTCGCTTTTAGATGCCGCAAAGGCTTATGACGAACACATGAAGAAGGGCGGGAAAATGATGTTGGCAATGGCCGGAGCCATGAGTACGGCCGAATTGGGAATCTCCCTCGCCGAGATGATACGCCAGGACAAGTTCCAGATTGTATCATGCTCAGCCAACAATCTTGAGGAAGACATCATGAATCTGGTGGCGCACTCCCATTATTACAGGGTGCCAGGCTACAGGGACCTTACTCCTGCACAGGAAAAAGAGCTCCTCGACAACCATATGAACCGTGTCACCGATACCTGCATCCCTGAAGAGGAGGCTTTCCGCCGTCTCGAGCACCATCTCCTCGACGTATGGAAAGACATGCAGGCCAAAGGGGAAAGGCTTCTCCCGTATGAAGTCATGTACAGGCTGCTCCGTAGCGGAGTACTCGAGCAGTACTATGAGATCGACCCGAAGGACAGCTGGGTGCTTGCAGCATGCGAGAAGAACATCCCTATCGTAGTCCCTGCATGGGAAGACTGCACCACAGGAAATATCTTTGCAGCACACTGCATCAAGGGAGAGCTCGACCCGCACATCATCAAGAACGGAATCGAGACAATGATGTTCCTTACCGACTGGTACAAGAAGAATTCTGACGGGGAAGGCGTCGGCTTCTTCCAGATCGGCGGCGGCACGGCAGGAGACTTCCCTATCTGTGTAGTACCTATGATGGAGCAGGATCTCGGATGGACAGGCACTCCGCTCTGGAAATATTTCTGCCAGATATCCGACAGCACTACATCATACGGTTCATATTCAGGCGCAGTACCTAACGAGAAGATCACATGGGGCAAGCTCGACGTAGACACACCACGCTTCATCGTCGAGTCCGACGCTACAATAGTGGCGCCTCTCATGTTCGCCTATATCCTCGGCTGGTAAGTAACAGCCCGCCTGCACACGAGGACGACGCAGGCAGACACACATAATCATGATTATCCGCCGGCACCGGGGAAGATGCTGACGGATAATCTGTTTTAAAGGAGACAATTCTTAACCGCACACAAAATGTCTCGGATTCTGGATATACAATTCATCCAGTGGACCGCAATGACGGTATCACTGACACTGGCCATTGTACTGCTCCTTATAAATGTCCCGCGTACAGAATATGCCAAGAAGCTGACAAGGTCAAAGACAACGATAGCCACAAATTTCATGATCGGGGCATTCATTTTCGGCTATACCCTGTACCATCATGAGATTCCGGACTATGAGGATTTCTCGGCAATCACCATGCTGATCATTACGGCATTCTCGTCAATCACGATGTCGTATTCGCTCATCAACCTCATGCAGCCGAGATACATAGATTCAAGCAGACTGCTGATTAGCGTATTCATACTGTTCTTCGTAAGCGCAATACTTACCGAATCGTTTTTTGGCGAAAGCAGGAAGCTGTTCAGAATCACTACCATTGCAGCCATTGTCCTGTACGTGTTCCAGAACTCATGGCTGATAATCATCTTCGACAAGGCCTACAGGAAATCGCTGGACCTGCTGGAAAAATATTACGACGAGGATGAGGAGCACAAGGTCAAATGGATAAGGTTCTGCTATATCCTGACCATGCTCACAACCATGTTCATCCTGATATACATGTTCCTGCCGAAAGGCCTTATCAAGATATACACATCCTTCTACATCCTGTACATGATATATTTCGCAAGCAACTTCATATCATTTCTCGGCAGCCACAAGCTTCTGCTGGATGCATTCGGACACAGTGCATTTACAGAGCCTGCCAGAACAAGGAGGAGACAGAAGTCCCGCCGCAAAGGCACCGGAACAGACGCCGGGGCAGACAATACAGATGACGTTACAGGAGAATTTGCAGCAATAGAGACGGCCCTGAAAAGATGGGTAAATGAAAAGAAATACAGGGAATACGACAAGAGCCGTGAAGAAGTCGCCCGCGCCCTCGGCACGACAAAAGAAATGCTCCAGCTGTATTTCACGGAGAAAGTCGGGCTGGACTTCAGGAGCTGGCGTACTGACTTGAGGATAAAGGACGCCAAACAGATGCTTCTGGACCAGAAAGACACATCCATCAACCTGATAGGAGAAATGGCCGGCTTCAGCGACAGGTCCAATTTCCACAGGCAGTTCACAAAGCTGGTAGGGTGCTCGCCAAAGAAATGGAGAGATACTGCAGGACATCCAGAGCTGATAATGTAAAGCTCTCAGGCCATCATCCTGCATCGCCGGACACAAGTCCCGAGTAAATAATTGACCCGAAAGGAGGAATTTCAATGCTTACGCAGAAAGTCCCGTTTTCGGGTCAGGCTTTATCCGGCGGACTCAGTCCGCCGATATTACACACGTCTCAAAAATAAAACCGTCAGTTCTGATGAGCCGGACGAAGGAGGTCGAGGACAACCTTGACCGGATTGAACGTATCGAGAGGTACTTCCACAAAGAGAGTATTCCAGTCGCTCATCGACCCGTTCCACAGTCCCGGAAGCTCGAGAGCCTTGAGTTCACGTCCCTGATAGCTCTTTGAGCTGATAAAGCCGGCATCATGGTCGACATGTTCCAGAAGATTGAATGACTGCCCCTTATAATCATGCAGACAGCAGACGATATCCACTGGATTGAAATGAGTTGCAGATGCAAGGGCCGCCTTTGCACTCTCGTCCTCCATATTGATCTGGACGCTCTCCAGTATCTGAAGTGAGGTTGAGCCGTCCTTTTCAGCGATGATGAAAGGTCCGCCGCCCGGTTCTCCCTGATTCTTGACCATTCCGCACACGCGGACAGGACGGTTGAGCTTTCTGCGGAGCATTTCTACCCGCTCAATGCCGGACAATGAAGGCAGCTTCGTGCACAGTTCCTTGTCAAGGAAAGCTTCAATCCTGTCACACAGAGCCTTGCATTCCGATGAATCCGGATCCGGACATGCATCCAGTTCACGAAGGAAGCCGAACAGGGTGTCGCGGAGCTCAAGACACTTGCCAAGAAGCACCTTCTTGTATCTGGCCGTAACAGGAAGGAGGCGTTCATTTGCCACATTGTCTATGTTCTTTATGGAGACGACCTCCTCCTTGAGATTGTTGAGATTATAGATGAGCGCACCATGACCCGCAGGCCTGAAAAGAAGAGAATCCGTCTCCGTGCGGAACGGCCTGTTCTCGACATCCACCGCTACAGTATCAGTCGCCTTGTCCTGGAAAGTGAAAGTGATATTGTACTTTACACCATAACGTTTCTCAAACTCAGCCTTTACGCCCTCATAGACCTCTTCAAAGAGATGCTGATGCTCCGGAGAGATTGTGACAACGATATTGGCCGAGCCATCCGGATTACGCATATAATCCTGTGCTTCGACAAGATGCTCCGCAAATGCAGTCCGCACCTCGCCGTCAGGATATCTGTGGAACTTTATCACGCCTTTCGGCTTGGCGCCATAATTCAACCCCTCGTCAGTCAATGTCCTCGACAGGACAGTCTTCCTGTACTCTGCCGTATCCTCCGGCTCCCCGAACAGATTACTGTCATAGAATGCAAACTCACGGATATGGGATGCAAACCTTGCTGCCGGAGAATCCGGCTTGACATCCGAACCTGAGCGCAGCGTATCAAGACCGCTGAACAGATCCTTGAACATTCTTGAAGCAGCACCGGATGCAGGGACGAACTTGCATTTCCCGTCCATCTGCGCACCTTCATAATACTTTACGGCCGCCTCTTCCTGTGCAGCATCAAGCACCATAATCCCCCTTGCGGGAGTTGCCGGAGCAACAATCTTCATCCACGGGAACCCTTTCCTGAATCTTTCCACCTGTTCTTCCACAGTCTTGACAGACGAGCCTCTTTCTTCTATCTGTCTGATGTCTTTTTCCTGAAACATTTCCTATTAAGTTTAGTGTTATAATCCGAGGTTTCGTTCTCCGGAAGACATTCATCTGGAATTTTCGACCGGACAACTTACAAATTTAATAAAATATGTGCAAAAACGGCAAAATATTTCACTTTTTTCTTCCAGATTCTATCAATTTCTCCAGGGCCACCATCCGGCACATACAGAATCATCCTATGCAGATTTCCCTGCGATAGCGGTACTCGGACCTGAGCCTCTCAAAAGACGAAGGGTCCATCCTGAGCATGAAGTCATCAGTGAATATAGGGTAATTATACTGCAGCACGGACGTTATCTCCCCCTGATTCATCCCTTTCAGGTCCAGATGTACAGGCTGCATGTCTGGACCGTCGCCTGCCGGGACGAACCCGTAAAGAGGCTCTATCCCGAAATGTCTCGCGACAGCCTGCACTGATGAGGCGGTCCCGTTAAGCTTGCCCTGATATGAATACCCGGCAATATGCGGAGTAGCGATATCAACCATATCGACAAGCTCAGTATTGATATCAGGCTCATTATTCCATGTGTCAATTATTACAGGCCCGAGCTTCGGGATTGCATCCATCAGAGCGTCCTCGACCACAACCTCCCCTCTTGAAGTATTGATGAAAAATGCCCCCGGACGTATCATATTGAAGAAATTCTCATCAGCCATTCCTCTTGTCGTCTCATCCAGAGGGGTATGGAGAGTGACAACCCTGGAATTCATGAGCAGATACTCGAGAGAGCAGAAACCCTCCTGCCCTTCCCTCTCCGCACGTGGAGGGTCGCACCGGAGCACCTTGAACCCGATATGCCGGGCCATCTGCTCTACCCGTCTCCCGACATTCCCGACACCGACAATGCCAATCACGTCATCATGCGAAAGCTTGAGCGACTTCCGGGAAGCCGTACCATAAAGCGCCGAAAACACATATTGCATCACACCTCCTGCATTGCAGCCCTGGGCATTATGGACCTCTATGCCATGTGCGGCGCAATAGCCGAAATCGATATGGTCGGTGCCGATTGTAGCTGTCGCTATCATCGATACCGACGTCCCATCGAGCAGGGAAGCATTGCACTTTGTCCTGGTCCTTATGACCAGTGCATCCGCATCCTTGATATCCTTGCTTGAAATCTCCCTTCCGTCAACATAATCCACATCGGCATACGGCTCGAACACCCCTTTGAGGAAAGGGATATTCCTGTCGGCCACAATCTTTATCCTGTCCATGTCCGCTTCTGGTTCTATATATTATCAAACTGTCGAATCATCTGAGAATCAGATTCTTTATCTCAATCGTCCTTCCCTGTGACATCCCGGGGCCGGAAGCATTCCTGAGCACCTCATTCATCTGCCTGACAAGCTGGCTCTTCCTGGCAAGGAGCATACTTCTCACTACAGATGAACTGATGCTGCAGCACAACGTCCCGTTGCGGAAATACCTGTCCATCGTATAGGCCGATGCCCCCGATACCTCGTCCCAGGCAGAGAAGATTCTCACATCGTCAAGCCCCACCTGAAGCTTCATGTCCCTGATGCATTCCTCTATGAGCCGGTCCATTGTCTCGGGCTCGCGCCTTTTCAGCACTATGAAATCCCCTGTCTTCCCCATATTCGTAATCAAAACTGTATCACTGCCTGGTAAAACAGCCTGCCGAACATTCAAAATATGCCCTGTCATCGGTCAGCGAATCCACCAGCGACGCCATCCTTACCTTATTGCTGTCCGTGATGAATATCTGCCCGAACTCGTTCCCCGCAACCATCGAAAGCAGGTTGGCGATACGCTTCATGTCCAGCTTGTCGAAGACATCGTCCAGAAGGAGCGTAGGAGCAAAGCCGTACGACTTCTTCATTATGTCATACTGGGCAAACTTCAGTGACACCAGGAAGGACTTCTGCTGCCCCTGCGACCCGCATCTCCTTATGGGATAGCCGTCCATCGTGAAGACAAGGTCATCCCTGTGTACGCCGGCCGAAGTATACCTGAGCGCCATATCCTTCTCCCTTGACCGGGCCAGGACCTCGTCAAGCCCGCCATTGTCAAGGTCAGAAGTGTAGGTAATGGACACCTCCTCCCTGCCGCCGGAGACCTCCTTGTAATAATGCGACACTATCGGCGATATGTCGGCTGCAAACCGTTTCCTTGCCGTGAAGATATAATCCGCATACGGGGCCATCCTCAGGTCAAAGACGGAAAGAAGCTCCCGGTCAGGGGCAACACCCTTGAGAATCCTGTTGCGCTGCAGGAGAAGCCGGTTATACTGCTGTACGGCGGACAGGTACTCCCTGTCCATCTGAGAAAGCACAGAATTGACGAATTTCCTGCGCTCCTCCCCCGACTCGCTCACAAGAGAGGTATCTGCGGGGGACACCATCACAATCGGGAGGACTCCTATATGCTCGGATATGCGCCCGTAAGGCTTGTCATCCCTCAGAAGGCGCTTCTCCCCGCCGGAGGTTACCCTGACGGCAAAGCGGCTCTCCAGTCCGTTTTCCATCCTGTAAGTGCCCGAGAGCGAGAACTCATCGGAGCCATACCTGAAATTGAACCTGTCCGAGGATGAAAACGCGCTCTTGGTCATCGACAGATACCACACCGCATCGAGGAGATTGGTCTTGCCTTCCCCGTTATTACCCGATATGCAATTGACATTAGGCGAAAACTCCAGCTCCTGAAACTCTATGTTGCGGAAACCGGACACCATCATTTTCTCTAAAACCGGCATACTGCTGCTATAAATCCGCCTTTTCACAACGGCATCGTGCCGTGCGGCAGGCCTTGCAAAGATACTTAGAACGGACGAGAATACAATATTTGTCAGTTTATAATTTTTTTATAAATTTGCGCCCTGTTTAACAAAAGCAAACTCATCATGGTGTCAAACGAAAACAAAGAGAAAGAGAGAGCAAAGGAGAACACCGCAGCAGTCGTGGAGGCGGTATCGAAGACAGAGCTTTTCTTCAACAGCAACAAGGTGGCCATCATCGTCATAATTGCAGTGCTCATAATTGCGGGGCTCGGTTTCTTCTTCTGGCATAAATACAGCTATCTGCCTATGGTGGCTGAAGCCCAGGAGCAGATGTACCCGGCCGAGGCCAATTTCCGAGCAGAGGAATACGACCTTGCGCTCAACGGGGACGGCAATGTGCTCGGTTTTGCCCAGATTATAGAGGACTACGGCAAGAAGGCAGGCAAGGCAGTGTACATGTATGCAGGCATCTGTGAGCTGCAGCTCGGCAATTACAATGAAGCCATCAGCTACCTTACCTCATACAAAGGCAAGGACAGCATACTCCGTGCCCGTGCCACAGCATGCATCGGGGATGCATATGCCGGACTCAGCGAATACGAAAAGGCAGCAGCCTATTTCGAGGAGGCCGCATCCATTGCGGACAACATGTTCGCCGCAGGCTATCTGCTTAAGGCCGGAGTCACTTACGAGGAGCTCGGACAGTACGACAAGGCACTTGCTGTATACAGGACAATCAAGGACAAGTACCCGCAGTCCATGGAAGGCTACGACATCGACAAATACATATCCAGGATTGAAGCTAGATAACAGAACTTATGGGAAGAGCATTTGAATTCAGGAAAGAAAGGAAGTTCAAGAGATGGGGGCATATGGCCCGCACCTTCACAAAGATAGGAAAAGAGATAACAATAGCCGTAAAGCAGGGCGGTCCAGATGTCACAGGTAACCCGAGACTGCGCGCACTCCTCCAGACAGCCCGGAGCGAGAACATGCCTAAGGACAATATAGAGCGTGCAATCAAGAGGGCCAGCGACAAGGACCAGAGCGACTACAAGGAAATTGTACTCGAAGGCTACGGTCCTCACGGCATCGCTTTCCTCGTAGAGGCTGCAACAGACAACAACAACCGTACAGTCGCCAATGTCCGCTCATACTTCACAAAGAGCGGCGGCTCCCTCGGGACATCCGGCAGCGTGGACTATATGTTCGACCGCAAGTGCATGTTCCGCATCAAGAGCGACAAGCCTGTAGATATTGAAGAGCTCGAACTCGAGCTGATAGACTACGGGGCAGAGGAAGTGTTCGAGGAGGTTGACGAGGACGACAACAGGGAAATCATAATCTACGGAGAATACACTGCATTCAACAATATCCAGAAATATATTGAAGACAACGGATACGAGATGCTCTCCGGAGAATTCACTCGCCTTCCGAATGTCGACCTGAAGGATGTTGCCCCTGAAGACAGGGCAGAGCTCGACAAGCTCATCGAAAGGCTGGAAGAGGACGATGACGTACAGAACGTCTACCATACAATGAAGCCTTTATCTGAGTAATAAGACAATATCAGGATAACGGGGATGGAACAAAAAAATGTTCTGTCCCCGTTTTTTGTTATTCAGGCAAAACACCGCCCAGACTGGCCCCTGGGCCACTTTTCAATGGTCAAATCGCTCATTTTAAAGATATTGTCATAAAAAATTTCCGGATGGGGGAGGATATTTTTCTTGTTTACATATTGTTTCTATCTATAAATATTGATACCTTTGTCCGCTGAATGCATTAGTCATTCAATGAACTTACAAGGCGCATCCAATATAGGGGCAATACCTAATAACCGATTGAGATTCAGCTATTTACACGCATCTCAAAGCCCCGGTGTTATGCTTAGGCGCCAAAAGATTATCATCCTGCATCAAATATTTTCAAACAAATAATCTTACCATGGACAAAACCATAGAAAGAATCAGGACGGCCGTAATCTGTACTATGGCTATCGTCATGCTTGCCTCTTGTGCAACAGTCAAGGACATTGCATATTTCCAGGACAAGGCCATAGACAATCCAGAACAGATAGACAAGCACGGCGGCATTGTCATCCAGCCAAAGGACATGATATCGATTGTCGTATCCTGCCGCAATCCGGAACTTGCAACGATGTTCAATCTTCCGGTTGTCAGCTATCAGGCCGGGTCTGAAATAGTCACAAGTACAGCCCAGCAGAGACTTTTGGGCTATGTTGTCGACAATGACGGCTTCATCGACTTCCCTGTATTAGGCAGGATGCAGGTGGCAGGAATGACCAGATGGGAGCTTTCAGAGACCATCAGAAACACCCTGCTTGAAGAAGGATATCTCAACGATGCCGTAGTGACCGTCGAGTTCATGAATTTCAAGGTGTCTGTCCTTGGCGAGGTCAATAAACCAGGGACATATACCATTGAAGGAGACAAGGTAACAGTACTCCAGGCCTTGAGCCTTGCCGGAGACCTGACAATCTTCGGCAAGAGGAATAACGTCACTGTCATCAGGGAAATGGATGGGGAAAGAGTATTCTACAATATCGACCTCTGCTCTGTAGACATGTTCAAGTCGCCTGCATACAACCTCCTGCAGAATGACATAGTATACGTTGAACCGAGCGAAATCAAGGCAAGGCAGTCAACGCTTGACGACAAGGGACTCAGGATGACAAGCATAATGATTTCATCCGGCTCCCTGCTGGTATCGGTGGCGACTCTGCTTGCAACCTTGATAAAATAACACGAAAGATATCTAAAAACATACAAGATTTCAGCTGATTATGGCAGAAGAGACTTACAGGAACAATTTCCAGCAGGAAGAGCAGTCAGACTTCAACTTTTCGGATATATGGAGCATGATATGGGGATACAAGTGGTGGTATGTGCTGTCACTCGGCATATGCATAGTGTTTGCAGCCTTCTACCTGTACAAGACCCCAGCGACATTCAGCCGGTCTGCAAAGGTGATAATCAATGAAGATGCCCAGGACGCGACACTCCGAGACATCGCAAACATTTCCGGCTTTGCAGGACAAGGCTCCAGCGTCAACGTCAACAACGAAGTGGAGGCATTCGCATCCCCTGACCTTATGACAAAAGTTGTAAAACGGCTCAATCTTGAGACGAGCTATGTAGAGCACCAGTTCATGCGCGACCGGGAGCTCTACAACAACTCTCCTGTCGAACTGTCCGTAATAGAACCCCTTGTAATGTCTTCTTTCTCCTTCAAGATAAAAAAGGACGATGACAGCACATTTACACTTACGGACTTCACTGTCGGACCGGAGAAACTCAAGAAGACAGAAATTACCGGAGCTGTCGGAGACACACTGTCAACCCCGGTGGGCACAATCGCCCTGCTCCCGACACTATATGCATCCAACTGGGAAAAGGAAATCACTGTAAATTGGGTAAACAGCGCAGCAAAAGCCAAGGCCTATTCCAACAACCTCAGTGCAACTGTCTCAGGCAAACAGACATCGGTCGTCGTGCTCTCGCTTGAAGATACATACCCGAACAGAGCCGAGAACATACTCAGCACACTCATCGACGTATACAATGACGAATGGGTTCATGACAAGAACCGTTCGGCCAGGAATACCACTGAATTCATCAATGAGAGACTGGTCGTGATAGAGCAGGAGCTCGGAGGCATCGAGACGGACCTCAAGGAATACAAGGAGGAAAACAAACTTACAGATATGCAGGCGCTGTCGGCGTCCTATCTCGAGGAATCATCCGAATACGCCTCCAAATCCTTTGAAGTCCACAACCAGCTTTCCATCGCACAGTATATCAGGGACTACCTTACGGAACCTGCCAACGCCAATGCACTCATCCCGGCCAATTCCGGACTGACAAGCACCGACATAGAAAGCCAGATATCGGAATACAACCAGATTGTACTCCAGAGAGACAAGCTTATCTCGAGCAGCAGTGACAAGAACCCTCTCATTGCAGACATGAATGCGGCGATGATATCAATCAGGAGCGCTATCATACGCTCTATTGACAACCTTCTTGCAACCCTGCAGCTGCAGGCTGACAAGATAAAGAGCCAGGAAGACCAGATTATGGCCCGCATAGCATCAAGCTCGGGACAACAGATGGAGCTCCTGTCGATAGAAAGACAGCAGAAGGTAAAGGAATCCCTTTATATCTATCTCCTTCAGAAGAGAGAGGAAAACGAGATAGCAAGTCTTGTAAATGTAGGGAATACCCGACTTATAATGTCCCCTACAGGCGCACCTGCCCCGGTCTCCCCGAACAAGATGATGATAATGCTCGTAGCGCTCGTACTCGGAGCAGGCATCCCGTTCGGAATCATCTTCCTCAGCAGGATAATGGACAATACGGTATCCAACAAGAAGGACCTGTCGATACTCAGCATACCGTTCCTCAGTGAGATTCCACAGATGAAATCCACCCTGAAGAGGAACCTGGCAAACATCGGCAGACACAGATTCGACAACCAGAACTGCCGTATCGTGGTCAAGAAAGGCAGCCGCAACATCATCAACGAAGCATTCCGCGTACTCAGGACCAATCTCGACATGATGCTCGGCAAAGGCCACGAAAACGAGTCCATAATGGTAACTTCATTCAATCCAAATGCAGGAAAGACATTCATTACGATGAATATTGCAGCCAGCATGGCACTCAAGGGACAGAAAGTGCTGATGGTTGACCTTGACCTGAGAAAGGCCACACTCAGTAAATCCATGGACAAGAACCATGAAGGAGTAGTATCTTACCTCATAGGCAAACATGACAACCTCGACAAGCTCATCCAGAATGTCGATGAGAACCTTGACCTGCTGTCTGTAGGAACACTTCCTCCTAACCCGGCAGAGCTCCTGCTGTCTGAACGCTTTACAGAGATGCTGCAGGCACTCAAGACAAAATACCGCTACATATTCCTTGACTGTCCGCCGGTAGACATTGTAGCCGACACGGCCATAATCGCCCAGTCCGCCGACGTCTCTGTCTTTGTGATGAGAAGCGGCATCATGGACAAGCGCGCACTGCCTACAGTGGAAGAGCTATACAATGAAAAGAAATACAATAGGATGGCAGTAGTGCTCAACGGTGTATCCAGAAGGTCAGGTCGATACGGCTATGGTTCATACGGACATTATGGCTATGGATACGGATATGGTTATGGCTACGGCTCCTACGGTTACGGAAACGAGAAAGACGAATAAAATTACTATACAGATGCTTAAAGATAATCTGACACTTTCCGGAAAGACTATACTGGTAACTGGCGCTGCCGGATTTATCGGAGCCAATCTGGTAAAGCGGCTTTTTGCAGAAGGCCACGATAGCATAAAGGTAATCGGGATAGACAGTATCACTGACTACTATGATGTCAACATCAAATATGAAAGACTCAAAGAACTGGAATCTATCGGGCAGGACTGGACATTCATTAAAGGCAATATCGCAGACAAAGCCACCATATCGGAACTATT
Organism: uncultured Bacteroidales bacterium; assembly: GCA_944323805.1. Classification (GTDB taxonomy): domain Bacteria; phylum Bacteroidota; class Bacteroidia; order Bacteroidales; family UBA932; genus Cryptobacteroides. The sequence goes on along the minus strand of CALUTW010000001.1, from coordinate 956 downwards.
CAGGAAATACAGGCCGCAGATAGTAGTAAATCTTGCTGCACAGGCCGGAGTCCGCTATTCAATTACCAATCCTGATGCCTACATAGAATCCAATATCATCGGATTCTACAACATACTGGAAGAATGCAGGCATTCATATGATGATGGTTCAGAGGGGGTCCAACATCTCTTATACGCAAGTTCCTCAAGTGTATACGGAAGCAACAAGAAAGTCCCCTACTCTACTGATGACAAAGTCGATAACCCTGTAAGTCTCTATGCCGCTACTAAAAAAAGCAATGAACTGATGGCTCATGCCTATTCAAAACTGTACGATATCCCAAGTACCGGCCTGCGATTCTTTACTGTATACGGCCCGGCAGGGAGACCGGACATGGCGTATTTCGGATTTTCGAACAAGCTGGTAGCCGGAAAGAAAATCCAGATATTCAATTACGGGAACTGCAGGAGAGACTTCACATATATTGATGACATAGTTGAAGGTGTCATCAGAGTAATGAGACATGCCCCTGAAAGAAAAACCGGAGATGACGGACTTCCTGTACCGCCATACAAAGTGTATAATATCGGAAACAGTCATCCGGAAAACCTGCTTGACTTTGTAACCATACTTCAGGAAGAACTGGTTGCAGCTGGTGTGCTCCCGCAAAACTACAATTTTGAAGACCATAGAGAACTGGTACCGATGCAACCAGGAGATGTCCCAGTGACATATGCCGATACAACTCCTTTGGAGACTGATTTCGGATTCAGGCCATCTACATCACTAAGAGATGGCCTCCGGAAATTCGCACAATGGTATGTGACATATTGCAATTCATCTTCCTTTACTACCAATAAATAAACTATTCAATGATGAGACCGAACATTCTACAGCGGATCACAGACTGGTATTTCTCACAGAAGGCACTCCCGTACTGGTGCATCCTCTTCATCGACTGTGCCGCGGTACTGTT